>DASTCJ010000141.1:0-37424 GCA_035605575.1 Candidatus Methylomirabilota bacterium
CGGAGTCGTTTAGCAGCAGCGGAGTTCAACGAGGCCAGGGGCCCCGAAGGGCCCCCCATGCCCCCCGGGCGCTCGGAGACGCGCCGGGGAACCCGGCGCGTCTCTCGATGACGGCTCAACCGTTTTTAGCGAGCGCGCGGAGAGGCGGCCGCGCCGGCGGCGGACTGGATCATGCCGTTGGTGTCGAGGTGGCAGGGATCCTCGATCGCCTGGAGCGCGGCCACGACGTGGCAGAGCTCGTGGACGTCGATCTCGAGGGCAAGCGCGGAGGGGACGGCGTCGGCGTAGCGCACGACCTTCATCACCTTCACGTCCGTGGTGCCGTCCACGCGGATCGTGTGCCACCTCGAGCAGCCGAGAATCGGGCCGAGCGCCGGCACGTCGCGACACTCCTGCTCCACCACGCGGCGATCGTCGCTGACGATGAGCGTCACCAGCGGCTCCATGAAAGGTAACGGTCCCATGCGCGCCATCCGCGTCGAGGTGGCGCATCCGGTGAAGATCAGCAACGACGCGAGCCCGATCACGGCTCGCCGCGCAGTCGCCATGCTGCGGCACAGCGCAAGGCGCGTGCCATACCTGAAAAACGAGCCCTCCGATACCGAATGCGCCGCGCGCGGTGAGCGTGCGCTGCGGCGTTGTGGCAACCCGCTGCAGAGGTCACGGCGGGCGGCTGCAGCCCCAAAGCCGCCGAATTCGCGTGCTATACTTCGCGCGTTCGCGTCGAGCATGTATCGAGGGGGGCCCGCCGTGAGCCTGTACGTGATGCTGAGTTCACTCTCGGAGTCCGGCCGCAAGGTCCTGCGCGAGCGGCCGGGCTGGATCAAGAAGGTCAATGCCGACGTGCAGCGGATGGGTGCGCGCGTGGTCGCGCAGTACGCCGTCCTCGGCCCGTACGATTTCGTGACGATCGTGGAAGCGCCGGACAACGCGACGATCTCCCGCGTGTCGGTGGAGCTCGGCGCGCGCGGCGGGGTGGCGGGGATGACACTGGCGGCGATCCCGCTCGACGAGTTCATCGAGCGTCTGGAGCGCGGCGGCAAACGACAGGGGAAGAAGAAACGGTGAGAGTTCTGAAGATCACGCCCGAGCGCTGCACCGGCTGTCTGCGCTGCGAGATCGCGTGCTCGTACATGCAGACGGGGACGTATCAGCCCGCGAAGTCCGTCATCCGCGTGTCGCCCTTCGAGGGGCACACCTCGTATGCACCGTACACGTGCACGCAGTGCGCGGAAGGCTGGTGCATGACCGCCTGCCCGGTGGGCGCCATCACCATCAACATCGCGGGCGCCAAGGACGTGCTCGACGACAAGTGCGTCGGCTGTAAGCTCTGCACGATCGCATGCCCGTACGGCACGGTCTTCTACGACACCGGGACGCGCAAGGCCTTCAAGTGCAACCTCTGTGGCGGCGATCCGGCCTGCGCGCATGCCTGTCCGACGGCGGCCATCGAGTACGAGGACGTGGCGACGGCCGACTGGCTCGGCGACTTCGCGCGCGAGCGCGCCACCCACGTGCTCGCGATGGCGGGAGGCCGCTGATGGCGACCCGGCATCTCATCATCGGCGGCGGCACGGCGGGCATGAACGCCATGCGCACGATCCGCGAGGAGGAGCGCGAGCCCTCGGAGATCACGCTCGTCAGCGCGGAGCGCCCGTACTCGCGGATGGTCCTGCCGTACTACCTCGACAAGACGATCGCGGAGTCGCACGTGTTCACGGCCAGCGCCGCGCAGCTCGCCAAGTGGAACGTGAAGACGTACATCGGTCGCCGTGCCAGCGGCCTCGACGTGAAAGCCAACGTGTGCACGCTCGACGACGGCACGCGTCTCGAGTACGACGACTGCCTCATCGCCACCGGCTCGTCCGCCGTGCGGGCGCCGGTGGCCGGCGCCGACCTCCCCGGTGTCCATTCCTTCTGGACGCTCGACGAGGCGCGCGGCGTGATCGGCAGTATCAGCCGTGGCACCCACGTGGTCATGGTCGGCGCCGGCTTCATCTCGTTCACGATCCTGAATTCGATTCTCTCGCTCGGCGCCAGGCTGACGATCGTGGAGCTGGCGCCGCGCATCCTGCCGCGCATGGTCGACGACGCCGGCGCGGAGCTCGTGGCGAGCTGGCTCAAAGCGCATGGCGTCACCATCCGCACGAACGTCAAGCTCACGCGCATCGAGGATGCCAAGGGCAAGAAGCGGCTGAAGTTCTCGACGGGACCGGAGATCGTGTGCGACGCCGTGATCATGGCCACCGGCATCCGGACCAATCTCGAATGGCTCAAGGACTCCGGCATCAACATCAGGCAGGGGATCGTCGTCGACGAGCACCTCCGCTCCAACGTGCCGAACGTCTATGCGGCGGGGGACGTGGCGGAGGGGCGCGACCTGATCTCCGGCGCCGCCGCCGTGCACGCGATCGAGCCGACGGCGCAGGAGCACGGGCGCGTGGTGGGCTCCAACATGGCCGGCAAGAACGTCGGGTACAAGGGCTCGCTCATCATCAACATCGTCGAGGTGTGTCATCTCGACGCCGCGTCCTTCGGAGCCTGGGACGACGCCAAGGTGGAGACCATCAGCGCGCTGAAGAAAGACCGGAACGCCTACCGAAAGCTGCTCTTCACCGGCGATCGTCTCACCGGCGCCATCATCATCGGGCGCTCCAACGATATCTGGACGACGAACGACGTCGGGATGCTGAAGGGGCTCGTGCAGACGGGCGTCTCCCTCGGCCGATTCAAGGACTACCTGAAATCGAACCCGTTCGACGTCAAGACGGCGTTCATCGCCTCGAAGACGACGAGCACACTTCTTCCCGAAACCGTCCTGGGCCGCCCGTCGAAGGCGCCCGGCGAGAGCCCGGTGGCCGTATGAATCTCCTGATGACTCCGACCGAGACCCGCAAGATGCCGAAATCCTCCGACGCGCCGCCGCCGACCGTGCCCGGTGGCTTCGCCGGACAGCTCCTGCGCGTCGACCTCACCAAGCGGAAGTGCTGGGGGGAGCCATGGAGCCCGGAGGAGATGCGCCAGCTGCTCGGCGGCATCGGCCTCGGCGCCATGATCCTCTATCGCGAGACGCGCAAGGGCAAAGGCAACGTCAGCTGGGACCATCCGGACAATCGCCTCGTGCTGGCCACCGGACCGCTGGCCGGACTGCCCGTGTGGGGTACGGGCGGACTCACCGTCGTCACCATCGGGGCCGGCACCAACGGCCCGACCTCGACGCAGGCCAACGGCTTCTTCGGGACGAATCTCAAGTATTGCGGCTACGACGCGATCGTCATCCAGGGGCAGTCGAAGGACTGGGTGTACCTCTACATCGACGATGATCGCGTCGAGCTGCGCGACGCGAAGAGCTACCTCGGCAAGGACACGTGGGAGACGCAGGATGCGCTGAGCGCCGACCTCGGCATGCGCGGCCATCAGCTCTCCGTCTACTCGATCGGGCCGGCGGGCGAGAAGCTCGTGCGCTTTGCCGCCATCCAGGGCGACTACGGCCACGTCGCCTCCAAGAACGGCGTCGGTGCCGTGATGGGCAAGAAGAAGCTGAAGGCCGTCGCCATCGTGAAGGGGACCAAGGCGCTGCGTGCGGCCGATCCGCGCGGGCTCGTGCAGTGCGCGGACGACATCGCCCACGATCTGAAGACCGACCCGTCGGCGCGCTCGCTCTACGAGTACGGCACGCTGCCCGGCGTGGTGAACCTCTCCAAGCTCGGCGCGCTGCCGATCAAGAACTACACGACCAACGTGCCGGGTGGCGACATCACGCACTGGGAGGCGCCAAAGCTCCGCCACGGCTTCGATCACCGGGGCCATCAGTGCAACGCCTGCGGCATGCACCACTGCCACATGTCGGTCATCCGTGACGGCGTGCACAAGGGCACGATCGTCGACGAGCCGGAGTACGAGGGGTGGTCGGGCGCGGGCTGGACCATCGGCGTGACGGAAGACAAATCGGGCGTGGCGTGGCTCAACACGCAGATCGATCGCGCGTGCGTCGACGTGAACGAGTTCGGCTGGGTGTGCGGCTGGGTGATGGAGGGGCTCGAGAAGGGCTGGCTCACCAGGCAGCAGGTCGGCTTCGACCTCACGTGGGGCGACACGCAGGGTGCCAATCGGCTGCTGCAGATGATCAGCAAGCGTGAAGGCTTCGGCGATCTCCTCGCCGAAGGCGTCAAGCGCGCGGCCGAGAAGCTCGGCGGCGCGGCCAAGGCCGCCGCCATCTACACCGGCAAGGGCGCCTCGCCGCGCGGCCACGATCATCGCGCGCGCTGGGAGGAGATGCTCGACACCACCACGTCGTCGACGGCGACCATGGAGACGGGCAACCCCGTTCACCAGACGGAGGTCGGCCTGCCGGCGCGCATCAATCCGTTCAACGGCGACGAGGTCGCCAAGCTCGTGGCCGGCTGCCGCGGGCGTCGCAACTTCGAGGACTCGCTCGGCATCTGCATCTTCACCACGCGCACGCGGCTCGAGAACGTCTGCCGCGCGCTCTCGGCGGCGACCGGCTGGTACTACACGCTGGACGAGGCGATGAAGTTCGGGCGGCGCACGGCGGCGATCAATCGGGCCGTCGCGCTGCGATGCGGTCTCACGCCGGACCTCGAGGTGCCCTCGGAGCGCTACGGCTCGACGCCGCACGACGGTCCCGCCAAGGGGCAGGCCGTGAGCGCGCAGTGGGACAGCATGGTCGACACCTGGTACCGCGAGGTCGGCTACGACCGGAAGAGCGGCAAGCCGCTGCCGAAGACACTGAAGGATCTGGGGCTCGACTGGCTGTCCAAAGAGCTCTGGGGCAGCAAGGCGTAGCCGTCCGCATCCGCCGCGCACGGCGCGGCGACGCGGCCGTCATCGCGCGGATGGCGAATGCCCTGAACCGCACGGAGGCCACGCGGCCCAGCGCGTTCACCGCCGCCGCCGTGCGTCGCGACGCGTTCGGCCGGCGCCGCGCGTTCAGCGCGTTGGTCGCGGAGCTGGATCGCCGCGTCGTCGGGTACGCCGCCTTCGCGACCACGTACAACACCGACATCGCCGCGCGCGAGCTCTGGATGCACGATCTCTACGTCATCCCGCGCGCGCGAAGCCGCGGCGTCGGCCGCGCGCTGGTGGCGGCCGTCGCCCGCGAAGCCGTGCGGCGGGGGCTGCCGCGTCTCGGCTGGGGCGTGCGCGGCACCAACGCCGGCGCCATGCGGTTCTATCGCCGCCTCGGCGCGCACATCAGTCAGACGCGCAGCGTGGTGCTCCTCTCCCGCCCGCTCGCCCGGCTCGCCGCCCGACCGTGATCCAGCTGATCGTGAACGCGGTCGTCCGCACACAGGACGCCTCGATGCCGGTCGCGCAGGCGCTGGCGGTGAAGGACGGGCGCATCGTCGAGGTCGGCGGCACGGACGAGATCCTCTGGCTGCGCGAGGACGACTACGAGCTGATCGATCTCGAGGGTCGCACGGTCGTGCCCGGCTTCGTCGATCCGCACAATCACTTCTCGATCGGCGCCTACGACACGCTGTGGGCCGACTGCCGCGCCGCCCGCACGGTGGCCGAAGTCCAGCAGGCGCTGCGCGACGGCGCGACCACGACGCCGGCCGGTGAGTGGGTGCGCGCGGTCGGCTACGATCACTCGCGGCTCGGCGTGCATCCCACGCGCGCCGACCTCGACGCGGCGGTGCCCGATCGTCCGGCGATCGCCATGCACTTCTCGCATCATCAGTGCGTCGCGAACTCGCGCGCGCTGGCGGCGGCCGGGATCACGCGCGCCACGCCCGATCCGTCCGGCGGCGAGATCGCGCGTGACAAGGCAGGCGAGCCGACGGGGCTGCTCTTCGAGCGCGCGATGAGCACGGTGGAGACGGCATCGCGCGCGGGCGCGGAGACGCGCTTCGTGTCGGTGGCGGCTACGGCCAGCCGCCGCTACGCGGCGCTCGGCATCACCACCATCCAGGACGCGGCGGTGACGCCGGCGATGGCGCGGCGCTACGCGGAAGCGCGCGCCGCCGGTGCGCTCGGCATCGACGTCACCGAGGTCATGGTCGGCTCGCGCGGCTGGTTCGAGCGACCCGACGACGCCGCTCCCGGCGCCCTCAAGATCTTCGTCGACGGCGGCTACCGCTGCGCGATGCGCGTACGGCGCGCCGGCGCGCCGCGCACGAGCGGCTTTCTCTTCTACGAGCGCGCCGAGCTGACGGCGCGGCTGCTCGACGCGTGGCGCGCCGGACGTCGCGTCGTCTGTCACGCCATCGGCAACCTCGGCATCGAGACGGCCGTCGGGGCGATCGAGGATGCCGTGCGCGCGCGCCCGGATGGCCGCGCCCGCGTGAGGCTCGATCACGCGATCTTCCTGACCCGCGAGCTCATCGGGCGACTGGCCGAGCTCCAGATCTGGGTGGTCGCGCAGCCGTCGTTCCTCTGGGACATGGGCCAGCCGCTGTCGCGCGGGCCGGAGCCGGATCCCGACGTCCTGCCGCGGCCCTTCGGCACCACGCGGCGCGCGGGTGTCCGTCAGGCCTTCTCTTCGGATTTTCCCTGCGGCTCGAATGCTCCGTTGCTCGGCATCGCCGCCGCGGTGACGCGGACGAGCCGTGACGGGCAGGTGGCCGCACCGGAGGAAGCGCTCGGCGCCGCCGACGCGCTCGAAGCATACACGCTCGGTGCGGCGCGCGCGGCCGGTGTCGACGACGTCTGCGGCAGTCTCGAAGCCGGCAAACGCGCGGACTTGCTCGTGTTATCCGCCGATCCCGTGACGTGTCCGCCTGCGGAGATCGCGCGCATTCGAGTCGAGGAGACGTGGCTCAAGGGCGTCCGCGAGCGGAATGCGCCTTGACCCTATAGCGCCTATCGTGTTAAGGCCTTTGCTCGCGCGTGTTTCCGGGCGGCATCGGGATACCAGCCAGGGGGATTCATGGCACAAGCGATCGGCTTCATCGGCCTCGGCATCATGGGCAAACCTATGTCCAAGAATCTGCTCAAGGCCGGTTATCCACTCGTTGTCCACAGCCGCAGTCGGGGACCGGTCGACGAGGTGGTCAAGGCGGGCGCAAAGGCGGCGTCGACTCCCAGAGAGGTGGCCGCGCAGTGCGACGTGCTGATCACGATGCTGCCGAACTCGCCTGACGTCGAGCAGGTCGCGCTCGGCAAGGACGGCATCGTCGAGGGTGCCAGGGCGGGGCTGATCTTCATCGACATGTCGACGATCTCGCCGATCGTGTCCAAGAAGGTGGGCACGGCGCTCGCCGCCAAGGGCGCGAAGATGCTCGACGCGCCCGTGTCGGGCGGCGAGAAGGGCGCCATCGACGGAGCGCTCTCGATCATGGTCGGCGGCGACAAGGCCACGTTCGACGCCGTGCTGCCGATCTTTCAGGCCCTGGGCAAGACGATCACGCTGCTCGGCCCGCTCGGGATGGGCGGCTTCACCAAGCTCGCGAACCAGATCATCGTCGCCGTGAACCTCACCGCGCTGGCGGAGGCGCTCACGCTCGGCAAGAAGGCCGGCCTGGACCGCGAGCTCTTGCTCACGGCGCTCGGTGGCGGGCTCGCCGGCTCGAAATGCCTCGAGCAGAAGAAGGCCAACTACATCGCCGGCACCTACAATCCCGGGTTCAAGATCGATCTGCACTTCAAGGATCTGGGGCTCATCATGGAATCCGCGCGGGCCCTCGGCGTGCCGCTGCCGGCCACCGCCGTCGTGCAGGAGCTCTTCAGCGCCATGCGCGTGAAGGGCCGCGGTGGTCTCGATCACTCCGGCATCATCACGCTGCTCGAAGATCTCGCGGGAGCCTCGTGAGGGCCACCGTCGACCGTGCGGGCCTCGACCCGCAAGGACGTCTGCCCAAGGTGCAGGTGCGCCGCGTCCGCAAGGGCGATCTTTCGCGGGTGAAGGACGTGCTCGAGCACACGTTCGGTGATTTTCTCGAGCGGCAGCTCGGCACGCGGCCGCGCCAGGCGTTTGCGGGCGCGCAGTACGTGCATCACCGCTGGCTCATGGAGCCGTGGGGCTGCTACGTGGCCGAGGAGGACAGCAGCAAGATCATCGGCGCCGCGCTCGCGGTGTGCTGGGGCTCGGTCGGCCTGCTCGGCCCGGTGGCCGTGCTGACGAACTATCACAACCAGACGATCGGCCAGCAGCTGATTCGCGCCACGCAGGAGTTCTTCGAGGAGAACAAGACGACGCTGCAGGGGGTGATGACGTATCCGACGAGCCCCAAGCACCTGGCGCTCTATCACAAGTTCGGGTACGAGCCCAAGTACCTCGCGGCGGTGATGCACAGAGCCCTCGATCGCGGTGCCCCGCGGCCCGCCACCAAGCTCGCGAAGGGACCGCTCACCGTGCGACGCTTCTCGACCCTCGAGGAGGCGAAGAAGAAGGCCTCGCTGGCGCGCTTCCACAAGATCACCAATGCCATCTGCCGCGGCATGGACGTGGCGAAAGAAGTGGAGATCGTCGACGGGCTCGCCCTCGGCGACACGCTGCTGCTCGAGCGGGGCCGCGACCTGATCGGCTTCGCCATCGTGCACACGCCGGGCGTGAGCGAGGCGCCCACCGGCGCGCTCTACGTGAAGTACCTCGCCATCGACCCCGCCCAGAAGCGCGTCGAGCACCTGGAGCAGTTCGTGGCCGCCGTCGAGGACTTCGGTCACGACCTCGGCGTGCAGCGCGTGATCCTGCCCGTGTACTTGCGCTACTGGCTGGCCTACAGCACTCTGGTGAGGTGCGGCTACCAGACGGACTTCACGATGGTGCGCATGCAGAAGGGCAAGCAGCAGGATTACGAGGACGTCACGCACCTCGTCCTCGACGACTGGCGGTGATCGCTCTCCTGGGCCTCGCGACGCTCGTCGCGCTGATGGTCGCTCCTCCCGCCGCCGCACACTCGTTGCTCCTCGGCGCCACGCCGGCGCCCGATGCCGTCATCGCGACCTCGCCGCTCGAGGTGCGCTTGCGGTTCAACAATCGGATCGAAAAAAGCCTCTCGCGCGTCCGTCTCGTCGACGAGCGCGGCGCCGTCGCCGCCGCCGTGATCGACGCGCGCGCGGCCGCGCCCGCCGAGCTCGTGATCGCCCGCGTGCCGCCGCTGGCGGCCGGCGCCTGGCGCGTCGAATGGCAGGTGTTCTCCACCGACGGCCACGTCGTCAGCGGCAGCTACGGATTCCGGCTGACCCCCTGAGCGATGGCCGGCTTCCTCGACGTCCTCCTCCGCGGCCTGATCCTCGTGCTGACCGGCATCGCGCTCGGCGGCGCGGCGTGGCTCAGACTCGTCGTGCGGGCCGAGCCGCACGTCAAGCCCGATGGCCCGACCGTGCTCGCGCTGACGACGATCGGCGCCGCCGCCGTCGGCGTGGCGGCCGCGCAGACGGCGGTGGTCATGGTGAGCTTCGGCGCCGTGGGGACGACGCACGGCGACGTGCTCGCCACCGAGTTCTTCACGACGACGTTCGCGCTCACCGCCACCGCGCGCGTGGTGTGGGCGCTCGGCCTGGCGCTCCTCGCGCGCCGCATGGCGGAGGGGGCGGCCGGGCGCGTGGCCTGGACGGCGCTGTTCGTCGGCGCCACCGCGCTGGTGGCCTCGTCGGCGATCGTCAGCCACGCCGTCGCCCGCGTCGAATACCGCTGGCTCCTGCTCGCGCTCGACGGCGCGCACCAGCTGGCGGCGGCCGTGTGGGTCGGAGGCCTCGCGCATCTGGCGCTCTATGCGGCCTGGCGCCGCCGTCACGCGAGTCTCATGGGAACGCGGCCGGAGCTCGACGTCCATGCGGCCGCTCCCGTCGTGCGACGCTTCTCGACGCTCGCATTCCGTGCGATGGCGACGCTCGTGCTGGCCGGCGCCGCGCTCACCTGGATGTACGTCGGCGAGCCGTCGGCGCTGGTGGGCACCGCCTACGGCGTGATGGTCCTCAGCAAGGTCACCCTGCTCCTGGCCGCCCTCGCTCTCGCGTACGCGAACATGCGCGCCGTCCACGTGGCGTCGGGTGAGCCCGACACGCGTCTCTTCCGCTTCGCCGAGGCCGAGCTCGGCCTCGGCATCACGATCCTCTTCGCGGCCGCCTCGCTCACGTCGTTGCCGCCGTCGGTCGACGTGACCATCGATCGCGCGACGGTCGGCGAAGTCGCCGCGCGGTTCGTGCCGGCGCCGCCACGGCTCACCAGTCCCCCGATCGACGAGCTGATCCGCACGGCCGATCCGCTCATGGAGCGACAGATCTCGCGCAAGCCCGTCGAGCGCGCGTGGTCGGAGTACAACCACCACTGGGCCGGGTTCTTCGTGGTGACCATGGGGGCGCTGGCGATCCTCGAGCGGCTCGGCCTGCGCGTGGCGCGCCACTGGCCGCTCGTCTTCTTCGGGATGGCCACCTTTCTGTTCGTGCGCAACGATCCGCGCGCGTGGCCGCTCGGTCCCGCCGGCTTCTGGGAGAGTTTCTCGCTGCCCGACGTGCTGCAGCACCGCACGTTCGTGCTGCTCATCGTCGCCTTCGGGGTGTTCGAGTGGATGGTGCGCACCGAGCGGCTGGCCGTGCGCCCGTGGGCGTACGTGTTTCCGCTGCTGTGCGCGGTGGGTGGCGGACTGCTGCTCACGCACTCCCATGCGATGTTCAACCTGAAGGACGAGTTCCTGGCCGAGGTCACGCACGCCCCGCTCGGCATTCTCGGTGCGTTCGCCGGCTGGGGCCGCTGGCTCGAGTTGCGGCTGCCGGAGGCCGGCCGCTGGCCGGCGTGGACGTGGCGGGTGTGCTTCACGGCGGTGGGATTGCTGCTTCTCTTCTATCGCGAGGGGTGACCGCGGCATAATGGCCGCGATGGTGCCCGGCCGGGCGACGGCGGAGGGGACTGCGCGCTACATCACGCGGTTCGCCAGTCGTCTACCCGCCGATCACTTCCGGACCTTCCACGGCGGCCTGAGAATCTCGAGCCTCGGCATCGGCACCTATCTCGGCCGTGAGGACGACGTCACCGACCAGGCCTACGAGAAGGCGGTCGTCCGGGCGCTCGAGCGCGGCATCAACGTGATCGACACGGCGGTGAACTATCGTCACCAGCGGAGCGAGCGCGCCATCGGCCGGGCGCTGGCCGCCGGCATCGCGCGCGGCGCCTTCGCGCGCGACGAGGCGCTGATCGCGACCAAGGGCGGCTTCATCCCCTTCGACCGTGAGGTGCCTGCCGATCCGCGCGCGTACTTCAGCGACACGTACGTGCGCAGCGGGATCGTGCGGCCGGGCGACGTGGCGGGCGGCGCACATTGCATGACGCCGCGCTATCTCGCCGATCAGATCGAGCGTAGCCGCAGGAATCTCGGCGTGGAGACGATCGACGTCTACTACCTCCACAACCCGGAGAGCGAGCTCGGCGAGCTCGATCGCGACGCGTTCATGGTCCGCATGCGCGACGCCTTCAACGCGCTCGAGGAGGCCGCCGGCGACGGTCGCATCGGCGTGTATGGCACCGCCACCTGGAACGGTTATCGCCAGGACCCGACCGACGCCGATTACCTGTCGCTGGCGGAGTTGACCACGCTCGCGCGGCAGATCGCCGGCGACGCGCACCACTTTCGCGTGATCCAGCTGCCGTACAACCTGGCCATGCCGGAGGCGTTCACGCGGGGCAACCAGCGCCTGGGGGACGCCGTCGTGTCGACGCTCGACGCCGCCGGCAAGCTGGGCATCTACACGATGGCGTCGGCGCCCATGTATCAGGGCCGGCTCGCGCAGAATCTTCCGCCGGTGGTGGCCGAGTTCCTGCCGGGTCTGGCGACGGATGGGCAGCGCGCGCTGCAGTTCGTGCGCTCCACGCCGGGCATCGGGACAGCTCTGGTCGGGATGAAGACGCTCGCTCACGTCGAAGAAAACGCCGCGGTGGCGGCGGCCTCGCCCGTCCCGTGGGAGCAGTTCCAGCGTCTGTTCACCGCCGCCTAGTGACATGGGGGACCCCGAAATGGCCCCCCATACCCCCCGACGTTCGGAGCGCCCCGGCGAAGCCGTGCCGCTCCTCTTCATCGCGACAGGCTGCTAGCTTGCGCACCCGCACGCCGTCCGGTACGGTGTCCCGGTGATCACGCTCGAGCGCGAGCACGAGCGGGCGCTCGGCGTCCGGCCCAGCGCCTCGGCCGTGATCTTCGATCGTCGCGGACGGCTGCTGCTCCAGCAGCGCGCCGACGGCGGTCAGTGGGGTCTCCCGGGCGGATCGGTGGAGATCGGTGAGTCGCTGGCGGCCGCCGTTGTCCGCGAGGTGCGCGAGGAGACGGGCCTGATCGTGACGCCGCGCCGCCTCGTCGGCGTCTACTCCGATCCGTCCCTGCAGGTGGTCCGCTACCCCGACGGCAACGTCTGGCACTACGTGACCTGTCTCTTCGAATGCGTCGTGCGCGGCGGCGAGCTCACCACGTGCGAGGAGACGCTTGCCCTCGACTGGTTCTCGCCGTCGCGACTGCCGCCGACACTGCTGCCGAACCATCGCATTCGCATTCGCGACGCGCGCGCGCGGCGGGTCGCGGCATTCGTTCGCTGAGGAGGACGCCCAGGTCATGCGCCGGGTTCATCACGTCGGAGTCGTGGTGAGGCAAATCTCCGAAGCGTACCGCTTCTACCGCGACGTGCTCGAGCTGCCGCTCTTGAAGGAGCGCACGATCGACGATCAGGGCGTGCGGGCGGCGCTGCTCGCCGCCGGCGATACCGAGATCGAGCTGCTGGAGCCGCTCTCACCCTCCACCGGTGTCGCGCGCTTCCTCGCGCGCCACGGCGAGGGCCTGCACCACCTCTGCTTCGAGGCGGCCGACGTCTCCGCCTCGCTCGCCGCGCTCAAGGAAAAGAAGGTGGAGCTGATCGACCAGTCACCGCGCGCCGGCCTGGCCGGCCAGATCGCGTTCCTGCATCCACGTGCGTGCGCGGGCGTGCTGGTGGAGCTCGCCACGCCGCCCGCATCGGAGCGCGCAGAGAGTCACGCCTCGCCGCTGCGGCTCAAGCGCCTCGTGATCGGGGCCAAGGACGTGAAGCAGACGGCCGGCCGCTTCCAGGAGCTGTTCGGCTTCTCCGAGATGGCCATGAACGGCGGCCCGCGCACGATGCTGGCCGTCGGTAACGGCGCGCTGCTGATCGTGCCGGCCGCGGAAGTAGGCGGCGCCGAGGGCATGGTCGCGCTGTCACTGGTGTCCGAAGATTTCTTCGGGCTCACGGCCGCGCTGCGCACGGCCGGCACACCGCGGCTCGACGGGACGGGGGAGGTGACCGTGGACCCGAGGGGAAGCCACGGCGTGCATCTGCACATCAGCCGCTACAACTTCCCCTGATCGTGCCCGGACGCCGGAAGGCGGTCTCCGATTCACAATGCGTCGGGCCCGGCCGCAATGCGGTCCAGGTCCGCGCGCGTGTAGGAGCCGAGCGAGCGGAAGTCGAGATCGGTGTAGTTCTTGATCCAGCGCATCGCGATCTTGGTGGCCTTCCGGTAGCGCTCCTGGGCGGCGGAATCTTTCGGGCGGCGCGAGAGGATGTCCTGCAGCTCTTCGTGCAGCAGGCGCTTCACCACGAGGAAATCGTGCGTGGCCGTCGGCCCCTCGGTGGTATGCGCGTGGTGGCGAACGCGCTGGGCGATCTGCGCGACTGACATCCGGCCCGTGGCGAGGTCCTCCATCAGCGCGGGATGGATGCCGGGCTTGCCCTCGAGACTGTCGATGCCCTTGGCGCCGCGACCGTTGAGCCAGCCCTCGACGTACTCGACGACCATGCGGACGTTGCGACGCGTGCCCTCGAGCGTGATGGGGCCGGCGGGGACCTCGATCTTCACCGGGTAGTTGTCGGGATCGGCCATGGCCGGCGTCGGCTTGAAGCCGGAGGCGATGAGCGAGCGGAAGGGATCGGCGGCCGTCTTCATGTGGAAGATGTGCGCGACCCAGCCGCGGAGGAATCCCTGCGCGGCCTCCCACTCCTTGTCCTTGCGGATCGCCTCGCCGGCCACGCGATTGACCTCGGGATCGCTGCTCGGCAGTGCGGTGGCCATGCCGCCGATCGGCACGGCGCCGTGCTTGAGAGCGATGGCGACGAGCCGGCGGAAGATGTTGGCGAGGAACGGCGTCGTCTTGATGTCGACGCCGAAGCGATCCGGCCACACGGACCTGGGATCCGTCATCACGTACTCGAAGATCGACGCCTTCAGATCCCAGCGGGCGGCGTTGAGGCCGGCCGCGTACGGGCCGAGCGCGTAGAGCATCTCCTCCATCTGATAGACGCACGGCAGCGACTCCACGAGGATGATGGCGCGGATGGTCGCCTGCGACAGGAACGGCAGCAACGTGCGCGCGGCGTCGAACAGATCGCGATAGAACCGCGCCTCGTCGGCGGTCTCGAGCTTCGGCAGATAGAAGTAGATGCCCTGACCGCGATCGGCCTGCGCGCGGCCGGCGTAGAAGAGCGTGAGCGCGGTGCCGAGAATGGCCGCGTTGACCGGCGTGTCGCCGACGCGCACGTCGGGCTCGTCGAGATGGATGCCGCGCTCGCGGTGCATGAAGAACGGCAGCTCGCCGGGCGCGATCTTGTATTCCTTCTTGCGCTCGGTGTCGTTGAAGTAGAGCTCGCGGTTCACCGCGGCCAGGCGATTGTGCGTGGCGCGCACGGTGTCGATCAGCCGATGGCCGCCCGAGTCCTCGTCGTCATCGAGGTCGCCCTCGGCGCGCTCGCCCTCGGGACCGGGATTGAGCGCATTGATGAACATCGAGGTGATCGAGCACGGTCCCGAGATCTCGATGCCCGGCTTCCGCAGATCCGCGGGCACCTCGGGCACTTTCCAGTCGGCGGTGGCGGAGCTGGGCGGCAGCGGCGCCGGCGGCTTGCCGTGGTGGAGCGCGTCCTGCAGCAATCGCGCCCGGGCCTTCCGCAGCTCGACCGCGCGCGCGTGCAGGCGGTCGTGCAGCGCGGCGAGGAAGTCGTTGAAGGCCGGCGTGAACAGCGCACCGGCGCCCTCGACGGGCTCGAAGTGCACGCGGGATGTCGGCGTCATCGAGTGGGTGTCTCCTGTGCCGCGAGGGTCGGAACCGCGCTCGTTTTCGCATGGCCGCTTCGTCGCTGTCAATGGCAGAATGCCTCGCCATGGCGAGCGGTCGACGATTTCGTGGGCTCGGCAAAGGGCGCAAGACGCGCCGCGCGCTCGAGCGCGGTGGCGCCGGTCCGGCGGCGCGGCTCAATCGCGCGCTCGGCGAGTGGCCCGGCGTGCGGATCACGCCGATGTTCGGGCGCTGGGGGTACTTCGCGGGCGCGCGGCTGTTCGCGTGCTTTCCGCTGCGCGACAAGGACGCCGATCTCTGGATCCGCCTGACGCCGCTCGAGCAGGCGCGCGCGCTGCGCGAGGACGGCGTGCGTCCGCACCGCCGCTTCGCCGCGCGCGGATGGATCGAGCTCGACGTGCGGACCGAGGGGGACGTGCCGCTGGCGCTGCGCTGGCTGCGTCGGGCGCGCGCCGCCTCCGCCACCGCCGGTGATGAGGAGGACTGAGCGCGATGGGTGACGTGCTGGCGCTCGCCGAGCGCTTCTGGCGCGGTGACATCACAGGCCCCGAGCTCATCCGCGCGACGGGCGCCAGCGAGGAGATCGCGCCCGGCGTGCTCTTCACCCACGCCTTCGCCAACGTGACCGCGATTCGCACGGAGGCCGGCCTCGTGCTCGTCGACACCGGCAACTTCCGCGCGCGCGACAAGACGTTCGCCACCGTGCGCGGCTGGCAGACGGCGCCGCTCGCGGCCGCCATCTACACGCACGGCCACGTCGACCACGTGTGCGGGCTGCCGCCGTTTCTCGCGGAGGCGGCGGCGAACGGATGGCCGCGACCGCGCATCGTCGGTCATCGCGACGTGGCCGCGCGCTTCGATCGCTATCGCGCGACCGCGCCCTACAACGGGCTCATCAACGCGCGGCAGTTCTCCATTCCGCCGGCGTGGCCGATGGAATACGACTATCCGGATACGACGTACGATCGAACACATCATCTCGAGATTGGCGAGCTGACTCTCGAGCTGACGCACGCGCGCGGGGAGACGGACGACCACACGTGGATCTGGTGGCCGGCGCGGCGGATGCTCTTCAGCGGCGATCTCTTCTTCTGGGTGGCGCCCAACGGCGGCAATCCGCAGAAGGTCCAGCGTTACGCCGCCGAGTGGGCGGTGGCGCTCCGCGCGATGGCCGCGCGCAACGCGGAGATCCTCGTGCCGGGCCACGGCGTCCCGATCTTCGGCGCCGACCGCGTGCGCGCTGCGCTCGAGGACACCGCGGAGTGGCTGGAGGTCCTCGTCCGCGAGACGCTCGCGCGCATGAACGCGGGGATGCCGCTCGCGAGCATCCTCGCCGAGGTGCAGCCGCCGGCGCGACTGAGGGAGCGCCCCTACTTGCAGCCGGTATACGACGAGCCCGCGTTCGTCGTGCGCAACATCTGGCGTCTCTATGGCGGCTGGTGGGACGGCAACGCCGCGCACCTGAAGCCCGCCGGCGACGCCGAGCTCGGCCGAGAAATCGCGGCGCTGGCCGGGGGCGTGGAGCGGCTCGTGGCACGCGCACGTTCCCTCGCCGCGCGTGGCGAGCTTGCGCTCGCCAGCCATCTGATCGACTGGGCGGTCGCCGTCGCGCCGAACGCCCGCGACGCTCACGCCGTCCGCGCCGAGATCTACGAAGCGCGCGCCGCGGCGTCCACCGCGCTCATGACGCGCGGCATCTTCGCCGCCGCCGCCCGCGACTCGCGCGAGCGAGCCGGCTAGGAGACGGGCGCCATCTCCGGGGGCGGGCCGGCCTGCCGCGCGCGCCGCTCGATGTCCGGGATGTTGACGAGCGGCAGGAGGAGCCACGTGAGCGCCGTCATCGCCGCCGAGATGAGCACCAGCGGCGTGTAGCCGATGTAGTCGTAGAGGAAGCCGCCGGTGACCTGCGAGCCCTGCACGCCGAGGTTGTAGACCGACATCAGCAGCGCGAAGAACGTGCCCTCGGCGTGCTTCGGACAGGCCTTGGCCGCGAGATCGAGGAAGGCGAGCTGGATGATCATGCCGATGCCGCCGAACAGCGTGTCGATGGCGACGGCGGCGGCGGCGCTGTTGTAGAGGAGGTAGGCGAGGGTGCCGACCACCCCGGCGCCGATCGAGTACACGATCACCTGGTGCAGCGACACACGACGCGACAGCGGCGCGTAGAACGCGGCGCCGATGATGGCCGCCCCCGCCGACAGCGAGCCGAGCAACCCGATGAACTGCTGGCTGAACTTGAGGGTGTCCGTCTGGTAATAGAAGAGCGGGATGCCGATCGACGGGCTGAAGGTCCAGAAGAAGATGAAGCCCGTCACCACCCACAACGTGCGCTCGCGCAGCGCGCGCTTGATGCCACGCCACGTCTCGCGCAGCTCCTCGCGCTGCGACTTCGCGGGGATCTCGTGTATGAACGCCGCCCCCAACACCAGCGCGATGACCGGAAAGCACGCGGCGACGAGGAAGGCGCCGCGAAGACTCCGGTGCTCGGCCATGTAGCCGCCGATGACGCCCACGACAATGGTCGCCACGTTGATGGCCGCCCACTGCACGGACTGGAAGGCGCCGGTGAGGCCGAGCGGCTTGCCGTTCTCGACCATCATGGCGTCGGTCAGGACGTCCGTGAAGGCGAAGCCGACACCCATCACGATGACCAGCCCGGCCAGGGTCCAGTACGTCGGCACGCCGAGCAGCGACAGCCCCAGGCACGCCAGCGTGGCCAGCGCGCACGTGATCAAGAAGTAGCTCTTGCGGCGACGACCGAACACCGGGAAGCCGTCGGAGATGATGCCGTAGAGCGGCTTGATGACCCACGGCACCAGCGTGACCGTGCCGAAGGTGCCGACCTGCGCCGCCGACATGCCGAGCCGCTCCTTGAGTGTGAGCGTCAGCGTCTGGTCGGCCACGTGGTACATGCCCTGCGAGAAGTAGACGACGGCGAAGAGGATGGCGAGCCGCTGCGCGTCCGGCGTCTTGAACGGGTTGTTCTTCACGATGAACGCGCGCATCGGCGGCCATCATAGTCTAAGATCGCCCCCATGCACTCCGTGTGTCCGCACGATTGTCCTTCGTGCTGCAGCCTGGAGGTCACGGTCGTCGACGGGCACATCGGCGCCGTCACCGGCACGCCCGGCCATCCGTTCACGCAGGGAATCATCTGCGGCAAGGTGCGCGAGTACGCCGAGCGCGTGCACTCGCCGCTGCGCGTGCTGACACCGCTGCGCCGCATCGGCGCCAAGGGCGAGGGGCGGTTCGCACCGACGACGTGGGACGCGGCCATCACCGAGATCGCCGCTCGCTGGCGTGCCATCGCGCGCGAGCACGGCGGCGAGGCCATCCTGCCGTTCTCCTACGCGGGCTCGATGGGACAGATCCAGTACTGGGCCGGTCATCCGCTGTTCCATGCGCTCGGCGCGAGCCGTCTCGACCGCACGATCTGCGTGACGACGGCGTACGCGGGCTGGCGGGCGACGGTCGGACAGGTGACGGGCAACGACTCCGAGCAGATGGTCGGCGCCGATCTGGTGGTGCTGTGGGGCGTCAACGCCGCCTACTCGACGATCAACGTGATGACGCTCGTGAAGCAGGCGCGCGAGCGCGGGGCATACGTGGTCGTGATCGATCCGTACCGGACGGCGACGGCGCTCCAGGCCGACGAGCACCTGATGGTGCGGCCGGGCACCGACGCCGCCCTCGCGCTCGCCGTGATGCACGTGCTCGTGACGGAAGGCCTCGTCGATCGCGAGTACATCGAGCGGGCGACCCTCGGCTTCCCCGAGCTGGCCGATCACGTCAAGCGCTACGCGCCCGACGAGATGGCGCCGATCGTCGGGCTGCCCGCCGAGACGATCGTCCGCTTCGCGCGGCGCTACGGCGCCACGCCGCGCACGTTCATCCGCGCCGGCATCGGGTTGTCGCGCCACGACAACGGCGGCATGACGTGCCGCACGCTCGCGTGTCTGCCGGCGCTGACCGGCGCCTATGCCGATCCGCACGGCGGCGCGCTGCTGTCATCGGGCGGCGCGTTCGAGCTCGATTTCGGCGCCTTCGAGCGGGCCGATCTCATGCCGGCGCCGACGCGCGTGATCAACATGATCCAGCTCGGTCGCGCCCTGACCGATCCTGCGCTGGCGCCGCCGGTGAAGGCGCTCTACGTGTACAGCTCCAATCCCGCGGCCGTGTGTCCCCACCAGACGCTCGTCCTGCGCGGGCTGGCGCGTGAGGATCTCTTCACGGTCGTGCACGAGCAGGTGCTCACCGACACGGCGCACTACGCCGACTTCGTGCTGCCGGCCACCACGTCGATGGAGCACCTCGACGTCTACCGCTCCTTCGGCCAGTTCTATCTGCAGCTGGCGGAGCCGGTGATCCCGCCGGTGGGCGAGGCTCGCTCGAACTGGGACGTCTGCGCCGCGCTGGCCGGCGCGCTCGGGCTCGGCGGCGCCGCCGCGCCCTACGCGCGCGGGCCGGAGGCCGCCGTCCGCGCGGCGCTCGCGGGCGGCGCGCCCGCGGTGCGCGCGGTGACATGGGAACGGCTGCGTGCCGAGAAGTCCGTCCGCCTCGAGCTGCCGCGGCCGTATCTGCCGTTCGCGGACGGGGCCCCCACGCCCTCGGGCAAGGTGGAGTTCCTCTCGGCCAGCCTCGCGCGCGCCGGTCTTCCCGCGCTACCGACCTGGACGCCGCTGCGTGAGGGGCCGCAGCAGGGTGACGTTCGCCGCTATCCGCTGCAGTGCATCGTGCCGCCCAACCGCTTCTTTCTGAACTCGTCGTTCAGTCAGTCCGAGCGGCTGCGCCGGCGCCAGGGCACGCCGACGGTCATGCTCTCCCCCGACGACGCGGCCGCGCGCGGCATCACCGACGGCGAGGTCGTGCGCGTGGCGAGCGCGCGCGGCGAGGCGCCGTTCACGGCTCGGGTGACGGATGCGACGCGCAGCGGCGTGGTGGTGATCGAGGGCATCTGGTGGCACCGCTTCCATCCCGGCGGGCGCGGCGTGAACGTCCTCACCGATGATCGCGTCGCCGACATGGGCGGCGGCCCGGCCCTCCACTCGAATCTCGTCGAAGTCTCGCGCGCCTGAGCGCGCTCGACCGCTAGGACGACGTCGCCGTGGCGGGGCGCGGCGCCGGCTCCGGCGTGACGGGCTGGCGTGAGCGGGCCGGGCCCCCGAAGAGCCGCAGGAGGACGGGCAGGACGACCAGCGAAGCGACGAGGGAGGCGGTCGTCCCGAGGGTGAGCAACAGGCCGAGGCCGTAGATGCCGCGATGGGCGGCGAGCATCATGCTGCCGTAGCCGACCACCGTCGTCAGCCCGTTGATGAAGACGGCCATCATGGTGGAGCGCGCGATGAGTGGCCCGCTGCCGTGCTCGCGGTCCTCCATGAAGCGCATGACGATGTTCACGCCGAACTCGGCGGCGGCGCCCAGCATGAGCGGAATGCCGAACACGTTGCCGAGGTTCAGCTTGACGTCGAAGAGGTACATGAGCCCCGCCGTCCACGTCATCCCGAGGGCGAGCGGCAACAGCGCCAGCACCGTCTCGCGGACACGACGCAGCGTCAGCGCGGTCAGGATGGTGACGAGGATGACGGCGTAGACGGTGCCCTGCTTGTACGCACGCTCCATCAGCCGGATCGCCTCGTACGTGATGACGGGCGTGCCCGTGATGTCGGGATCGACGCTCCGCAGCTGACGCACGAAGCGCTCGGCGCCGTCGCGGTCCCAGATGTTGACGGCGGGATGGATCTGCAGCAAGAACTGCCCGCGATCGCTGATGAACTTGCGCTTGATCTCCGGCGGTACGTCGGCGAGGCCGACGGCCCGCGGCGCCAGACTGCCCTGCAGGCGCTGGAAGGAGGTGACGAAGTCGCGATAGACCTGCCGCTGGAGCAGTGTCAGCGACGGCTCGCTCACGCTCCGGTCCGTCCGCCGCAGCTTGCCAACCAGCTGCGCGATGTCGTCGGAAAGCGTCGCGAGCTTCCGCTGCGCGTCTCCGGGCGGCGCTTCGCCGGCCGCGATGTCGATGCGGCGACGCAGCGTCTCCAGCGTGCCGAGGAGCCGGTCGACGTCGGCCGGGCGCGCGCGGCTGACACGCACCGGCGCCACGATCGGCGCGAAGTCGGCGATGATCTTCTGTTTTTCTTCCTGGTCGTCGGGGATCAGCAGCAGAGCGGAGTCGATCTCAGAAACGGTCTCGAGCCGACGGAACGCGTTCTGCTTGCGACGGAGCTCCTCCAGCGTCGACGCGCCGGAGAGCGCGGCGAAGCCCGAGCGGCCGGAGGTCTCGAGGATCTTCTTCTCCCACGTCACCGACTCGGTGCCTTTCGCCTGGAGGTTCAAGAGGTTGTAGTCGAATTGCACCCAGGCGAACGCCCACACCGAGAGCAGCGCGAGGACGGCCGCGGTGACGAGGACGGCGCGCGGATACGCGGTGACGCGCTCGACGAACGGCACATGCACGCGCTCGAGCCGGATGGCGCGCGGGACCGAGACGCGCGGGCGGTCGGCGTGGCGGCGATCGACGATGACGAGCAGGGGCGGAAAGACGAACATCATCCCGAGCCACGCCAGCAGGAGCGCGGTGCCCGAGATGAAGCCGAGCTCCTGGAGACCGCGGAAGTCCGTGAGCATGAGCACGTAGAAGGTGGCGGCGGCGCTGATGGCGGCCAGCAGCATGCCGGGGCCGCCGCGCGCGGCGGTGATCTCGATGGCCTCGCGCAGGTTGCGGCCGAGGAACAGCTCTTCCTCGTAGCGGAAGAGATAGTAGATGCCGTAATCGATGCCGATGCCGATCACGATCGAGATGAACATCACGGAGAACAGCGACAGGTGACCGATGATCAGCGTGGCGGCGCCGAGCGACCAGCAGAGGGTCATGGCCAGCACGACGAGCATCAGCAGCGGCTTGCCGATTCGCCAGAAGCCGAGGATCAACAGGCCCAGGGTCAGCGCGAACGCCAGCAGCCCGGCCCGCTCGCTGTCGCGGAAGGCGGCCACCATCTCGTCGTTGGCGAGCGCCGGCTTGCCGGTGATGCCGACCTGGATGTCCGGGAACTCCGACTTCAGCGCGGCCACCGTCGATCGCACTCCGTCGATGGCCGCGCGATTGCCGGTGAACGAGCCGCGCTCGCTGCGCGGCTCGGCCAGGATGAACAGCAGCCGCTGATCATCGGAGAGGAAGTAGCCGGCGCTCGCCGCATCCTCCTCGCTGCCGACCGAGAAGAGACCGCCCCACGGCGACTTGTACGGCGTCGGCCGGTCGAGCCGCACGGAGATCTGGGCGACCACGTCGGTGATGAAGCGCAGATCGAGCGCGCCCTTGTTGTCGCCGGCGGGCCCCGAGGAAAGTCCGAGGTCGAGCAAGCCGCTGACGAAGGCCTGGGCGATCGAGGTGGCGATGCCGTCCACCAGCTGATCGAGGGTCGGACGCTCGGCGAATTTCTCGAGGAACTCCTGATAATCGAAGATGCGGTCGCGGATCTCCTTCAGGCGGTCGGTGGACAGGTAGAGGAGGGCACGCCCCTCGAACTGCTTGGGATCGATGCGGTAGGCGATGCGCGACAGCGGTACTTCGTTGGCGCGGAGCTCGCGCACGAGGCGGTTGGCATAGAGGCGCGCCTCCGGGAGCGACGGCGCCTGCACGACGATGGCGAGATCGTCGAGCTCACCGAACTCCTGCTCGAACTCGACGTAGCGCTCGATGTAGCGCTCGTGCTGGGGCAGGAGCGCGCGGGTCGACGTGGCGAACTGCAGCGTGGTGAGCGCGTAGATGCCGGAGGCGGCGGTGAGGACGGCGGCCACGGCCAGGGTGAGGAGCGGACGTGCGCACGCGACTCCGACCAGGCGCCGGAGAAGCCGACCGGTGTGAGAGGTCGCCAACCTTACTCTTCGCCGGCGATGTAGCGCTCGAGACGCTGGCGGGCCGTGTCGTCAGGCCACTGCTCGGGCGGCGACTTCATCAGGTAGGCCGACGGCGCCCGCAGGGCGCCTTTGACGCCGCGGTCGAGCGCGACCTTGCAGCAACGGATGGCATCGATGACCACGCCCGCCGAGTTCGGAGAATCCCAGACCTCGAGCTTGAGCTCGACATTGATCGGCTGGTCACCGAAGCCGCGACCCTCGAGACGGATGTGCGCCCACTTGCGATCCTCCAGCCACGGCACGTAGTCGCTGGGGCCGATGTGGACGGCATCGGCGGCCATCTCGTGGCCCAGCTGCGAGCGGACGGCGTCCGTCTTCGAGATCTTCTTCGAGGTCAGCCGTTCGCGCTCCAGCATGTTGTAGAAGTCCGTGTTGCCCCCGAAGTTCAGCTGGCTCGTTCGCTCCAGGCGCACGCCCCGATCCATGAAGAGCCGCGTGAGGACGCGATGGACGATGGTGGCGCCTACCTGCGACTTGACGTCGTCGCCGACGAGCGGCAGTCCGCGATCCTCGAAGCGGCGCCGCCAGTACGCCTCCCGGGCGATGAAGACGGGGATGCAGTTGACGAACGCGCAGCCGGCGTCGAGGATCTGCTCGACATACCACTTCGTCGCCATCTCGCTGCCCACCGGCAGGTAGTTCACGACCACGTCCGTCTTCGTCTCGCGCAGGATGTTGGCGATGTCGGCGGTGGAGCCGGGCGCCTTCTTGATCATCTGCGACAGATAGGTGCCGAGCCCGTCGTGCGTCATTCCGCGCTGCACAGGCACGTCGAGGTGCGGAACGTCCGCGAACTTCACGGTGTTGTTGGGCGCTTCCCAGATGGCTTCGGAGAGATCGCGCCCGACCTTGCGCTCGTCGATGTCGAACGCGGCCGAGAACTCGATGTCACGCACGTGATAGTCGCCGAGCCGCGCGTGCATGAGGCCGGGAATGAACGCATCGTCGGGTGCCCCGCGGTAGTACTGCACGCCCTGGACAAGCGATGAAGCGCAATTACCGACACCGATGATGGCGACTCGAACGGATCCCACGGAGGCCTCCTGTGAGCGCGGAACGATGTGCGCTCAGTGTAGCACAGCGTGTATGATGCCCTTCGGGCGCCGACGGCGCCGGAGGAGCGTGGTGAGCACGGAGATCGCACGCGAAGTCGAACGCGCGGTGAGTGCGCTCGACGTCGACGGCCTGCGCCGCACCTACTGGGAGCAGGACGAGTTCATCCATCTCGAGCAGTTTCTGCCGGCGTCGGTCCTCACGCGCATGGTGGCGGAGGTGGAGCGCGTCCGGCCGCAGATCCATCGCAACTACATCCCGCGCCACAAGAAGGGCGGCAGCGTGAGCTACTACGCGCTGCTCGAGCAGGCGCCGACCATTCTCGCTCTCTACCGCGCCCCCGCCTTCATCCGGCTCCTGTCCGCGCTCACCGGTCGCGCGCTGCAGCCGTGCCCCCAGTCCGATCCGCACTCGTGCGCGCTCTACTTCTACACCGAGCCCGGCGATCACATCGGCTTCCACTTCGACACGTCGTACTACAAGGGGGCGCGGTACACGGTGCTGGTCGGGCTCGTGGAGCGTTCGTCGAGCCGGCTCGTGTGCCAGCTCTACAAGAAGGACCCGTCGCGCGCGCCGGTCGAGCTGTCGCTCACCACGCACCCGGGGACGATGGTCGCCTTCAACGGCGACAAGCTGTGGCATGCGATCACGCCGCTCGGCGAGAACGAAGAGCGGGTCTCGCTCACCCTCGAGTACGTGACCGATCCCTCGATGCATCCCCTCAAGCGGCTCTTCTCGAATCTCAAAGACGCGTTCGCGTATTTCGGCCTGCGCGCGGTGTTTCGTCGTCCGCTTCCCCGAACGACGGCGTAGCTCTCTCGCTCGGTCGCGGCGCGCGCGGGCGCGCCTGGCTCACCGACTGCTCTTGTCCGTGGTCCGCACGCCGCCCAGCGTGTACGCGGCTCGCGCGAGCCAGTAGGCATGGGCGCCGAGGGCGACGATGATCATGAGCAGCGGCAGCGCGGTGGGTGCGAATGCGCGGGCGGTGATGAAGAGCAGCAGCATCGCGTAGAAGCCGTCGCGCGAGCCGAGGTTCTCGAGGGTGGTGGCGAGCGGCGTGGCCGCGCCCGTCGTCGGCCACAGTTTGGCGACGACGGCGCTGGCGATGATGCCGACGGTGGCGACGACGGCCAGGAACACGCCGGCGCCGACGAGGCGTTGCGCGGTCAAGCCCATCGCCATCACGAGCGCGGCGTGGACGATGGTGTCGACGAGGATGTCGAGCCATTCGCCCACGCGCGATTCGCTGACGGTCAGGCGCGCGACCTCGCCGTCGGCATGATCGAGCACGACGGCGGCGACGTAGACGAGCAGGCCGGCCAGCGCGGCCGTCGCCGTGCCGCGCCAGAAACACCACGCGGCGAGCAGGCCGACGAGCAGGCTCAGCACGCTGAGCTGGTTGGGCGTGATGCCCAGCGCGACGGCGGCACGCGTGACCGGGCGCGACAGGCGCCGATGGAGCGCGCGGTCCAGGCCCGTGTCGATCGGACTGCCGAGCGCGGCGAAGAGCCGCTCCTCGGCGGCACGCGCGCTGCGCGTGTCGCGCACCCGGACGTGCCACGTGTTCGCGTCCACGGTCGCCGTCTCTCGCGACTTCAGCGCCCGGCCGATCTCGTCGGCGACCGGTGCGCCGGCGGCGAGCGCCGGCGCCAGCGCGGCGGTGAGCGACGCGTCGGCCACCAGCGTCGTCGTGCCGTCGTGCATCGATGCGGCCAGCACGGCGGGTGGGTGGGCGGCGAGCAGCGCGGCGAGCCCCGCGGACGGGGTGACGCCGCTCACGGGGACCAGCAGCGTCGCGGCGTGGGCGAGACGTCCGTGATCGAGCCAGAGCACCGCGCCACGGACGCGGGGTGACGCCGCAATGGCGCTCTCGACGGGGGTTCCGCGGAAGATGGCCGGGACGCCGACGCACTCGGCGCCCGCGCGCACGACGTGGACGAGAGCGCGAAAGGCGACCGGCCGGCCGCCCACCGGCAGCAAGGCGCCGTCGAGATCGTCGGCGGTCGGAAGGTAGAGGGCGGCCTGCCGGATCACGCGCCGTCCAGCCGGAGGACGTGCGGCAGCACGTCCGTCTCGGCGCGGCGCAGATCTTCGGCGAAGTCGATCTCGGTCCACGGCAGGCCGGTGACGTCGGCCCAGGCCACGTGGTGCGAGCCCACCAGCATGTGCAGCGCGTCCTCGTACTCGTTCATGCCCCGGCTTTCGTCGATGACCTTCTCGAGGTAGCGGACGAAGTGCGGACCGGCCTCCGCGCCGCACTTGAAGAACCCCACGCCCTCGCCCACGGCGTCCCACGCTTCGGGAACGACTTTCTTGCCGAGGGCGATCACCCGGTCCCCGCGCGTGAAGAGCTTGACCTCCTCGCCGGTGTCGGCGAAGCCGCGGTCGAGCAGCAGCGCGCTCGGCGCCGGCGACGCCAGCAGCCGCCGCAGGAGCTCCCGCGGGAAGACCACGTCGGCGTCCATGACGAGCGCCGGCTCCTTCAGATACTCTCGCGCGGCGTAGAGCGAGAGCACGGAGCCGCGTGTGTATTCGGGGTTGTGGACGTAGTGCACGGACATGCGGCCCACGCGCTCGCCGGCCAGCCCGCGCACTTGATCGGCGCAGTGCCCTACCACGAGCACCGTGCGCCGGATGCCGGCGGCGGCCAGCGCCTCCAGCATCCGCGCCAGCACCGGGCGGCCGCCCACGCGCAGCAAGGCCTTGTGCGTGGTGTCCGTCAGCGGCGCCAGCCGTCGGGCGACGCCGGCCACGAGCACGATCGCGTTCACAGCGTCCTACCCGAGCCGCGCACTCGCCGAGGCGCCGAGCTCTTCCTGGCGCGTCTTCATCTTCTTCACGAGGTCCTGGTACGACGAGGTCTGGATGATCTTGTTGAACTGCGTGCGGTAGTTCGCCACGAGGCTGACGCCCTCGATGACCACGTCGTAGACGAGCCAGCGCTCGCCCTTCTTGTGCATCCGGTACTCGATCGGGACCTCGCCACCGCCCTTGGTGAGCAGCTTGCTCTGCACCACCGCCGTCTCGCCGTCGACCTTGTCGGCGACGTACTGGATCTTCTCGCCGCCATACAGCTCGATCTTCGAGATGTACGAGCGCTCGAGCAGGTCCCCGAAGAGCTTGACGAACTCCTCGCGCTCCTCCGGCGTGCGCGCGGCCCAGTGGCGACCGAGCGAGCGCTTGGCGGTCTCGCCGAAGTCGAAGATCTCGTCGGCCACCTTGCGGACGGCCGTGCGGCGGTCGCGGGCCTTGTCCGGGGCCTTGAGGGTGCTGTCGTCGAGGAGCTTCAGCACGCGATCGACCTGCGTGCGCAGCTGCTCGGTCGGCGCGCCCGCCGCCGCCTCGCGCACGGCGAGGGGACCGACGAGCAGGGTACAGACGAGAGCGATCCCGAGCCACCGGTTCATCCGAGCCTCCTCAAGAGTCCGACTCCCAACGAGTCCTTACACCTTGCCGAAAATGTACTTGGACAACAGCTCCTCGAAATCGACGGGGGCTTCGACCTCGCGGATCTTGCCGCCGGGCGGAATGAGCTTGTCCGAGCCGCCGGGGCTCACCCGTACGTACTTCTCCCCGATCAGCCCCTTCGTCTTGATCGAAGCAATGGCGTCTTCCTGCAGCTTCACGCTGTCGTTCACCCGGAGCGTCACGCGCGCCTGGTAGTCGGCGAGACCGATCTTCTCCACGCGGCCGATCTCCACGCCGGCGATCTCGACGGTCGAGCCGGCCTTCAGCCCGCCCACCGACGGGAAGTCGACGATCACGGGGTAGCCGCCGCCGCCGAAAAAGGAGACGCGCCCGAGTCTAATGGAAAGGTATCCCAGCGCCAAGATGCCCAGCACCAGGAAGAGACCCACCGCGATGTTGACCCGCGTTCGGTCCATCAATCCTCCTCCTCGGTCACTGCGCGGCCTCGGGCTCGCCGCGGATGAACTGGCGCACGATGCGGTTGGCCGACGCCTCGATCGACGCCGGTGGGCCGATCTCCACGATACGCCCCTCGTACAGCATTCCCACCAGATCGGCGATCTGGAAGATCTCCGGGATCTCGTGACTGACCATGATGGCGGTGAAGCGGTGCCGGCGGTGCAGGTCGGCGATGAGGTGGTGGATCGTGTTCACGAGCACGGGATCGAGGCCCGTGGTGGGCTCGTCGAAGAACACGATCTCGGGCTCGGTCACGAGCGCGCGGGCGATGGCCACCCGCTTGCGCATACCGCCCGACACCTCGGCCGGATACTTGCGCTCTACGCCCTCGAGGCCCACCTGCGCGAGCGCGGCATCCACGCGCTTGGCGATCTCCGTACGCGGCAGGCGCAGCTTCTCGCGCAGCGGGAACGCAACGTTCTCGCCGCAGGTCATGGAGTCGAACAGCGCGCCGCCCTGGAACACGACGCCAAAGCGCCGGCGGATGTCGTCGAGGGCGCGGCCGCCCAGCCGGGCCACGTCGACGCCGTCGACGAGGATGCGCCCGGCGTCGGGACGGACGAGTCCGATGAGGTGGCGCAGGAACACCGATTTACCGCCGCCGCTGCGTCCGATGATCACCGTGATGGAGCCGGTCGGGACCTCGAGATCGAGACCGCGGAGGACCGTATGGTCGCCGAACGACTTGGTGACTCCCTCGACCTTGATCACGAGGGCGCCGCGCTCACGGCAGCACCGTGCCGAGGAAATAGTCCCAGACGAGGATGAGCACGGACGACATCACCACCGCCTGCGTGGTGGCGCGAGCCACGCCCTCGGCGCCGTGCCCGACGTGGAAGCCCTTGTAGGTGCAGACCCAGGTGACGATGATGCCGAAGGACACGGACTTCCAGAAGCCGAGCATGACGTCGCCCATGTCGACGAACGACTGCATCTCGCCGAAGTACGTTCCAGCCGAGAGACCGAGCAGCTCCACGCCGACGAGATAGCCGCCGAAGATCCCGATCACGTCGAACATGGCCGTCATCAGGGGGAAGGTGAGGATGCCGGCGAAGATCGACGGCGCCACCAGGTAGCGCATGGGGTTGAGCGCCATCACGGTGAGGGCGTCGATCTGCTCGGTGATCCGCATGATGCCGATCTCGGCCGTGAGCGCCGAGCCGGCGCGGCCGGTGACCATCAGCGCCGCCAGGACGGGACCGAGCTCCCGGATGATCGACAGCGCGACCGCCGGGCCGAGAAACGCTTCCGACCCGAAGCGCGACAGCGTCAAGAAGATCTGCAGGCCGAGCACCATGCCCGTGAAGGTCCCGGTGAGCAGGATGATCAGCAGCGAGCGATAGCCGATGAAGTTGATCCGATCCACGAAGGCCCAGAACTTCAGCGGCGGCGTCAGCATGGTCACGAACGCTTCGCCGAGGAACGACCCGAAGCGGCCCAGCGAGGCGACGAGCCGGATCGCCCAGCCACCGAGAAGGTCGAACGGCCGGAGGAGTGTCGGTGCGGTGGATCCCGTCATTTCTTCTGAGCGCGCCGGTAGACGCCGAGTGCCCAGAGCGGGAAGTACTTCGCGTACAGGTGGTACTTCAGATAGAACACACGCGGGAAGCCGGTTCCGTTCCAGAGCGGATCGTCCCACGACCCGTCGGGACGTTGCGTGCTCAGCAGATGCTCGACGCCCCGCTCCACCGCGGGCCCGCTCGTCACGCCGGCCGCGAAGAGACCGAGCAGCGCCCACGCCGTCTGACTCGGCAGCGAGGTCCCCGCGCCGGCCAGCTCCGGCCGTACGTACGACTCGCACGTCTCACCCCAGCCACCGTCCTCGTTCTGGCAGCGGTACAGCCAGCGCACGGCGCGCTGCACGTACTCGTGACGCGGGTCGACGCCGATGGCGCCGAGGCCGCGCAGCACCGACCACGTGCCGTAGAGGTAGTTCACGCCCCAGCGTCCCCACCACGGCCCGTCGTGACGCTGCGTGTGACGGATGAAGTGGATGGCCCGCTCGACCGCCTCGAGCTCCCGCGGATAGCCGAGCGTGCCGAGAAGCTCCAGGCCGCGGCCGGTCAGATCCTCCGTCGCCGGGTCGAGCAGTGCACCGTGATCGGCGAACGGGATGTTGTTCAGGTAGATCCGATCATTGTCGGCGTCGAACGAGCCCCACCCACCGTCCGCGTTCTGCATGCCGAGGAACCAGCCGACGCCGCGCTCCTTGGCCAGGCGCGCGCGATCCGGATCGAGCCCGCGGATCTTCTCGAGCGCCATCAGCACCATGGCCGTGTCGTCGAGATCCGGGTAGTAGTCGTTGTCGTACTGAAACGCCCAGCCGCCCGGCCGCACGTGCGGCCGCTTGACCTGCCAGTCGCCGGGCACCAGCACCTGCTTGCTGAGCATCCACTCACCGGCGCGCTGCAGCGCCGGGTGGTCGGGCGGCAGGTCGCTTTCGATCAGCGCGTTGGCGGCGAGCGAGGTGTCCCAGACGGGCGAGACGCAGGGCTGATAGTAGAGCTCGTCGTCCCGCTCCACGGCCAGCGCCTCGATCTCCTTGAGCTGTCCGAGGATCAACGGATGGTCCTCGGGATAGCCGAGCAGTCGGAGGGCGAGGATCGAGTTGGCCATCGCGGGATAGATGCCCCCGAGCCCACCCGGGACGGCCGTACGCTCCTCGAGCCACGCGCGGGCGGCCTCGATGGCGCGCTTGCGCAGCGGGCGGGGCGAGAAACGCTCCCAGATCTTGAGCCCGTCGTCCACCGCGATGAAGAACGACTTCCAGAACAGACCGCGCCAGCTGAACGGCTCGGGCACGCGCGGAAACCGCAGGCTCGTCTGCTCGCGCGGCTCGGGCCAGAGCTCGTCGAGCGTCTGGTCGGCCGGCAGCCACTTGATGGGCTTGCGATCCATGATGATCAGGAGCGGCACGATGACCGTGCGCGACCAGTACGAGACCTCGTAGATGTTGAAGAGGAAGAACGGCGGCGGCAGCAGCATGATCTCGACCGGCATGGTCGGCACGCCGTTCCAGTCGTACTCGCCGAACAGCGCAAGCTGAATCTTCGTGAACACGCTGGCGCGTGCGGGACCGCCCATGGCCAGGATGCGCTCGCACGCCTTCCGCATGGTCGGCTCGTTGGCGCCGACGCCAGCGAGCTTCATCGCGAAGTAGACCTTGATGGTGGCCGAGAGGTCGGAGGCGCCGCCCTCGAAGAGACTGAAGCCGCCGTCCGCGTTCTGACGTCGCCTGAGGAAGCGCACCGCCCGCTCCTCGACGCCCAGGTCGACGCGATCGATCAGACGCCGCAGGAGAAGGGCTTCGGCGGTGAGGGCTCGGTCGGCTTCGAGCTCGCCGATCCAGTGACCATCAGGAGCTTGATGCGTGACGAGATGCTGCTGCGCGCGACCGATCGCCTCATCGAGAGCCGTCACGACGCCAAATGGTAGCATGTACAGCGGCTTACCGACACATGGACATCGTCCTCGGCACTCTCGTGCTCCGTCCGTACGTCTTCGCATTCCTGGCCGCGTACCTCGTGTGCGGCTCGCTCGACCTCGGCTGGCGGCGCACGCTCGCCTTCGGCGGCTGGGTGTGGCTCGTCGCATGGCTCGCGGAGTTCTCGTCGACGCGCACCGGCGTGCCCTTTGGCTTCTACACGTACACCGGTCTCACACGCGGGCAGGAGCTCTTCATCGGTGACGTGCCGTTCATGGACGCGCTGTCGTTCACGTTCCTCGCCTACGCCGCCTTCTGTCTCGCGCGCCGCTGTCTCGGCCGCTCGGCCTCGCCGCTGGCCGTGACGGTGCTCGGAGGCACCTTGATGATGCTGCTGGACATCGTCATCGACCCCGTGGCGGTGCGGGGGGACCGCTGGTTCCTCGGTCACATCTTCTTCTACCCGAACGGGGGCTCATATTTCGGCGTCCCGCTGTCGAACTTCGTCGGCTGGCTGGTGGTCGGGATGGTCGGGATCGGGGGCTATATATATGGATGGGACCGGAAGCGGCCCGACCGGGGCCAACCCATCGGTGGAACAGCGTTATACTACGCCGTGCTCGGCTTCAACCTCGCGGTGACCGCCTGGATCGGCGAGTGGGTGCTGCTGGCTGTCGGATCCGTGCTCCACGCCGCGGTCGCTGCGCTGATGTTCGTGCTCGGACGGCGGCCGCTCCGGTGGGCCGCGATGGAGAGTCAGAAGGCATGAGTGTCCCGGCCTCACAAATGTGGACGGTGGCGACGTATGTGCTGAAGCAGAAGCTCCGGGGGCGCCGCCGATATCCGCTCGTGCTCATGCTCGAGCCGCTGTTCCGCTGCAATCTCGCGTGCGCCGGCTGCGGTAAGATCCAGTACCCCGCGCACGTGCTGAAAAAGCACCTGACCGTCGAGCAGTGCCTGGCCGCCGTCGAGGAATGCGGCGCGCCGATGGTGTCGATCCCGGGTGGGGAGCCGCTGATGTACCCGGACATCGGCCGGCTGGTGACGGAGCTGGTGGCCCGTCGCAAGTATGTCTACCTCTGCACCAACGCAATACTGCTGGCCGAGAAGCTCGAGGCCGGTGTCTTCCAGCCCTCGAAGTACCTCTCGTTCAGCGTGCACATGGACGGCCTGAAGCCCGAGCACGACGAGGCCGTCTGTCGCGAGGGTGTGTTCGATCAGGCGGTGGAGGGCATCCGGGAAGCGCTGCGGCGTGGGTTTCGGGTCACCACGAACACGACGCTTTTCGACGGCGCCTCGCCCATGCGGATGCAGATCTTCTTCGACGAGATGATGGACCTCGGCGTCGAGGGCATGATGCTGTCGCCCGGCTATAGCTACTCGAAGGCGCCCGACCAGGAGCACTTCCTGAGGCGCCAGAAGACCAACGAGCTCTTCAGCAAGATGCTCGGCAATGCGAAGCGTCGGTGGAAGTTCAACCAGTCGCCGCTCTTTCTCCAGTTCCTCATGGGCAAGCACGACTTCGAGTGCACGCCATGGGGCAACCCAACCTACAACATGTTCGGCTGGCAGCGGCCGTGTTACCTGCTCCAGGAAGGCTACGCGGCGACCTTCCGGGAGCTGATGGAGACGACACGCTGGGAGCACTACGGCCACAAGAGTGGCAACGAGCAGTGCAAGGACTGCATGGTCCACTGCGGCTATGAGCCGACCGCCGTGAACTATACGTTCAGCTCCTGGAAGGGTCTCAAGGCCACGGTCGCCGCCACCGTCACCGGCAAGCTTTGATGGCCGTGGAGCAGGAGCGGAGCCTCGAAGGCTGGGATCCCGGCGTCGTCGACGGGCCTGAGCTCGCCTTCGTGATCGAGCGCGCCTTCGACTATCGCGGCGATGTCACGCTCGTGCGTCGCGATGGGCGGGAGATCGTCGGCTATCTCTTCAACCGTGACGTCGACGTGCCCGAGCCGTTCGTGCAGCTGTTTCCGCGCGACGGCGGCGAGACGGTGAGGATTTCCTACACCGACATCGCCTCCATCCGCTTCACCGGTCGAGACACCGCTGCGGGGAACTCCTACGCGGCCTGGCTGCGCAGCCGGGAGGCGCTCAAGGCCAGCAAGCCCGCCTCGGGCGCGTGACGCGCCTCCTCGTCCTCACCGCCGTCGACGTCGAGGCGCGCGGGCTGGCCCGCCACCTCGGCTTGGCCCGCGTTCGGTCGTCCGCGTGGCCCCACTTCGTCGGCGGCGCCCTGGAGATCGCTTGCGTCGGTCTCCGCGCGTCGCAGCTCCGCGCGCGGGCGGAGGCCCTGCGCCCATTCGACCTCGTCGTGTCCGCCGGCGCCTGCGGCGCGCTGGCCCCCGAGCTGACGGCGGGCGAGCTCGTCGTTCCGGAGCTCGTCGTCGACCGCGCCGGCCAGCGATGGCCGACGGCGAGGATGCGTCGCCTTCCGCCGGCTGGCACCCTGCTGAGCGTCTCCGACATCGTGGAAACACCGGCCGAGAAGTCGCGGCTGTGGCTGGAGACGGGCGCGCGTGCCATCGACATGGAGTCGGCCGCAATCCTGACGTGGGCGGCAGAGCGCGGCGCGCTCGGCGCGGTCGTGCGCGCGGTGTCGGACCGTGCGGACCGCGGCATCCCGGCCGCCGTGGCGGCGTCTGTCGCCGATGACGGGCGCGTGAGCCCGCTGCGCGCGGTGACGGCGGCGCTGACGCGGGCGACCACCGTCTCAGGCCTGATGGAGCTGCGTGCGAGCACCGAGACGGCGCTGAAGCGCGTGGCCGGTGCGCTCGCCACGCTCGCACGGGACACGTGATGGACACGCTGGTCACCGGCGGCACCGGCTTCGTGGGCGCCAACCTCGTGCGTGAGCTGGTCGATGCCGGTGCCAGCGTCCGCGTGCTCGCGCGGCCGGGCGGCGATCGCCGGGCGCTGGCCGGCGTGAAGGTCGAGATCGTCGAGGGCGATCTGCTCTCGCCGGCCTCGCTCGTACGGGCATGCGCCGGCGTCGACACCGTCTATCACGTCGCCGCCGACTATCGGCTGTGGGCGCGTGATCCGACCGCGCTCCATCGGGTGAACGTCGACGGGACGCGGGCGACGCTGGAGGCCGCCGGCGCCGCCGGCGCGCGCCGCGTCGTCTACACCTCGACGGTCGGCGCGCTCGGGATCCCTAAGGACGGCACGCCGGGGACGGAAGACACGCCGGTGACGCTCGCCGACATGGTCGGGCCGTACAAAACCTCGAAGTTCCTCGCGCAGCAGGTGGCTGTCGAGCTGGCGCGACGCGGGCTGCCCGTGGTGATCGTCAATCCTTCGGCGCCGATCGGACCGTGGGACGTCAAGCCCACGCCCACGGGCCAGATGATCGTGGACTTCATGGCCGGCCGCATGTTCGCGACGGTCGATACCGGACTCAACATCGTCCACGTGCGCGACGTGGCGCGCGGCCACGTGCTCGCGGCGGAGCGCGGTCGCATCGGCGAAATGTACATTCTGGGCGCCACGCGCGGAAACGTATCGCTGGCGGAGATCGGCACGATGCTCGCCGAGCTGACGGGACGGCAACCGCCGCGGGTGCGCGTGCCCTACGCGGTGGCCTGGTGTGGCGCCGCCTGCATGGAGACGCTGGCCCGGATCACCGGTGGTACGCCGCGGGTGCCGCTCGCCGCCGTCCGCATGGCCAAAAAGCGCATGTACTTCAGCCCCGCCAAGGCCCTCCGCGAGCTCGGCCTGCCACAGACCGACGTGCGCGTCGCGCTGCGCGACGCCGTCGAATGGTTCGCGGCTCACGGCTACGCGCGACTCCGACGGGTGGCCGGGTGAGCCTCGCCGGCCTCAGCGCGCAGGTCACGCGCAAGAGTCGCTCCAACTTCTTCTTCGCGTTCCTGGCGCTGCCGCGACGTCGTCGCGACGCCCTCTATGCGGTCTACGCCTTCTGCCGCACCGTCGACGACATCGCGGATCTCGGCAGCGATTCGACCGTGCAGCGCACGGAGCTGGGCCGCTGGCGCGCCGACATCGCGCGCTGCTACGAGGGCGGCCTCATCGAGCATCCGATCGCACGCCAGCTGGCCGCCGCCGTGCGCGACTTCGGGCTGCCGCGGGCGGCGCTGGAGGCGATCGTCGACGGCTGCGAGATGGACCTCACGCGCGCGACGTACGACACGGCCGAGGAGCTCGATCCGTACTGTTATCGCGTCGCATCCGCGGTCGGCCTCTGCTGCATCGAGATTTTCGGCTACACCGATCCGCGGGCGCGCCAGTACGCCGTGAGCCTCGGCATGGCGCTCCAGCTGACGAACATCATCCGTGACGTCGGCGCCGACGCGCGCGACGGCCGCGTGTACGTGCCGCAGGCCGACCTGCGCCGCTTCGGTGTCACCAACGACGACCTCCGGGCCGGCCGTTACGGCGAGCCATTCGTGGCGCTGATGGCGCACCAGGCGGCGCGAGCACGCGCGTTCTACTCCGACGCGCGCGCCGCCTTTCCGTCGGTGGATGCGCGCTCGCTCGTGCCGGCCGAGATCATGGGCCGCATCTACTACGCGCTGCTCGAGGCGATCGAGGCGCGCCGGTTTCGCGTGTTCGACGAGCGCGTGACTCTGCCGGCCCGGCGCAAAGCGGCGATCGCGCTGCGGTGCTGGGCGGGCGCGAGGGTGGCGCGATGAAGGCGGCGGTGTTCCACGGTGCCGGCCAGATCGCGGCCGGTGAGTGGCCGCGGCCGGCCATCGGGGCGGGTGAGCTGCTGGTGAGGGTCCGTGGCTGCGGACTCTGCGGCTCGGACATCGCCAAGATCGTCGATCCGGCGACGCGCGCGCCGGCTGTCTTCGGCCACGAGGTCGTAGGTGACGTGAGCGACGTCGGCGAGGGCGTGACCGGCTTCGCGGCTGGCCAGCGCGTGGTCGTTGCCCATCACGTGCCCTGCCGCGAGTGCCACTATTGCCGGCGCGGCAGCGAGTCGATGTGTCGCGACTTCAAGCGGAGCCATCTCGATCCCGGCGGCTTCGCCGAGTACGTTCGCGTGCCCGCGCCGAACGTGCGCGCGGCGACGTTTCTCGTGCCCGAGCATCTCGGCGACGAGGAGGCGACGTTCGTCGAGCCGCTCGCGTGCTGTCTGCGCGCGGTCGAGCGCGCGCGCGTGACGGACGGCGATACGGCCATCGTGGTCGGCCTCGGCTCCATCGGCTGTCTGTTCGTGCAGCTGCTGCGGCGCGCGGGCGCCGCCGTCGTCGGCGTCGATCAGGACGACGCGCGGCTGGATCTCGCGCGTAGCTTCGGCGTCGAGGCGGGAAGCCCGGCCGACGGGGCGACGCGCGCGCGGCGACTGTCCGACGGTCGCGGCGCCGACCACGTGATCGTGACCGGCGGCGGCGCCGGCGTGCTGCGCTGGGCGGCCGACGCGCTGCGCGATGGCGGGACCGTTCACTGCTTCGCGGGCGGCGACGGTGACGTACTGCCGCTGCCTCTGGCCACGCTCTACCATCGCGAGCTGACCATCACCGCCACGTACTCGTCGTCGCCGGCCACGCTGGCCCGCGCCTTCTGGCTCATTGCCGCGGGCAAGGTGGACGTCACCGGGCTCGTCACGCATCGCCTGCCGCTCGCGCAGCTGGCCGAGGGCGTGCGGCTCATGCGCTCCCGCGAAGCGCTGAAGGTCTACGTCACGCCATGAGTCGCACGATGCGTGCGGTCGTCTTCTACGGGCCCGGCGATCTGCGCTTCGAGGAGCTGCCGGTGCCGACGCCGGCCGCGGGCGAGGTCGTGCTGCGCATCGACGCCGCGCTGACGTGCGGGACGGATGTGAAGACGCTCCGGCGCGGCCATCCCGTGATGATTCCGCGCGTGCCGACGGTCTTCGGCCACGAGTTCGCGGGCACGGTCACCGCCGTCGGCACCGGCGTCACCCGCGTGCGCGCCGGCGATCGCCTCGGTGTCGCCAACTCCGCGCCGTGTGCGGAATGCCCGGCCTGCGTCGCCGGCCGGCCGAACCTCTGCGAGGATCTGCTGTTCGCCAACGGCGCCTACGGTGAGTACATCGCGCTGCCGCCGCGGCTCGTCGCGCGCAACGTCGTGCGCCTCGACGCGCGCACGCCGGCCGTGCGCGCCGCCTTCGCCGAGCCGCTCGCGTGCGCGATGCT
>DASTCJ010000228.1:0-2537 GCA_035605575.1 Candidatus Methylomirabilota bacterium
CGCCGGACGGTTGCGCTGCGAGTCGGCGATCTGCGTCTGCACGAAGCCCGGACAGAGGACCGACACGCGCACCGGCGTCCCCATGATCGCGAGCTCCTGCGCCAGCGTCTCCGACAGCGTGACGACCGCGTGCTTCGTCACGTTGTAGACGCCGAGGAACGGGTTCGACGAGAGCCCGGCGAGCGACGCCGTGTTGACGACGTGCGCGGGCTCGCCCTGCGCGATCATCCGCGGCACGAAGCTCCGGACGCCGTGGATCACGCCCCAGAGGTTCACGCCGAGCACCCACTGCCAGTCGCGATGACTGGCCGACTCCAGCCCGCCCCAGGCGGCCACGCCGGCGTTGTTGCACAGCACGTGGACGGCGCCGAAGCTCTCGAACGCGCGCAGCGCGAGCGCCTGCACCTGCGCGAGCTGGCTCACGTCGGTCGCGACCGCCACCGCCTTCACGCCGAAGCCGCGCGCCTCGGCGGCCACCGCCTCCATGCCGGGAGCATCGACATCCGCGACGACGACGTTGGCGCCCTCGCGAGCGAATCGGAGCGTCAGCGCGCGACCGATACCGCTGGCGCCGCCGGTGATCACGGCGGTCTTGTCGCGCAGATCCACGGGGGTACCTCCGGTCAGGATTCGAGAATCGGCCGGAGCACCGACTCCAGGCGATCGACGTCGGCAGGCTTGCGCAGGAACGCGGCGAAGCCGGCGGTCTCGGCCCTCTTCAACGTAGCCGGGCTCGAGTCCCCGGTCAATGCGACGATCGGTGGCCGCGGGCCCTCGTCGAGCGCGGCGATTTGCGCAGCGAAGTCGAAGCCCTGGATCCCTTTCAGATGCAGGTCGAGCACGACCACGCTCGGACGGGTGCGGCGGATGAGTTGCAGGGCGGCTTCGCCGGACTCGGCCATGAGCACGCGAGTGCTCGGGAACAACCCCGTCAAAAGCTCGCCGAGAGCCTTTCTCGTGTCGGTGTCGTCCTCCACGACCAGGATCAGTCCCACCGTGCTCTCGGTCCTCCGGGCGTCACGCGGCTAGCCCGCAGACGCCAGCTCCACGCGGCCGAGCCAGACCGGCCGCCATCCAGTTCGCCGCATCGTCGCCATGACGCGCTGCGGGTGTCCCCAGTCGCTCCACTCCACACCCTTCACCCGTACAGTTACCAAACCATCGGTGGCTGGCGCCAGAATCCTTTCGGAAAATCCGATGGGACCGGCGAGCTCGCCGTAGACCCGCTCCGCCACCCGCGGCTCGGCATCGGTGCCGATGGCCCGGCGGAGCGGATCGAGCGCCCGCATGAGCTCGGGTGCCGTCCGGGCCGCCAGATCGAGGAACGCGTCGATCCAGCCGACCATCACGAAGCTGTTCCACAGCGCGCCCACGTCGAACAGGCGCTCGGCCACCCGCTTCGACGGCTTTTCCCAAAACCGTCGGATCGGAAACGCGGGGTCGCCGGCCATTGGGAGCGGTGCTTCCTCCGCCTCGATCCACCCATACTCCGTCTCCGGAAATGCGGCCTCCACGCCCATCAGCACGAGCAGATCGCTGCGCTGCCGCACGAGGTTCACCGCGTGACTCACCGATCCGACGAACGCGCCTTCATCGGAGACGTAGTGGTCCGACGGATAGACCACCACCGGTACGTTGCCCGCGAGCTCGCGCATTCGCAAGAGCGGATAGAGGATACCGGGCGCGGTGCCGGCATTCTGCGGCTGTTCGACCAGCCGTGCCGGCGCGAGATCGCAGGCGAGCGCCGCGTAGTACGGCGCGTGGGCGCGAGTGACCACGACGACTTGATGATCCATGCGACTCAGGAGATCTGCGCGGCGGCGGGTGCGGTCCAGCAGCGTCTCGCCATCGAAGATCGGGCAGAACTGCTTGGGTCGCGCGTCGCCCGAGATCTGCCTCGTGAGTGACCGGAGGCGGCGTCCCTCGCCACCGGCCAGCAGCAACGCCCACGGGGGCGTCGGCATGGTGCGCATAATGCCCCTCCGGAACAGAGATGTGTTGAAGCCGAGGAGGGATTCAGCAATAGCAGTGCCGATTGATCCGTCGCCGTGAGCGTACGATTGCCGGTTATCCGTCGAGTCGCGATGGGAAACTTCTTCTCCAGGTTGGATGGAAAAGCTTACTGCGACTCAGCGCGGCGTCAGCGTCGCCCGGTTCTGCGCGGGATCGAAGGTGACGGTGAACGCATCGAGCACATCGCGTCCCAGCAGACCGTCGAACTCACCGGGCACGGCGAAGGCAACCACGCCGAGCGGTCCGACCTGCGCGCCAGCGACGTCGAGTCTCGGCACGTTTACGAGCGACGCCGACGAGGACCCGGTGACCCCGCTGATCCGGAACGGCGTCGCGATGGTCGTGTCGATACCGGCGCGACTCAGCGCAGCCGGCGAGATGACCGTCCGATCCGCGCCGGTGTCGAGGACGAGCCGCAGTTGCACGCCGTTCAGCAAGGCGTCAACCATGATCGGCGCGCCGGTGGGCAGTGGTATGGTCGCGCCAGAGCTCGGCGAAGCCGCGGGCGAGGCGGCCGCGCCCGC
>DASTCJ010000123.1:0-33566 GCA_035605575.1 Candidatus Methylomirabilota bacterium
GCACGCGCAACGCCTCGATGAGCTGATCGAGGAAGAGTGGGATCCCGTACTTCAGTTCCTGTTCCGTTGGGCGTCGAGCCGGTCGCTTGGCGACCTTCTCCCGGCACCGAGCCAGCAGGGCGTCGCGGTTCCGGTCCAAGAATTCGTAGAGCATCGCTGATCCTCGTCGCCGGGGATGGGAGCGATCGCCACGGCGCTCCGTCCTCTTTGGAATGTGCCTCTTCGGAGGGTGTGCCTCTTCGGGAATTTACTTCGGCGCGGCCGCGCCGGCATATTGGACCAAGGCCCAACACGGAGAACACCATCTTCCAGGGTGCCCTGTCGCTCTTCGAGCATGGGCAGCGCCTGGTAGCCTTCATCGTGTTCCTGGCGAGCATCGTCATCCCGCTGCTGAAGCTGGTCGGGCTGTTCTACCTGGTAACGACCACGCGCTTCCGGTCGACGAGCCGGCGCGTCGTTCGGACGTGGGTGTACCGGAGCATCGACGTGATCGGCCCTTGGGCCATGCTGGACGTGTTCCTGCTCTCGATTCTCGTTTCACTCGTGAAGCTGGGCGAGCTGGCGACCGTGCTTCCTGGGCGCGGGCTTTTCGCCTTCACGGCGGTCGTGGTGCTGACGATCCTTGCTTCGACGAGCTTCGATCCGGCTCAGATTTGGGAGACCCCGGAGGCGCGGACATGACCGACACGGCCGACCCGGCGGAGGTGCCGGAAGCCCGGGTCCGTCGGCGGCGATGGGCGTTCTCGGTCGTCTGGGTGGTGCCGGTGGTGGCGGCGGCTGTCGCTGGCTACCTCGTGTATGACCGGATGCAGCAGGGGGGGCCCAGCATCACCATCGCCTTCGCCGACGGGATGGGCGTGAAGGCCGGCCAGACCGAGATCCGCTATCGCGGCGTGCCCATCGGCGACGTCCGCGAGGTCGATCTGAGCCACGATCGGAGCCGGGTGATCGTCAACGCTCGGCTGCGACACTCAGCCGCTTCCATTGCGCGCGAGGGATCGGTGTTCTGGATCGTGCGCCCGCAGATCGGGGCCGCGTCCATCACTGGGCTGGGCACGGTGCTGACGGGCCCGTACATCCAGGTGCTGCCGGGTAGTGGCAAGACGCAGACCTCGTTCACAGGCGTCGATCACCCGTCACCCACGCTGGACCGCCGCGGGCTCAAGATCGTCCTTGCCACGGCGCACCTCGCGTCGGTCCGCAACGGCTCGCCAATCTACTACCGCGGCATCGAAGTCGGTACCATCATCGACGCCCATCTCAGCGGCGATGCGACCAGCGCGCGGATCAGCGGGTTCATCGACGAGCCATACTCGCGGCTGGTCAGGAGTGGCTCACGGTTCTGGAGCGTGAGCGGCCTGGACGTCCACGTCGGTCTCTTCAAGGGCCTCGACATCAGCCTCGAGTCCCTCCGATCACTCGCCATCGGCGGTGTGGCGTTCGCCACCCCGGATGTCTCTGGAGCGCCGGCAAACGCCAGCACGATCTTCGTGCTCCACGATCAAGCCGAGAAGGAGTGGCTCAGGTGGACCCCGAAGATCCCCATCGCGACGGCGGCAAGCCACTGAGCCGATCTGCGGCGTCGCGGTGCGCTTCAGGTGGAGCGTCCGAGCGCTAGGATCACCGCACGTTTTCCGATGACAGGAAAGTTGGCCTAGGAGGAGCGGATACCGGGTAGGGTGAGGTAGTCCTGATGACCGCTGCGGGCCCGCTGGATCTCCCGGACCTCACCGGTCTCACCGTTCTCGTCGTCGATGACAACGACGATGCGGTCGAGATTCTCTCGACCTTTCTCGAGGCATGCGGCGCTCACGTGCTGTTCGCACGGAGTGCTCGGGACGGCTTGGCTCACATCGAGGCGACCCCGAGGCTCGATGCCGTCGTCACGGACGTCTCGATGCCGCAGATGGACGGCGTCGAATTCGCGCGCAGAATCCGCCAGCACCCGCGGCGAGGCCGCCAGGAGACAGGCTGCCGATGATCACGCCGTGGGGACGCCGCGCGGCGTCGCCGACAACGGCGCAGCCAGCACGCCGGCACTCAGGACTTACCGCCCTTGCGGTCGGCACATTCTGAGCCACGCGCGACGTTGCATGACCAAGGGGTGCGACATCGAGTGCCGCACCCCTCTCAGATCGCCGCTGTCCTAGCGCCGGGGACGCTGCCTGACGAAGGCACTCGAAAGGTGAGCCGATACCTACAACCAGACATCTGCAGCGTACAGGTAGAGTCGCGCAAGGTCGGCGGCGTTTCCGACCGTTTCATGATCATGGCGCTTACTGGCAGCACCACCACGGTCAGCTGACTGCGAACGTTGTGAGCGTCGCTCGGCAAGGTCTCTCACTCTTGTCCGGTTTTATTCGCAACCGCAGCTGCGTTACGCAGTCAGCGACGAATGTCCACTCCTCCCGCTCCATCGTCGTCCCCGGCGGGCTGAAGTTGTACTCTTGGCGAAGCACGTGACGGTAGGTGCGGCCTCCATCGTCGGAGAGCGAAAGGTCCATTTCTTGTGTTCGGGTGGTGTCCGGTTCCTCGATCGCCAGTCGGACTTTCCGAATTGCCTGGGGCACGTCAAACGACAGAATGACTGTCTGCACGCCAGGCTCTCCCGCGATCCATCGGGTCGCTCCACGACCCTCGTTGGCGTCGAAGGCATAGTCAATTGGATGATCGGCATCCTCCGATGAAACGAGCACCGTCGCGAGGGCGCCGATATCCTTTTCTTCCGTGCGCCGAATCGAGTCGGCATTGCTGGCATCGATGATTGTCTTACGAAACATTGGGCCTCCATCTGTAAGTCAGGGTGCAGACCTTGGGATGCATGGGAAAGAATCCTCGTCGATTCACTGACGGCAGAGCGCCGTTGACGACGGGCGCTGCTCCGTTGTGCCTGCGCCGCTACCATCCTACGCCCGCTGACGTCTTGACGTACCCCTGGCGAACTGCGGATCTTACGCCTCAAGAGGCGTGGAGCACGGTGTCGCACGCGGCTCAACTCTCGCCGGTAACGCCTCGCCAACACCGTCGGGCCATTCCCTGGAACCGCGGATCTCCTTGCCCAGGATACCTCCATGCGCTCGGGATTGGTCACGAAGTCGGGGGAGAGATATCCGCGTGCTTCTTCGACGGTAAGGCGGCCATAAAGCCGCGCCGGCCCAGAGGCGACCGAGCGCGCGCGTCGGTCCGAGCGGCGTCGACCACCTCCGAGCGCCGTGCGCGCAGCAGCGAAAAGGAAATGACTCCACCTGAACACGGCGAAGCGTCTCGCGAGCCCGGGGCCGCGGCCTCATTCGAGGACCGTCGCGGGAGCGCAGGTGGATCGAAGCGGAGCGCGGCTGCGTGAAAATGACACATCCGCCGGAGATCTTGCGCGACCGGGAGGGAGTCTCGAGGACCCGCTCTTCCGCTGCGAGGACAAGCGGCTCATCGACAACCCACCGCGTCGAGACGATCGCCGGCCCGGCCCGAAGCTTGTCATCCCCTCGACGCACCTGGTCCGGGCCAGGTCGAGCAATCGGCCCGGAGGCGGCAGCTCGCGTCAAGACGGGTTGCTGGAACGAAGACGCTTTTCCCTCCAGCCCGTAGGAAACTGATCACAGGTTACCTAATGCCGGAACGTGGAATCGTGGAGGGCGTGAATGGCCACCGATGTCGAGATTCAGAAGTTCGTGCAGAGTCGTCACGGCTTCGTCCCCAAAACGGAGTGGATCGCTCATGTCAAGGCGGTTCACCGCATACCGACGCTACGTGAGGCGAAACGGGCCCGTCGGGATCGTGCTATCGAGCCGTGCCCACCCGAGAAGCGCGAGGCGATCGAAGAGGCGCTCCGGCATTTCGGCATGATTTGATGCTTCGCCACGGAGCTGAAGCAAGGCTGCGCTCTGTACGTGTGACGAAGGTCCAATGGCCGCGGCTTAGCGCGCAGAGTACGATTCGAGCGGTGGTGAAGGTCTCATCGCCACGAGGTGATCATGAAAAGCTTGCTCCCTTACATCTCCTCCTTCCGGCAGAGGGCGTTATCGCGTTTCCATCGTACTGACCCGCTCAAGGCGATCTCTACCGAACGGCGGGAGCGCTGGAGCCAGGTCATTGCAGAACACCAGAAGCCACTGAACCCGCAGAAGGACTCCGAAGGCACAACGCTACCGCAGGCGTAGGAGTCTCCGGTGGTACACAATGACACTCTTCTCCTATCGGTCACGCCCTCACCCCCTCGTCGCTTCGGCGGCGACGATTGGCGGCGTGACCATTCACGAGAATCCTGAGCCGTCGATGGGGGCGGGGAAGGTGTCGTCACTGAGCCTCGCCAGTGCCGTGAGCGCCTCGATCGCGCGGAGTACGACGGCGTCGTTCGTCGGCGGGCTGCTCGGCAGCCTCGCCGGCGGCACGATCATCGCGGCGCGGAATCGTCAGCGCGATCTCCGAACTTCATTGATTCCCGCCGGGACGCTTGCCGGCTTGGGGCCGGAGGGCTCATCGCCGGTTCGCTGGTCGCAGGCTTCGGCCTCGATCAGGGAGCCGCACATGGGTGCCTTCTACGCCGTCGCGCGGGTGATCGCGCGGTTCTGGATCTGGTTTTTCTTCGAGCGTGTCGAGGTCCGACATCTGGAGCGCGTACCGTTGACGGGCCCGGTGCTGCTCTGCATCAATCACCCGAACAACCTGATCGATTCCCTGCTCGTCGGCACGGTCGTCGCGCGCAAGGTGCATTATATCGCCACTGCTGCGCTCTTCCGGAACGGCCTCAGCGCGCGGCTCCTCGCTGCGTTGGGTGTGATTCCCGTGTACTGCAGAGCGGACGATCGCGGCCGGGCCGACCGCAACAGGGAGTTGTTCGCGGCGTGTCGCCGGGCGTTCGACCGCGGCAGGCTCATCGCGATCTATCCTGAGGGCGCCACGCGGGCCGAGGCGCACGTGCAGCGGATCAAGACGGGCGCGGCGCGGATCGCCCTGGGCTATGAAGCACACGCGCCAAGAGGCGTCGTCGTCGTCACGGTAGGGCTGACTTTCGAGGCGCGCAGGCAGTTCCGCGGACGGGTCATCGTCTCGTTCAGCACCCCGATTGTCGTAGCGCCATACGTGGCCGTCTACCGTGACGAGCCGCTGAAGGCAATCCACGCGCTCACGACGACGCTTCAGCGGTCGATGGAGCGCGAGATCGTCCAGGTCGAGGGCATCGACGCTGCGGCGCTCGCTCGCGCCGTGCAGACGGTCTATCACGGCGAGCTGGAGCATGAGCTGTGGGACGCGGCCCCCTTGGCGACTTCACGGACGGTCGCCGACGCAGTCGAACACCTTCGCGAACGGGCTCCCGAGCGCGCCGAGCGCCTGTGGCGAAGGATTCTCGGCTACCGCGCCGGCCTTGCCGCCTACCACCCGTGTGAGGACGAGTTTGGCACCCGCCTCGAGCGTCCGTGCGAACGTCAGCCGGTTGCACGATCATGGCAGACGATCGTCAGCCTCCCGCTGTTCGCGTATGGCGCAGCGGTTAACTTCGTTCCTTACTACTTGCCGGCGTGGCTTGCAGGGCGGATGTCGCGGAAGCCGACCGACTACGCGACAATCCGGCTCCTCGCGAGTGTCGTCGCTTTCCCGCTGTTCTGGTCGCTCGAAACATTCATGGTCGGCTGCGCGGCGGGCCTCGGTTGGGCGCTCGGCTTTTTCGTCTCGCTTCCGCTCGGCGGTCTGATCGCGTATCGGTATCTGACCGGCACGGGACGTCTACGCCATCAGCTCAGGTTCGGCGCGCTTCTCGTGACGCGCGCCCAGATAGCCAGGCGCCTGCTCGCTGAACGGCGGGAAATCGTCGCCGAACTGGAGAATGCGAAGCGCGATTACCTCGTTGAGGTCGAAAGTGGTAAGCGTCAAAGCTTATCGGGTACGCTCGAACCGGCTCTGTCAGTAGACTCCTGACCTTCGCGACGAGCTCACATCATCGTGCGTACCAAGGGAAGGCGTGCAGCGACCAAAGCGTGACGCGGTTACCCTTTAGGCGGCCGAGGCGCCCAGGCGCCCGACGTATAGTCGCGCAATGCTTGAACGAGAACAGCCCGTAGCGTTGTCTCCTCCGTGGCCGCTCGACCACGTGCCGCCCGCTGTAGATCGCGCGGGACGCCGCGGACGAGATAGATCCCTGTCTTTGCGAATCGCGGCAGCGCAGGCGTGACATCCATGAGCCGTTCCTCCCGTATGGTCCGAGCCTAGCACCGCGATGCCGTCAAGAGCGATTGGACCTAGGCCCAATACATCGAGCCAGTGAGAGAGACCGAGCGCGGAGGCGTCATTGGACTTTCGTCCACCTATGCGATTGCGGTTCACGGCCGTACCGTAATCCTATGTATGTGACCGCATTCTCGAGCCCGAGGCACCCGAGATGGCGCTGGCGCATTTCGGATATTAATGGGGCCGTCGTCGAAGAGTCCGAAAGAACGTTTGACACTATCACCCTCGCGGTCGCAGGCGGCACCGAGCGGCTCGTCCACGTCAACGGTGACGATCGTCCGATACCGCCCTCCCGCCCATGGGCCACACGGCACTATCCACGGCGCGAGCGTGTCTGAAGACATCGCACAGATGGCGCCGATGTGTTGATCGTGGCGGGGCTGCGTCTCGGCCTTTGATCAAGCTCGTACTGGGTGTCTGAACCCGGCACAATAGATATAAACATCGACTATCGATCGCCAACTAGTTTGATCCGCCGCCATGGCAACCGCCCGTGGCAATCGATCAGAAATGTCCAATATCGGTCTCCCGGTGGTGGCGGCGATCGTTTCGACCTCCTCAAGGTCGACCGCTATCGCAGTATGGCCATCCAGTTTGGACGCAGGTGTCCCTTCAACTGCGAGTTTCCGACATCATCGTTATGTGTGGCCGCCAGCCGCGGACGAATCGGTGACCCAAATGCTCGACGAGGTGACGGCGGTTCACGCCCTCGGCGCCGCGAATATCTTCGTGGTCGACGACAATTTCATCGGCAACAAGAAGGACGCGAAGGCCCTCCTTACCGCCCTCGCCGGATGGCAGGAAGCCCACGGTTATCCGATCGAGTTCATCCTGAACGTCGCTCAGGATGCGGAGCTCCTTCGCCTCCTCAAGCTCGCGAACTTTGTTGTGATTTTCGTGGGCATTGAGTCGCCGCGCGGTGCGAGTCTCCGGGAGACCAACAAGACCCAGAACATGCGGGAAGACATCGTGACTTCGATCCACCGCATCCGGGCTGCCGGCATCGAGGTGATGGCCGGCATGATCGTTGGATTCGACAATGACGACGCGTCGATCTGCGACGAGCAATTCCGTTTCATTCAAGAGGCCCGGATCCCGATCTCCATGACGGGCATGCTCGACGCCGTGCCGAAGACGGCGCTGCACGCGCGCCTCAAAGCCGCTGGACGATTGATCGCCGACTTGGTGGGGGATCAGTCCGTGTTCACGAAACATCGTACCGAGCGGCATGTCGCGGGACGATCTTGCCGTGCTGGCGCGGATCATATGGCACTGCGTTCTGCGAGCGTCTCCGCGGCGCGCGTGGCTCACGCTGTCGCTCTGTCTGGAAACGGCGTGGCGGCGGCCCCGCCCCCTTCGTGAGGCGTTCACGCTGGCCCTGATGCATAAACACTTTTACGAGTACGCGCGGACGACGTCGCGACAGCTCGAGGCACTCATCCATGACCTTCGAGGATCCGAACCCGTCGAACGCCCAGCGTCGACTTGAGAATGGTGAGGCGCTGACCGAATACCATCCTGCTCATCGTTGCCCCTATTCTGTTCGGCTTGATGTCCGCCTCGTGCGCTCGAGTCCAATCGCACTTCGCGCTTCCGGAGCTGGCGGCGGAGGAGCCGTCGTTCCTTCCCACCGTCGAGGCGTACACGTCGGCGGCCCACGGCGGCAACACGGCCAGCCTGCTGCTGAACGGCGATCAAATTTTTCCCGCGCAGCTGGACGCCATTCGCTCGGCGCGCGAAACGATCAGTTACGCCCAGTACTTCTACGAGGAAGGCTCAATCGGGCGGGAGATCGCGGAGGCGCTCGCCGAGCGGTGCCGGGCTGGAATCCGCGCCCACATCCTGCTGGACGGGTTCGGAACTGTCCTGATCCCGACGGCATACCAGGAGACGATGAGGCAGGCCGGATGCAAGGTTGCTACGTTCCGACCCTTGAGTCCGTTGTCCTTGCTCGCGGCCGTCGGATTGCGCCGCGACAACAAGCGGAATCATCGTCGCATCCTCGTCGTCGACGGCCGAATCGGATTCACGGGTGGGTCGGGCATCAGCCCGAAGTGGATGGGCGATGGACGCACGGAGGGTCAGTGGCGCGACACCGACGTCCGGATGGAAGGCCCGATCGTGGCGAGCCTGCAGGGCGCCTTCGTCGAGAACTGGCTCGAGGCGACGGGCGACGTTCTTGGCGGGGACGCGTATTTCCCGCCGGTGCCGCGGCGCGGGTCGCTCTCGGCTCAGATCGTCCGGAGCTCCCCCGCCGGCGGAAGCTTCTCGATGTACACGATGTTCCTGCTGGCCATGTCCTCCGCGCGGCGATCGATCTACATCACGAATCCATACTTCCTCCCTGACGACCGGATGACACGCGTGCTAAGGGAAGCCCCCGGTCGTGGCGTCCGCGTCGTCGTGCTGTTGCCCGGCACGATCGACAACAATATGGTTCGCCAGGCGAGCCGCTCGACATTCGGCAAGCTCCTCCGCGCCGGCATCGAGATCTATGAGTATCAGCCGGGGCTACTCCACGCCAAGACGATGACTATTGACGGCATCTGGGCGACGATCGGAAGCACCAATCTCGATACACGGTCATTCGCCCTCAACGAGGAGCTCAACGCCGTCATGTACGGCAAGGACGTCGCGGGTCAGCTCGACCAGCACTTTGCCGACGATCTGAGGTACTCTCGGAAGGTCGACTATCGACGGAGGCGGAGCAGGGGATTCTTCCCCCGACTGCTCGAGGTGCTCTCGCTCCCTGTTCGCGAACAGCTCTAGGTGGCACCCGCGCCCCCTGCGATCTCTTTGCCCTGCGGCCCTCGCTGAACGGTGGACCAAGGTCCAATTGGGCCGTCTATCGCCCTCCACTATGTTGGAAGTGTGAAACACTGCTCCTGTCTCGCTCATCCTTCCGCGTCTCGTCGCTCTTGCGGCCGACCGCCGGCAGGACCATTCACGGAAGTCGCGATCCGTCGGGGGGAACGTGGAGGCACGTGGAGGCCACAGAGCGCGCGATTGCCGCTGTCGGCCGCGCGGCCGCCCGCCGCTGTTGTAAACACAGGTTGATCCATGGCGCGACCCCCGCACCGACGCAAAAGTTCCCTCGGCGAAATGCCGCACAGGCGGCTCCCGTGTACGGTCTGCGGCATTGGCTGCGGGAACGGTGAGCCGGTTGCGTGGAGCGTCGGGCGCGGCCGCATCCATGAATCGTGCATCGATGTCGCCCGCTGGGCCACTGGGGCCGCAACGCAGTACAGGTCGTGGAAGGCGCCCGCGATGCGCCAGTTCCTTCAGCGCACGGGCGGTCCGCTCTGCGCCGCGTGCCTCGCGATGGCTCTGAGGATCAGCTTGGAGGAGGCGCGCGAGGTGATACGACGCGTCGACGGTGCGGCAGGACTGCAGGTGTTGCCAGTTACGTGTGGGTCGTGCACGCGGGCCATCGACGCGCTCTGCGTGGTCCCTGTGTCGGACCGAGTGGTCACCGCGATCGGCTGACCGTCCCCCGTCCTACGCCGTCGACGACGTAGGACGGGGAGCGTTCAGTCCAGATCGTGCCGCCCTGCCAGCTCAGTACCGAAAGCTTCATCGATCACCTGCGGCAATAGCGCCAGACCGGCCACGAGAATCCGAACAAGGACCGCCTGATGTGTGTCCAGGGGCGATCCCTGGTGACGATGACGCGGTCGCGCTGAGGGTGCTCGCGTCCATGCTCGGCGAGCAGTCGGGCGGCGTCGATATTACGCCCTTCTCGGAAAAGATCGCGCATCATCATTGGCCGCCTCCCTCTGTCGCCAGCCCAGGCGCCAGTGGATACCCGTCGATTGGTACCGGAGGCGAAGGTGGCTCAATCAGTTTCACTGAGATGATGTGCACTCGCCGCGCTGCCAGGTTCGGGGAGGTCCGTGATGAGCACCTCGGTCGTGAGCAACAATGACGCGATCGAGGCGGCATTTTGCAGGGCGACGCGCTCAACCTTGGTGGGGTCGATGATCCCCGCCTTGATCATGTCGACATACTCGTTGGTCTCGGCATCGAAGCCAAGCGTGACCGGAACCATGATCCTGACCTTTTCGATCACCACGGAGCCTTCGAGCCCGGCGTTCTCGACGATCTGCCGGATCGGCTCCTCGAGGGCGCGCCGGACGATGTCGACGCCGGTGCGCTCGTCGCCTGACAACTTGAGACCGGCCAGGGCATCCGCCGCGCGCAGCAGCGCCACACCGCCGCCGGGCACGATCCCTTCCTCGACGGCTGCCCGCGTGGCGTTGAGCGCATCTTCGACCCTAGCTTTCTTCTCCTTCATCTCGGTCTCGGTGGCCGCGCCGACCTTGATGAGGGCGACGCCACCCGCGAGCTTCGCGAGCCGTTCCTGGAGCTTCTCGCGGTCGTAATCCGAGGTCGTCTCCTCGATCTGCGCCCGGATCTGCTTGATCCGTCCCTCGATCTCCTTAGTGTTGCCGGCGCCATCAATGATCGTAGTGTTGTCCTTGTCCACGACCACCTTCTTGGCGCGGCCGAGGTCGTCGAGCTTCAGGTTTTCGAGCTTGATCCCGAGGTCTTCCGTGATTGCCTTGCCTCCGGTCAGGGTCGCGATGTCCTCGAGGGTGGCCTTGCGCCGGTCACCGAACCCTGGGGCCTTGACCGCGCAGCAGGCGAGCGTTCCGCGCAGCTTGTTTACCACGAGGGTCGCCAACGCCTCGCCCTCCAGATCCTCGGCGACGATGAGGAGCGGCTTGCCCGCCCGTGCCACCTGCTCGAGGAGGGGAAGCATGTCCTTCATCACGCTGAGCTTCTTCTCGTAGATCAGGATGAGGGCGTCCTCGAGCACGCACTCCATGCGCGCAGGGTCGGTGACGAAGTAGGGCGAGAGGTACCCGCGGTCGAACTGCATTCCCTCGACCACGTCCAGGGTGGTCTCCATGGCCTTGGCCTCTTCGACGGTGATGACGCCGTCCTTGCCGACCTTCTCCATGGCCTCGGCGATCAGACTGCCGATCGTCTTGTCGTTGTTCGACGCGATCGTCGCGACCTGCGCGATCTCGTTCTTGTCCTTGGTGGGCTTGGACATGTGCTTCAGCTCCTCGACCACCGTATCGACCGCCTGCTCGATACCCCGCTTCAGGCTCATCGGGTTCGCGCCAGCCGTCACGTTCTTGAGGCCGCCACGGAAGATGGCCTGCGCGAGCACCGTGGCGGTGGTTGTGCCGTCCCCTGCGATGTCGGAGGTCTTGGCGGCGACTTCCTTCAGCATCTGCGCGCCCACGTTCTGGGCGGGATCTTTGAGCTCGACCTCCTTGGCGACCGTGACGCCGTCCTTGGTCATGGTAGGGCTGCCGTACTTCTTCGCGATGACGACGTTCCGGCCCTTGGGCCCGAGCGTCACCTTGACGGCGCGCGACATGATGTTGACGCCACGCACGAGCGCGGCGCGGGCTTCCTCCTTGAACAGAAGCTGCTTGGGCATGGAATACCTTCCTTCCGATATCACGATTGCTGACAGATGCTGCGTGTCTTCGTCTATGCGCCGAGGACGCCGAGGACGTCTTCCTCCTTCATGATGAGGTAGTCCTGACCGTCCAGCTGGACCTCGCTGCCGGAGTACTTGCCGAAGAGTATGCGGTCGCCTTGCTTCACCGCGAGCGGGCGGTGCTTGCCCTCGTCGGTGACGGTGCCGGTGCCGACGGCGATCACCTCGCCCTCCTGCGGCTTTTCCTTGGCGGTGTCGGGAATGAGGATGCTGCCCCGCTTCGCGTCGCCCTCCTCGAGGCGCTTGACGAGAACACGATCGTAGAGCGGACGTAGCGTCGTCTGGGTCGTCTGAGCCATCGGATGCCTCCTCTTTGCGGCGTGATGCGCGCGGCTGATCTGAGTAACTGTACCACTAAAATAGTACAGTATGTCAATTTATCTAGGTGTACTATCGAGGCGGTACAGTCATGAGGATCCCACTGAACTTGCACGTCGACACGCACAGCCCCATCCCGATTCGCCGCCAGCTGACGGAGCAGCTCAAGCACGTCATCGAGAGCGGCGGTCTTCCGCAGAACCAGACGCTCCCGAGCATCCGGGAACTGGCCGGCTTTCTCGGAATCAATGCGAACACGGTGGCCCGTGTCATCGAAGATCTCAAGCGCAGCGGATACGTTGAGGCGCGGCGTGGGAGCGGGGTGTTCGTCGCGTCGGCACCACCGATCCGTCCTTCGCCGAGGCTGCGTGAAGGATTCCTGCACGACGTGGTGATGCGGGCGGCCGCCCTCGGGATGACCGCCGACGATCTGGCGGTGGGCGTTCTGAGCCTCGCCGGCGCTCGGCCCGCAGCCATCGCCGGGGCCGTGGAAGTCCTCCTCGTGGAGTGTAGCCCGGCGGAGCTCGACTTCTTTGCCGGGCAGCTCGAGGCTCACCTTCCGATTCGGGTCGACAAGGTGCTCCTTGGCGAGCTGGCCATGGTGACTCGCCGCGGGGCGCAAGCGGCGCGCTGGCGGGCCGCGGTCACGAGCTTCTGCCATCTTCCGGAGGTCGAACGGGTGTTGAAAGGCAGGGGAGTCCCCGTGATCGCACTTCTCGCCGAGGCGCACCTCGAAACCCTCCATCGACTCGCCCAGCTTCCGGCGAGGGCGCGGGTGGGGGTTGTGTCCGATGCCGTCGCGACGGCGCACAACCTCGAGCACTCGATCGCGAACGCTGCGCTGCCGAACATCGTGCTGGTCGGAGCCTGCCCCGCCGAGGAGACAGCTTTGCGTCGTCTGGTGCGACGCGTGGACGTCATCGTCTGCTCCAGCACGGCGGCCGAGCGGGTGCGGCAGGTCGCTGACCCCGCCGTGCAGGTGATCACCGACGACCGGGCGCTGGATCAGCGGGCGATCGAGATGCTTGCGGTCCTCTTGGTCCGACAGAACGGCGGGGGCACGGCGATCGAGACGCCAACCGCCCGGAGGCGACCGAGCGTCCGTCGGCGCGACCAGCGTCAACGACCGCCGGGGGCCACCACGCGCGCAGCGATGCGACGCAAATGATCGTGCTCACAGAGTGAAGGAGAAGCGCCATGGTTGAACACATCACGCAAATGGGTCCAATGCTGATCCTGGCCGGCCTCGCGGCCGGGTGGATGGCCGAGGCGGTCTCGCGAGCCCGGGGCTACGGCCTCATTCCTGACATGGTTCTCGGTCTCGTCGGAAGTGTCGCCGGCGGCGCGATCGTCTGGTTTGTCATTTCCAGCGACGCGGGAATGGTGACGATGTTTCTGATCGGGTGTGGAGCCGCGGCCCTCATGATCATCGCTCAGCGGAGCTTCTGGCGCTCTGCGCGGCTTGGAACATGAGCATCATGCAGCCGCGGGTTACCTCCGTCGTCGCCGTTGCCATCGAGCGGGTGCCAAACCGCGCACCTTGGACGGCGATGGCGAAGTGCGCGACGTGTGGCGCCGTGCTGGAAGACGTCTCCCAGAGGTATTGCGGCGGCGACAGGCGCGACCGCGTCTGGATGAGGCACTCCACGCTGGAGTTCTACACCGATGAGGACAGCCTGCACACGATGAATGCCATCGACGACCTTCGCGGGCAAGGCAGGATCACCTCGCTGAAAGCGGAGGGTGAGCCGGTCGCGGCTCCGGACGAAATCGGCACTGCCCTTTCGACCGATGGCGAGTTGCTCCAAGGCGACGTCTTGGTCCCTGAGCCAAATCCGTATCGCGAGGACGGCGGCGAGGGATAGCACTAGCTATAGACCTTGGTCCAATAGCCTTCGTGCACAGCTGAGGGACAATGTTTCACGATGTTTCTAAGCAAGAACCGCTGCTTGATCCATCGGTCGAAGGTCGCACAGGCGTGAGAAGGACTAGACGTAGAAATCCGTGTATGGGCGGATGGCGAGCGCCCCCGATTCGTCATGGAAGGCGTCGGTGTCGAAATGCCGCTGGTTCGGGACCGAGTGATTGCAGAGATGCGCAAACGTACCCGGCCGATCTGTGCCTCATGCCTCAGCGAAGCGGTGCGCACTGAATTCCTTGCTGTGTTCGAGGCCAGCCAGGACGCTGCGTGCGCATTGACATTCGAACGACGGCACGGCGTCTGCCCGGATTGTCGTGGCCAACAGCAATTGCTATTCCATCCCGTTATCACCCGGTGACCCCTTCACTTCACTATGTCGCACTGACACCTAGAATGGCCGGATTCGTGGAACCGTATTTCATCCGTGTTCTCCTCATGCGAAAACTCATCGATGGTCGGCTACCACACGGCAGTATTCCGCGCGTATTCAGTGGGCCCGGTGCTGCGAAATCTGCGATGCGTGCGAGGCAACAATTGTGAAAGAGCAGTTCGTTCTCGAAGGAATCTCGGCGTCATCGAAACTCAGCTGGGCTTGAAGTCCGCATGCACATAGCGTGCTTCGAGATGTGGAACGAGGAGCGCACTTGTCGGGCAGCGCGGCTGCGCCCGGGCGGGCTAGGCGCGAGTAGCCGGCGCGCGAAGGCAGGATCGAGCGATTCAAGGTGGGCCGGCGGTCATGACGCCGATCACACGACCGGATACCGTAGCTTGCGTTGCGCGAGGAGAATGCCGACGGCGCCGATCGAGGCAGCCACCATCGCGCCGATGATGCCCGCGTACGCTACCAGGCCAACGGCTTGGTAGATCAAGAGAGCGCCACAGCCGCCGATCAGCCCGAGACTCAGGTCACCGAGCAATCCATATTGGCCCCTACCCATGACGAGGCCGACCAGCCAGCCACTGGCCAGGCCGACGACCACTGCCGCTAACACTAGTTCTACAGTCATTGTCGATTCCTCCTCACGTGAATTACAACAGCAACAGCAGCGCTGGCCGTCGAATTCAACATCTCAGTCACCTGGTGTGAACAACGTATCGCCCGGGGCTGACGATGCACAGTAGACCAAGGTCCATAACTGACGCACGCAGCCGCACCCGTCTAAGGTCCAATAGCTCGAGTGCTCGGGCGCGATAGAGTGATCGATCATGAAGACTTTGTCTGAGACGATGGAAAGTCTCGTTCGCCGCGGCTTCACTGAGCACTTCGGTGTCAGAGGAGATCAGTTGCGGGGCTTCGGGAGTGGCAGGACCTTCGGCTCCGAAAGCGTTAGCATCCGCGGGTTCGATCGATTCGAGGGCGTGTCGGACCCCGACGACATGGCGATTCTCTACGCGATCGAGAGTTCGAACGGAATCCGCGGAACCCTCGTTGACGCCTTCGGTGTCTACTCGAATCCCGCAATCAGCGCATTTCTGGAACATGTTCGATTCGTCGGCCCCGGCGATGTGGACAGTCCTGCTCATCAGGACGGCCTTAGCGAGGCGACGAATCCGGCCGTGTCTTAGCGTGGTTCGAGCTGGCGGCGGGATGAACGCAATCCATCACCTTCGCGACGAGGCCAAGATGACCTGGATCGAAGAGGAGCACGGCTGGGTCGTCGCGCCAGAGGACATCGTCGATGCCCTCGCGAGCGAAGGCTTCGTGGAGTGCAAGCGTGCGACGACGACCAGCCGTCGGGATCTCCGGCCCACCGGAGGGTTATGGCAAGGAGTCAACAAGAGCACGGGCGCCGTCGCCTCGACGATCTGGGTGGAGAGCACGTCACGAGCACGAATCGTCGTGTTCATCACCATCGACGGCGAATCGATCGATCAATCGACGAATGTGGACCCGCAGTTTCGTCCAGCGCCTGGAGACCCAGATGCCACAGACCGTCCCGCGGGCTGACCGTCTCCCTCGCGCCTCAGGCGGCCGTGGACTCATCCACCTCTGCGGTCGATCGTTCGAGCTCGGGTATTGCGAGCTCGGCATGCTCTTGCGCGAACATCTCCCAGACGACGAGGAAGAACGCGGCAATGACCGGCCCGATGACGAAGCCGGAGACGCCGAAAACGCCGAGACCGCCCAGCGTCGCGAGGAGCACGAGGTAGTCGGGCATCTGGGTGTCGCGCCCGACGAGGAGAGGACGGAGCACGTTGTCGACCAGACCGATCACGAGTACACCGCCCACGATCAGAACGATGCCCTTCACGATGTGTCCCATGCCGAGGAGTATCACCGCGGCCGGAAGCCAGATCAGACCCGGACCGACTGCCGGGAGAACGGAGAACACCGCCATCAGTGTTCCCCAGAAAACCGGGGCTGGGATTCCGAGGGCCGCAAAGAGGATCGCGCCGATAGCGCCCTGGACGACGCCGACCACGAGCGTGCCCTTCATCGTGGCCAGCGAGACGTCGGCGAACTTGCCCAGGAGCCGGCGCTTGCGCCCATGTCCCAGCGGCAGCACGCGAATCAGCGTGGTGACGAGCTGGCTACCGTCTCGAAGGAAGAAGAAGAGCACGTACAACATCAGGAAGAAGAGCGCCGTGATTCGCAGCACGTCCTGCCCGATGTTCAGTGCTCTGGACGCGATGAACTGCGACACGGCGATGGCAGAGGTGGACAGCCGTTGCGCGAGCCCCTCGACCTCGATTCCGAAGCCGGCGAGGTAGTCGCTGGCGAGAGGAGTGATTCGCCGCAGGAATCGGAGCGGCGCCTGCAGGTCGATGGCACCGCTCGTGATTTGATCGTGGAGGTACGCGGCTTCGCGGGACACCGCCACACCGACAAGGAAGAGCGGCATGACGACGAGGCCGATGATCGTCAGCATCGTGGCCAGGGCGGCGAGTGAGCTCCGCCCGCCCAGCCACGCGACATAACGACGCTGAAGCGGGAAGAAGACGGTCGCCAGTACAGCGGCCCAGAAGACCGGCATGGCGAAGCTCGCGATCAGCGCCAGGAACGCGACCGTCGTCAAGGCGACCAGAACAAAGAACGAGACGTTCTGGATGGCCAAACCGCGCGCCGTCAACTTGGAGTCGGCGGAGTGCGCCGGCGGGCCGGGGACTCGATCGTGATGTGCGCTCATGCATCAATCCTACACGTGCGGCGCAGGCCGAGTGCGCCATGCGACCAAAGCCCAATAGGTGCCCCCTCCAGGAGTTGGTATCGTGCTAGTCGAACGGGATGAGAGTTGATCTGCGCGGAATCGGAGAACACTCGGGTGGATGAGATCAAGCGGACCACCGGCCCACAGACCCCGAATGGACGGCGGTGGGAGGTTCAGCTCAGCGCTACCCCGTCCAGCGAGTGGATGCACCTCTTCAGAGGATCCCGTGAGGCCTCCGAGAAGGCGCTCCCGCAGCGTGTCGAGTTCGACCGCACCTCCGCCTACTTCAAGAGCGAGGAGGACCAGGTGGAGCACTGGGTCGCCTCGATCGACAAGTGGATCGCCTCGACGAACGAGCGATATCAGACGATTCTCGACCGGGCGCGGCGGGAGCAGCTCGACCGTGTCGAGGCCGAGGCGACGGAAAAGGCACGCATCCAGCGCTTGAACGAGCGGTTCAAGAACCTCTAGGGTGACCTAGGTCCAATAGCATTCCCCCTGGCCCGCGCCTACGGTAGTGGCAGGGGAATGCTTCATGAATGATGTGCCGATCATTGCGATCGTGGACGACGACGCTTCCGTGCGTCGCGCGCTGCTCCGTGTCGTCGAGTCGGTCGGCTACAGGGCGGGAACATTCGCATCGGCGCGCGAGTTCCTCGCGTGGCTCCCCGACGGTCGGGCGGCGTGTCTCGTCCTCGACGTTCACATGGATGAGCTGAGCGGGTTCGACCTGTACGAGCGCCTCACCGTTCCGGTCGTGTTCACCACGGGCCATGACGATCCAGTTACCGTAGCGCGCATCGAAAGGTCGGGTGCGTCCGGTCATCTCCGTAAGCCGGTAGACCGCGCGGCCGTGCTCGACACGATTCAGCGCATCGTCCGAACGGGTCAGGCCCGCCGTTCGGGCGGAAAGCACGTGGTGGTCGACGAGCACCCCCCGGGAGACGAGGACGGGCGGCCATGAGGCTTCACGCGGCGACCGGCCGCCAGCGAGCTCGTGTTGTGCTGGTGGCCGCGCTCGTTGTCTCGCTGGGACTCGCGGTCCACACGGATGCCGCGAGCAGCGACGACGGCGGGCTGCGCCCTGTGGATTCCGTTCGAGCGTCGATCGCGCGCGTGCAAGAGGTGGTTCATTCCAACCGGGGCGGTTCGGAGACGACGCGCTCGGCGATCCGTGAGATCGCGGAAAGGCTGTTCGACTTCGAGGCGATGTCGAGGCGTATGCTCGCGCGCCATTGGAATGACGGCTCTCCCGAGCAGCAGGAAGAATTCGTCCGGCTTCTCACCAGCTTCCTCGGTCGTACGTATCTCGACGTCATTGTGAGCGGGGCGTCGGTGAGGACGACCGTCGACGGGCAGTCGATCGACGGCGATTACGCTCGAGTGAGAACACGTATGAGTGTCGACGTCGGTCCCGAGGCGTCCATCGAGTACTGTCTCGTCAAACGCGACGAGCGATGGGCGGTCTACGACGTCGTCCACGAAGGCGCCAGTCTGGTGGCGAATTACCGAAGCCAGTTCGCTTCGGTCCTCCGAACCTCGTCCTTTGCGGAGCTTCTGGAACGGATGCGGAACAACGAGCGCGAGGCCCGAAGCCGTACCGAGACGGGCGCCGCTCTCGGAAGACGGCTGCTGCTCTTCTCCGTCGTGGCGGAGAGAGGCGCACGATGAGAGTCGAGCGATGTCTCAGCTGTAAGCTCGTGCTGCCCGACGGCGTCAGCGCGTATTGCGACGAGGGCTGCCGCGCGAAGAGCGCCCGCACGAAGCGCGCGCCCGGCCGCGTGGCGGCGCGTCGTCGGCGCCGTCGCGGCGGCCGCAAGCTTTAGACGCGTTTCCGCGTCGGAGTACCTATTAGACCTTGGTCCACTTGGCGCGTCGATGCGCCCGGGCTATCGTCATCCCGTGCCAGGTAACCTCCTCGCTTTAGGGCCCGTGCCGACGAAAGAAACTCCCGCGCGGGCCGGCGACAGCGACTACCCGGCACGGGCGTTCGCACAGTGCCAGCGGTTCATCGCGCTTCTGCGCCGTCGACTGGGCCCCGAGCCGGACGGCGCCCACCTCGGTGTGCGGCGGTCGGATCAGGAGTTCGACCCGTATCTTGAGGTCGTCCTCCGGTACGACGATGAAAACGGCGCCGCACGTGCCTACGCCGCCCGCTGCGATCGCGACGCACCGGATCGCTGGGACTCGTGAGCACCTACCACCACTTGGTCCCTTCCTGCCGTGCGTCCAGGGAGGCCGCCGGACCTGATTCCGGCGCTGAGCGCGGCGACGCGTTCTGAGAAAGAAGGAGAGCTTCGATGCCGATGCCGCAAATGCCACTCTGGATCAAGCCCGTTCTATGGGGTGCCGTCGCGGGAAGCGTGGTGACCATGATCATTGGATTCAGCTACGGCGGGTGGACGACGAGCAGCACCTCCGCGCGCCTGGCGAAGACGCAGGCAGATGCCGCGGTGACGACCGCGCTGGTGCCGATCTGCGTCGCAAAGTCCAAGGCCGACGGTGCCGGGGCGAAGAAGATTGGGGAGCTCAGGGCGCTCGCGTCGTCATACGACCAGCGCGATTTCGTGACCAAGACAGGCTGGGCCACCGTGCCCGGCAGCGACGATCCGAATACTGACGTTGCCGAAGCGTGCGCCGCCGTGCTGTTGAAGACTGCGTCGAACTGACCGCTGTCGATCCGCTCTCCGCCGTGACGGCACAGCGTTGCGGCGGCTCGCTCCATGCCTGCGGGTAAACCTGGAATGATGAGGCCGCGATGATCTGGTCCGTGCAGTTCTACCACGAACGACGTGGATTGCTGGCGAGCTACCGCGTCGAGGCGGCGTTGCCGCCGGCCGCCGTCGTCCTCGGCCGGCGTGCCCTCTTTGCCGCGTATCCACGTGCCGCCGCGCCGCGGCCGCCTGCGACCCTCTACCAGCAGGCCCGGGCCGATCGTGACGACGGCGGGTGGGTGCTGTATCGGATCGGCAGCGTCGACGAGGCGGCTCAAGGCCTCAGTGGCCGAGGCGTCCAGGCGCCAGACGCCTAAACGTTGGACGCTGGGGCGGGGTCGCATGCTGCGCCGCCGTGAGTCCGTCGAGATCGAAGCCCCGATCCGTGCCGAGCTGTTCGGCCTGGAGCGGCTCGAGCAGCACGCCGAGAGCCTCGCCGCCGCCCAGCACGTCCTGAGCTCGGGGCGAGGACGGCGATTGTCGCCGCGCGTCGAGGACAACGGCCATGTCCTCCGCGAGGCATACCACGTCATCGCGAAGGCGATTCGTGAGGAGCGAGCGATCATACCGGCCGCGGAATGGCTCGTCGACAACTTCCATATCGTCGACGAGCAGCTCCGCGAGATCCGCGACGACCTGCCGCCCGGCTTCTACCGGGAGCTGCCGAAGCTCGCGGAGGGGCCGCTCGCCGGCTACCCGCGCGTCTATGGAATCGCCTGGGCTTTCGTCGCGCATACCGACAGCCGGTTCGACCCCGAGATGCTGCGACGATTCCTGCAGGCCTACCAGCGCGTGGAAGCGCTCACCGTGGGCGAGTTGTGGGCGGTGGCCATCACCCTCCGTATCGTGCTCGTCGAGAATCTCCGTCGCCTGGCGCAGAGCATCGTGCGCGCTCGCGCCGCACGCCAGGAAGCCGATGCCCTCGCCGACGCCATGCTCGGCGTCGATGCGAGGGTCGAGCCGAGCGCCAATGGCCTGAGACGATTCGAGGGCCAACCGCTCGTCACCGCGTTCGCTGTGCAGCTCGTCCAACGGCTACGCGATCAGGATCGCGCGGCCACGCCGGCGCTGTTATGGCTCGACCGGCGCCTACAAGCGCAGGGGACCACTTCGGACGACATCGTGCGCCTCGAGCACCAGCGGCAGGCCGCGATGAACGTGACCGTTCGCAACGTCATCCTGAGTATGACGCTGATATCGGCGCTCGACTGGGCGGAGTTCTTCGAGACCGTCAGCCTCGTCGACCAGGTGTTGCAGTCGGCTCCTGGCTACCTCGCGATGGACTTTGCCACGCGTGATGCGTACCGGCACGCGGTGGAACAGCTCTCGCGCGGCTCCGGCCATTCCGAGCTCGACGTCGCTCGCGAGGCCGTCGCCGAGGCCAGCCGCGTCGACGCGGGCGCCCACCGCCGGCGCGATCCTGGGTTCCATCTCATCGGCCCGGGACGCCTCGACTTCGAGCGAACCCTCGGCTACCGCACCTCGGTGACGCAGCGTGTGCTTCGGACGTACATCGCGGCGGCCGCGTCCGGATACTTCGGGACGCTGGCCATTCTGAGCGGCGTGGTGGTGGCGCTGCCGTTTCTCGCCGGGGCCGCGTCCGCTGTCGAGCCGGGGAGCCTGCTGCTGCTGGCTCTGCTGGCACTCATTCCGGCCTCGGATTTGGCTATCGCCGTCCTGAACCGGATCATCAGCGCCGTCGTCCCGCCGCGTGCGCTCCCTCGCCTCGCACTGCGCGACGGCGTTCCGGAGGATCTCCGGTGCATGGTCGTCGTGCCGATGCTGCTCACGGATGCCGCCGAAGTTGAGAAGCAGGTTGAGCGGCTCGAGGTGCACTACCTCGCCAACTCCGACGGTCATGTGCACTTTGCCGTGCTCTCGGACTGGACCGACGCGCTCGACGAGCGGTTGCCCGAGGACGACCAGACGCTCGGAGCCGCGCGCGCGGGCATCGCCCGCCTGAACCGGCGTCACGGGCCGGCGCCGGGCGGCGGCGACCGGTTCCTGCTCTTCCACCGGCGGCGGCGCTGGAACGGTCGTGAGCGCATGTGGATGGGATGGGAGCGAAAGCGCGGCAAGCTCCACGAGCTCAATCGCCTGCTGCGCGAGCGGCCAGGCACGAGTTTTCTCCCGACGGGATCGACGGCGCCCGTCGGCGTCCGGTATGTCATCACCCTCGACGCCGATACTCGGCTGCCCACGAGCGCGGTCGATCGCCTGGTCGGCACGATGGCGCATCCTCTCAATCGGCCGCGGCTCGATCCCGACAGCCGACGGGTCGTCGACGGGTACGCGGTGCTGCAACCGCGCGTGACGCCTCCGTTGCCCGGCATCCGCGGCTCGTTCTTCCAGCGGCTCTCGTCGGGCCCGGCCGGCATCGACCCGTACGCGTCGGCGGTGTCGGACGTCTACCAGGACCTCTGGGGCGAGGGCTCGTACACCGGCAAAGGGATCTATGACGTGGATGCGTTCGAAGCGGCTCTCGCCGGACGCGTTCCGGAAAACGCGCTCCTGAGTCACGACCTCTTCGAGGGTGTGTTTGCACGGGCCGGCCTGGTGACCGACGTCGAGCTCTTCGAGAGCGCCCCCACTCACTACGGGGTCGCCGCTGCGCGCCAGCACCGATGGGCGCGTGGCGACTGGCAGCTCCTGCCATACCTTCTGCGAACCCGCATGCCGATGATCGGGCGCTGGAAGATGCTCGACAACCTGCGGCGGACCATGTCGGCGCCGGCGGCCTTCATCACGCTCCTGATCGGGTGGGTGCTGCCGGGCACGTCGCCGGCGGTGTGGAGCGCCTTCGTCCTTGCCACCATTGCCGGGCCGGCGCTGTTGCCGGTGCTCGGCGGCGTCGTTCCGCGAAGACGCGGCATCTCCAAGCGCAGTCACATTCGGGCCGTGGGCCGCGACCTCGGCCTCGCCGTCGCGCACATCGCCGTGACGGTTACGATGCTGGCGCACCAGGCGTGGCTCATGAGCGACGCGATCGCGCGGACCCTGGTGCGCGTGTACATCACTCACCGCAACCTGCTCGAGTGGGTGACGGCCGCGCAGGCGAAAGCTGGTCTGCGGCTAGATCTCCGCGGCTTCTGCCTGCGTATGGCAGGCGGCGTACTTCTTGCCGCCGCCAGCACGGCGCTCGTGTGGATACGTCCGCACGCCTGGCCGGTGGCGCTGCCCTGGCTGATGATATGGTTGGCGTCGCCCGCGGTCGCGCGCTGGATCAGCTTGCCGCGCAGCGCACGCAAGGCGCCACTGTCGCCGGTGGATGCACAGGCCTTGCGATTGATCGCCCGCCGGACGTGGCGGTTCTTCACGACCTTCGTGGGGCCCGCCGATCATGCGCTGCCACCCGATAATTTCCAGGAAACGCCGACTCCGGTGGTGGCCCACCGCACCTCGCCGACGAACATCGGGTTGTACCTGCTGAGCACGGTGGCGGCGCGTGACTTCGGCTGGATCGGCGCCCTCGAAACCGTGGAGCGACTCGAGGCGACCTTCGAGACCCTGCAGACGCTCGAGCAATTCCACGGCCACTTCTACAACTGGTACGACACGCAGAGCCGACGTCCGCTCGAGCCCCGGTACGTGTCGTCCGTCGACAGCGGGAATCTCGCCGGCCATCTGATCACGCTCGCGCAGGCGTGCGAGGAGATGATCGAACGCCCGCTGTCTGCCCGGGCCGCGCTCGCCGGGATCGACGACGTGGTAACGCTCGTCCGTCTGGCGGCGCGCGAGACCAAGGCTGATACACGCTTGGACGGATCGTTGACGGCGTTCCTGGCGGCGTGCCCGGCGCCGGCCGATGACGTGGCCGACTGGCCCTCCGTGCTCGCAACGCTGCGGGAACACGCGTGCACGATCACGACCGTACTCGGTACGGCGCCGGACGCTCCGAGCGCGCCGGCGGAGCGACTCGTGTGCGTGTGGGCGGAAGCCCTGGACGCCACCATCGCCAGCCACGCCCGAGACATCGACATGCCCGACTCGCTCGTGCGGCGGCTGACGGTGCTCGCGCGGAGCGCGCGAGCGCTGGTCGCGGCCATGGACTTCCACTTCCTGTTCGATCCGATGCGCAAGCTACTCGCGATCGGCTACCGGGTTTCCGACGGCGCGCTCGACGCCGGTCGTTATGACCTGCTGGCGTCTGAAGCCCGCCTGGCGAGCTTCGTGGCGATCGGGAAGGGCGATGTCCCTGTCTCGCACTGGTTCCGGCTCGGCCGCGCTCTGACACCAGTGGAACAGGACTCGGTCCTCGTCTCCTGGTCGGGATCGATGTTCGAGTATCTGATGCCCGAGCTGGTGATGCGCACGCCAGCCGGAAGCCTGCTCGCGCAGACCTCGCGCCTCGTCGTGGGCCGGCAGATCACGTACGGCCAGGAGCGCGGCGTGCCGTGGGGCGTCTCCGAATCGGCCTACAACGTCCGCGACGTGGAGATGACCTACCAGTACTCGAACTTCGGCGTGCCCGGTCTCGGGCTGCGGCGCGGGCTCGGCGAGGACGTGGTCGTGGCGCCCTATGCGACAGCGCTGGCGGCGATGATCGCGCCCGCGGCCGCGGTTCGCAATTTCGAGCGGCTGACCGCGGGCGGCGCGGCCGGCGCCTATGGCTTCTATGAAGCGCTCGATTACACCGCGCCACGCTTGCTGGACTCGGCCCGCGTCGCCGTGGTGCGGACCTACATGGCGCACCACCAGGGCATGACGCTGGTGGCGCTCGCGAACGTCCTTCACGACGGCGTGATGCGCACACGCTTTCATGCCGAGCCGAGCGTGCGGGCGACCGAGCTGCTCCTTCAAGAGCGGACGCCGCGCGACGTCGCCGTGGCCAGGCCGCGGATGGATGAGGTCCAGGCGATCGGTGACGTGCGCGAGGTCGTCCCGGCGGTGGAGCGGCACTTCACCTCGCCGCATGGAGCGATGCCGAGGACTCAGCTGCTGTCGAACGGGCGCTACGCGGTGATGCTCACCACGGCCGGCTCCGGATACAGCCGCTGGCGTGACCTCGCGGTCACGCGGTGGAGGGAAGACGTGGCCCGCGATGCGTGGGGTACCTACGTGTTCCTGCGCGACGTCGACAGCGGGGAGACGTGGTCGGCCGGCCACCAGCCGCGCGGCGTGGCGGCGGAGAGCTACGAGGTCACGTTTTCGGAGGACCGGGCGGAGATCATCCGGCGTGACCGCGCGATCACCACGACGCTGCAGGTGATCGTCTCGCCCGAGGACGATGCCGAGGTGCGTCGCGTCTCCCTGACGAATCTCGGGGCGAAGAGCCGGGATATCGAGGTGACCTCCTACGCCGAGATCGTGCTGGCGCCGCCACTGGCGGACGCCGCCCATCCCGCGTTCTCCAACCTCAGCGTGCAGACGGAATTCGTTCCCGCACTCGACGCGCTGCTCGCCTCACGCCGGCCGCGTTCCCATCGCGAATCGCCCGTGTGGCTCGCCCACGTGATGGGCGTAGAGGGCGAGGGCGAGACGCTGGGACCGCTGGAGTGGGAAACCGATCGCGCTCGGTTTCTCGGCCGCGGGCACGACATCCGAACGGCTGTCGCGGCCGTGGGTGGCCACCCGCTGTCGAACACGGTCGGTGCGGTGCTCGATCCGATCGTGAGTCTCCGGCGACGGGTGAGACTTCAGCCGGGGGGGACGGTGCGCGTAGCCTTCTCGACGGTGGTGGCGCCCTCGCGCGCGGAGGCTGTCGACCTGGCCGAGAAGTATCGCGACCCGGCGACGTTCGATCGCGCGGCGACGCTGGCCTGGACGCAGGCGCAGGTCCAGCTGCACCACCTGGGTATCGGTCCCGACGAGGCGCACCTCTTCCAGAGCCTCGCCAGTCGCATCCTTTACTCGGACCGCGCCTTGCGGGCCCCGGCCGGCGTGCTCGCGCGGAACAGCGCAGGTCCCGACGGGCTGTGGGCCCACGGCATCTCCGGCGACCTGCCGATAGTGCTCGTGCAGGTCGACGAGTCCGAGGATGTCGGCATCGTCCGCCAGATCTTGCGGGCGCACGAGTACTGGCGAATGAAGCGGCTGGCGGTCGACCTCGTCATCGTCAACGAGCGGGCACCGTCCTACCTTCAGGGTCTGCAGGCGTTGCTCGAGACGGTGATTCGTACGAGTCAGTCGGGTGGCCCTCACGAGAAACACGAGCCGTTCGGCAACGTGTACCTGCTGCGGACGGATCGCCTGACCCAGACGCAGCGTGACGGGCTCCTGACGGCCGCGCGGGTGGTGTTGTCGAGCCGGCGTGGGACGCTGGCCGAGCAGCTCGCACGTGCCCAGCGACCCGAATCGACGCCGACCGCTCCGTCGTGGCGGGCAGCCCCGAAATCATCTCCAGAAACGCCGATCACTCCGCCCGCACTGGAATTCTTCAACGGGCTCGGCGGCTTCGACCACGACGGGCGCGAGTACGTGATCATCTTGCGTGAGGGCCGTTCGACGCCGGCGCCGTGGATCAACGTGATCGCGAACCCCGAGTTCGGCTTTCAGGTCTCCGAGTCGGGCTCCGGGTACACATGGTCGCTCAACAGCCGCGAGAACCAGCTGACCCCATGGTCGAACGATGCGGTCGGCGATCCGCCCGGCGAGGCGATGTATGTCCGCGACGAGGAGACCGGAGAGCTGTGGACGCCGACAGCGCTTCCGATCCGCGAGCGCTCACCATACGTGATCCGGCACGGACGGGGCTACACCGTTTTCGAGCATGCCTCGCACGGTATTTCACTCGAGCTGATGCAGTGTGTACCGCTCGAGGATCCCGTGAAGATCTCCCGGCTCACCCTGACGAACGTCTCGGGCAAGGGGCGACGGCTCTCGGTGACCGCCTACATCGAGTGGCTGCTCGGCGCATCGCGCGGCATGATGGCTCCGTTCGTGGTCACCGAGATCGATGAAGAGACCGGTGCGATGTTCGCCCGGAATGCATGGCGCCGCGATTTCGGCGGTCGCGTCGCGTTTGCCGATCTGGGCGGGGCACAGACAGCACTGACGGGGGACCGGATCGAGTTCCTCGGACGGCACGGCGCTGCCGATCGCCCGGCGGCTCTCGACCGACGCGAGCGTCTGTCCGGACGCGTCGGCGCGGGCCTCGACCCATGCGCCGCGCTCCAGACGACGCTCGAGCTGCGTGCCGGCGGACGCGCGGAGGTCGTCTTCCTCATCGGCGAGGCGACGAGCAGCGCGGCGGCCAGGGCGCTGATCGCCCGCTATCGGCGGCGTAACGTCGCCGATGTCCTGCATACCATCGGTGAGCACTGGCACGATGTGCTCGGCACCCTTCAGGTCTCGACGCCCGATCGGGCGATGGATCTGCTGCTGAACGGGTGGCTGCTCTACCAGACCCTGGCGTGTCGACTGTGGGCGCGCGCGGGCTTCTACCAGGCCGGAGGAGCCTACGGGTTCCGGGACCAGCTTCAAGACGTCATGGCCATCGCCGTGTCCCGGCCGCTCCTCGCCCGGGAGCACTTGCTCCGAGCCGCCGCGCGGCAGTTCGCGGAGGGCGATGTCCAGCACTGGTGGCACCCACCGAGCGGGCGCGGCGTACGAACCCGGATCTCCGATGATCGGCTGTGGCTGCCCTACGTCGTCGCCCAGTATCGTGACGTCACCGGCGATGACGACGTCTTGGATGAGACCATTCCCTTCCTCGACGGGCCGACGCTCGTCTCCGGGCAGTCCGAGTCGTACTTCGAGCCGGCCGTGGCGGATGCGCAGGCCTCCCTGTTTGAGCACTGCGCGCGCGCCCTGGACCATAGTCTGACGATCGGCGCGCACGGGCTGCCGTTGATCGGCACCGGTGACTGGAACGACGGGATGAACGAGGTGGGTGCGGACGGAAAAGGAGAGAGCGTCTGGCTGGGGTGGTTCCTGCATGCCGTGCTGTCCGCATGGGCGCCGCTCGCCGACGCCCGCGGGGACGGCACGCGCGCCGCGCGCTGGCGTGAGCACGTGGGCGCCCTCGAGGACGCGCTCGAACGCGAGGCGTGGGACGGTCAGTGGTATCGGCGCGCGTACTTCGACGATGGCACGCCGCTCGGCGCCGCCGCGAACGACGCGTGCCGCATCGACTCCATCGCGCAGTCCTGGAGCGTGCTGTCGGGGGCCGCCGACGCCGAACGCCAGATGCAGGCGATGGCTGCCGTGGACGAAAACCTCGTGCGGCGCGACGACGAGTTGGTGCTACTCTTTACGCCCCCGTTCGACGACACGCGGCTGGAGCCCGGCTACATCAAGGGCTATCTACCGGGCGTCCGCGAGAATGGCGGGCAGTACACGCATGCCGCGGTCTGGTCGGCGATGGCCTTCGCCACACTCGGCGACGGCGACAAGGCCGCCGAGCTCCTGGCGATGCTCAATCCGATCAACCGCGCCCGCACGGAAACCGGCGTCCAGCGCTACAAGGTGGAGCCGTACGTGATGGCCGCCGACGTCTACGCCGCGCCGCCGCACGTCGGCCGCGGGGGCTGGACGTGGTACACAGGATCAGCGGGCTGGATGTATCGGGCCGGAGTGGAATCGATGCTCGGGTTCCGGCTGCGCGGCGCACGGCTTGGCATCGACCCGTGCCTCCCGCGCGGGTGGCCGGGCTTCAGATTGACGTTCCGATATCGTTCCGCGCGCTACGACGTCGTCGTGGAGAATCCGCACGGCGTGTCGCGCGGGGTGGCGTCAATCGAGATCGACGGAATCAGTCTCGCCAAAGCGTCGGAGTTCACTCTCGTCGACGACGGGACCACCCATCGGATTCGCATCCGTCTCGGTTGACGACAGCGGCACGCCGGCACGTCGGACCGTCCTCACGCGTTGTTGTACCACCCGGTTCGTTGTGTGTAGATGAGGACGACGGTTCCGACGAATGCGACGCCGACGATCGCCATCCAGCCCTCGTTCGGCGCGAATCCAAGAGTCCGAGAGATCCAGACGCCTGCGATGCTACCGCTGACGCCGAGCACGACGTCGCCGATCACCCCGTACCCTCCACCCTCCATGACCACGTCCGCCAGCCAGCCGGCCAGCACGCCGATGATGGTGGCCATGAGCACGAATGGTCATCCCTTGCGTGTGCGGCGCTTGCCGGGACCTCGCTCACGGTCGTCGGTGGTGCTCGAATGCGCGTCGCTTGGGCGTTGCCGAGAACGCCATCGAAATCGGTTCCCAGACCTCCCGGTCCTCGTCATACTTCCAGACAGTGCCCTGGCGGGTCATGCCATACAGATGCTCCTTGGCCGTCGCGATTTGAACGAACTCGATGGTTTCACTTTCCGGCATTTTGCAGTCCTCCGGCGGCCGCGACGCGGCAGATTCGATGCTAGCGGAGAGTGCTGAGCCGCTGCCATTGGACTTAGGTCCAGTCGATCCCTCGGCGGGCGCTCGCTGGCTCGAAGCCCGCCATGGGCGTACAGTGATCGACGTGGCCGTAGTGGCGCGGAACGGAGCGAGGCATGGACGTGACGGGGCTTCTCGGGTTGGCGGCGGCGGTGGCTGCCGTCCAGACGATCGTGATCGTGTGGCTGCTGCGTCACCGCGCAGCAGCTAGGGAAGCCCGCCGCCGTCTCAACGATCGTCTTCGCTTCGAGACGCTGCTCGCCGACCTCTCGGCAAAGCTGATTCACGTCGAGATCCACAACCTCGACACGGCCCTCGGGACCGCCCTTCAGCAGGCCGCCACCTTCCTCGGCATGGACCGTGGCCGTCTCGACGAGTACGCAGACGGTGTTTCGGTAGCATCCATTGCCTGGGCCGAGCCGGGTATACATTCCCCGCCGTCGACCGTTGGTGGCGACTTCGCCTGGACGATGGAGACTCTGCAGCGTGGGGGCATTGTCCGCTTTTCACGGCTCCGCGAGTTACCGGCGTCGGCGGCCGCCGATCGCGAAGGCTACGACCGACTCGGCATACGTTCCCATCTCTCGATCCCACTGAGAGCCGGTGGTCCGCTGCTCGGTGTTCTCGCCTTCGACTCCGTCCGCGCCGAGCGTGAGTGGCCCGGTGAGGTGGTCAACCGGCTCTGGCTGTTGAGCGAAGCGTTCGCCAGTGCGCTCGACCGAAAGCGGATGGAGCAGTCGCTGGCCGACCGCCTGCGTTTCCACCGGTTGCTTTCACATCTCTCTGCGCAACTCGGGAACACGCGCACCGCGGACCTCGACCGCGAGATTCCCAACGCGTTGCGAGGGATCATGAACTTTGCCGACGTCGAACACGCCACCATCGTCGAGTTCGCCGACCGCGTGGCGGACAGCCGCTCGTGGGCGATCGGCGACCCTCTGGATCGCCAAGGCTTCCCCAGCGTGATCGATCGGGTGCGTGCTGGCGAGGATGTTCGTGTGGCGGGGCAGGCGCTACCGGACCACGCGGGCGTCGACGGACGCACCGCGATGGCCTTCGGGGGCCGGTCTCTGGTCGCTGTGCCCTTGCGGGCGGGCGGCAGCATATGTGGCGCCATCGTCCTGGCGTCCGATTTCGTCGAGCGCGCGTGGCCAGACACGTTCATGGAGCACCTTCGTCTTCTCGGGGAAGTCGTCGCCAACGCGCTGGCGGCCGCGAAGGCCGAGCGGGAATCCGGGCGGCTGCGTCAAGAGTTGGCTCATATCGGCCGGGTGTCGGCACTCGGCGAGTTGACCGCGTCGCTCGCGCACGAGCTGAGCCAGCCGCTGACGGCAATTCTCAACAATGCGGAAGTCGCCCAGCAGCACCTCGAGGGCGAGGTGATCGACGTCGCGAAGCTGCACGACATCATGAGCGACATTGTCGCCGACGACAACCGCGCCGCCGGTGTGATCCGGCGACTGCGTGCGATGCTGAAGAAAGGTGACCTCGAGCACGTGCCGCTCCACGTCAACGACGTCGTGCGCGAAGTCACCGACCTGGTCAAGACGGACACAAGACTGCGCGACACCGCCGTGCACCTCGATCTCGGCGCCGAGCTCCCGACGGTGCGTGGGGATCGGGCGCAGCTTCAGCAGGTCGTGCTGAACATGCTCCTGAACGCCCTGGAGGCTATGAGTGGCGGGCCCGATAGCCGGGCGCGTAGCCTCGCTATCAGGACATCCACGAACGGCAAAGACGTCGTCGTCGCCGTCGAGGATTCGGGGACAGGCATCGACACGGCGGAGCTCGATCGGCTGTGCGAGCCACTCTACACCACGAAACCCGAGGGTTTGGGCATGGGACTGTCGATCGCGCGGACGATCGTCGGCTCCCACGGCGGTGAGCTACTTGCCTGCAATAACCCTGGTGGGGGCGCGACGTTTGCGTTCACCTTGCCCGTCGCTGCGTCGTGAAGAGAGCGGTGTGACCTTACCGGCCGCGATGGTGTTCGTCGTCGATGACGATGCGTCGGTGCGGAAAAGTCTGAGCCGGGTCATCTCGGAAGCTGGCTATCGTGTGCAGGCGTTCTCGTCGCCACGGGACTTCCTGGCGCGCGGGCCGGAGCCGGGCCCGTCCTGCCTCGTCCTGGACGTGCGGATGCCGGGCGTCACGGGGCTCGAGCTCCAGCAGACACTCGCCGGCGCGGTGCACGAGATTCCGGTCGTCTTCATCACCGGCCACGGCGACATCCCGATGAGCGTCAAGGCAATGAAGGCCGGGGCAGTCGACTTCCTTACGAAACCCTTCGCGGCGAAGGACTTGCTGGATGCGATCCGCCGCGCCGTGGCGAAGGACACGCGGGATCGCGGTACGGAGGCGCGCGAGGAGGAGATCCGCGCCCGCGTGAAGCGACTCACGCCGCGCGAGAGTCAGGTCTTCGCGCTCGTCGTCACCGGCATGCTGAATAAGCAGATCGCGGCCGAGCTGGGCATCGGGGAGAAAACCGTCAAGGTGCACCGCGCCCGGGTCATGGAAAAAATGCAGGCGGGCTCGGTGGCGGCGCTCGTCCGGCTGGCCGATGCCGCCGGTATCATCGTCACCAACGCCTGACACCTACCGCTGATGCAAAAGCACTTCTATGGTTCGCTCGCCACAATGCTCGGGCGCCGCTCGAAGCATGCGAGACTCCCGGCTCTTTGCGGCGGGGCGCTGGAGGTTCCGCGACCGCTCGGATCAACCTCTGGGCGGCCGAGGCGTCCACGCGCCGGACGGCGGCCGCGCGCCTTCGCGCCATGCGCTGAAGATCACGAGGTACGCCTCGAACGAGATAGATGCCGGTCGCTGCGAATCGGGGTAAGGCCAGGGTGAGGTCCATGTAGATCAGCCTCGCAACGGGCGGCGGTCCGACCGATTGGACCTAAGGCCAATGCTCGCGGCGGTCATTTTTCAGCTGGTATCCATCGTCCGCCAGAAGCGCAGCAGGCCGTTGACGCGACGTACCGACCGGCCGCCTCGGCAGCAGAGCGAGCTCGACATCAGCCGCACGACGCTCGGCATTGGAGCGTCGCGGGCGCCGCCACATCGCCAATCAGGGTGTTCTAGGAACCGGTTCCTCGATCGCGGAATGTTAGACCTTCGTCCAGCTATGCGATGCACGGGCCAAGCGGTACGGTAATTGACAATATGTACGTAGCGGCGTTTTCGATTCCACGGGAGCCGCGATCCGCTGGCGGATCACGGATAGCAATGGGGCCGTGACCGAAGAATCGCAGAGCCGCTTCGATACGATCTCAGCAGCCGTCACGGCCGGCGCGGAACGGCTCGTGCGCGTCAACGGTGACGATCGTCCGCTCATGCGACCACGACCATGGGGCACACGGCATCACTCCGTGGCCATCATGTCTGAAGACGTCGCGCAGATGGGGCCGATGCTCACTATCGCGTGGACATTAGACCCGGGCCCAATGGCGCCTCGAACTACGCTACCGTCGTGGCGCGAGCCCCCTGCCCGGCAAAAGTTCGTAGTGCCGAGTGGTCGTGCCCGCCACTAGCTGGAGAAGGCGGCAAGCTCCGAGGGCTTGACGCTGGGAAGACTTGGACCACATGAAGACGTCACCGCCAGAAGGCAATCACCCTGACAAAAGCAAGCTGATACAGATTTGCGCATCGCAGAACGACCTGTTTGCGCTGGACAGCGAGGGCATCGTGTATCAGTACCACTTCAAAGGCAGGATGTGGGAACGCCTCGACGAGCGACGTGCCTTTAGCTCCTTGCCTCACGAGGACCGAGCATGAATGCCATCGTCTTCGGACGCGGTGCGGACGGCTCTTGAAGAGCCGCCACGATGGCGCAGAAGTCGTTCATAGGCCGGCTTTCGTGCGCCACCACGGACCAGGGCCTGCTGGATTTTTTCTCGCAGGCCGGCGAGGTGGTTTCGGCGACGGTCGTGTGAATCGTGACGGCGGGCGGGTGGCGGGGGTGCCGTGAGAAGCGCGGCATGGGAACAAACGGGTTGAACGGCAGGCCGACAGGAGGGGCTCCCATGCAACATCGGCAGAGACTTCGTTTTACAGTCACTGATCTCGCATTGGGTCATGCCATCGACGTCCTTAACTTCGTAAGTCGCGGCCAGCGCTGTTCAGTTGGCTGGGATCTGCTCATGGCGGAGCTTGAGAGGCGACAGGACGGCAGGCCGGGCATGGATGTCCGGATGGCCAGCCGCGCATTCGATGAGCTCCCAAGTGCCGTACGGGAACTTCTCGGCGAGCGCGTCAGCGTCGGTGATCGCCGGGCGGCCTAGAGTCGCTCGCGCGTACGCCGGATCGATCTCGCCCGCCACGAGGTCATCGCGTTTGCTCGACGTCAGAAGTCGCTGAGCGACTCGTCCCGAAGATGAACGCATGGACGACGA
>DASTCJ010000239.1:0-5688 GCA_035605575.1 Candidatus Methylomirabilota bacterium
AGGCCGTCGCCCTGGCACGCCTCGCAGCGGCCGCCCTTGACGTTGAACGAGAAGCGCCCCGGCTGGTAGCCGCGCATCCGGGCCTCCTGTGTCCGCGCGAAGAGCGCCCGGATGAAGGCGAAGACGCCGGTGTAGGTGGCCGGGTTCGAGCGGGGCGTGCGCCCGATCGGCGACTGATCGATGTCGATCACCTTGTCCAGGTGCTGCGCGCCCTCGATCCGCGTGTGAGCGCCCGGCCGCTCCTGCGCGCGGTGCAGCATCTGCGCGAGCGCCCGGTACAGGATGTCGTTGACGAGCGTGGACTTGCCCGAGCCCGAAACGCCGGTGACGCACGTGAACGTGCCGAGCGGAATCTTGACGGCCATGCCCTTCAGATTGTGCTCGCGCGGATCGTGGATGGTGACGAACTGCCCGCTGCCGCGGCGGCGTTCGGTCGGCACGGCGATGGCGCGCGCGCCGGAGAGGAACTGTCCGGTCAGCGAGCGCGGATTCGCGATGATCTCGTCCGGCGTGCCCGTGGCCACCACATGACCGCCGAGCTCGCCGGCGCCGGGACCGAGATCGAGCACGTAGTCGGCGGCGCGGATGGTCTCCTCGTCGTGCTCGACGACGAGCACCGTGTTGCCCAGATCGCGCAGGCGCTTGAGCGTGTCGAGCAGCCGGCGATTGTCCCGCTGGTGCAGGCCGATCGACGGCTCGTCCAATATATAAAGGACGCCGACCAGGCTCGAGCCGATCTGGGTGGCGAGCCGGATCCGCTGGCCTTCGCCGCCCGACAGCGTGCCTGCCGGCCGGTCCAGCGTCAGATAGTCCAGGCCCACGTTGATCAAGAAGCCGAGCCGCTCGCGAATCTCCTTGAGCACCCGGCGCGCGATGGCCGCCTCGCGCTCGGCGAGCGCGAGCTCGTTGAAGAACGCCGACGCGTCCTTGATCGTGAAGCGCACGACGTCGGCGATGGACTTGCCCGCGATGCGCAAGCCCAACGACTCCCGCCGCAGCCGCGAGCCGCCGCAGGCGGGGCACGGCCGCTCGGCCATGAAGTGCTCGATCTCCCGCCGCGCCTCTTCCGACTGGGTCTCGCGATAGCGCCGCTCCAGCAGCTTGATCACACCCTCGAAGCCGCCGTCGCGGTCACCGTGGAGCACGATGTCCCGGGCACCCTTCTTCAGCTTCGCCCAGGGCTCGTCGAGCGAGATCTTGTAACGCTTCGCCAGCGCCCCGAGCATCTGCCGGAAGTACGCGCTGTCGCGCCCAGCCCACGGCGCCAGCGCGCCCGCCTTGAGCGAGCGGCTCGTGTTCGGGACCACGCGCTCGGGATCGATCTCGAAGCGCGTGCCGATGCCCCCGCACTCGGGGCACGCGCCGTACGGATTGTTGAACGAGAACATCCGCGGCGACACCTCGGGGAACGAGATCCCGCACTCCGAGCACGCCAGCCGCTCGGAGAAAACTATTGTCGCGACCGGGTCGTGGTCGGCTTGAGCCGCGGGTGGCCTGTTCGAGATGGTCGTCGCTTCGCTGGCACTCAACCGTAAGGGCTCGACCTGCACGACGCCGTCGGCCAGGCGCAGGGCCGTCTCCAGCGAGTCCGCGAGCCGGGCCGAGAGCCCGTCCTTCACGACGAGCCGGTCGACGACGACCTCGATGGTGTGCTTGCGATTCTTGTCGAGCTCGATCTCGTCGCCGAGCTCGCGCACGACGCCGTTGACCCGCACTCGAGAGAAGCCCTGGCGCTGCAGGTCGAAGAAGAGCTTCTTGTACTCGCCCTTGCGCCCGCGGACGACCGGCGCCAGCACGAGCAGCCGGGTGCCGGCCGGCTGCAGCATGATGCGATCGACCATCTGCTGCACGGTCTGGGCAGCGATCAGCTTGCCGCACGAGGGACAGTGTGGGACGCCAACCCGTGCGAAGAGCACGCGGAGGTAATCGTAGATCTCGGTGACGGTGCCAACGGTCGAGCGCGGATTCTTCGAGGTGGTCTTCTGCTCGATGGAGATCGCCGGCGAGAGGCCTTCGATCGAGTCGACTTCCGGCTTCTCCATCTGCTCGAGGAACTGTCGGGCATACGCGGAGAGGGACTCGACGTAGCGCCGCTGGCCCTCGGCGTAGATGGTGTCGAAGGCGAGCGAGGACTTGCCCGAGCCCGACAGACCGGTGAGCACGACCAGCTGATCGCGGGGGAGCTCGACGTCGACGTTCTTGAGATTGTGCTCGCGTGCTCCACGGACGATGATGCGATCGCTGGCCATACCCGCCTATTGTGTCAGCGAGGCCCGTGCGTTGCCAATACCGACCGCGCCGCGCTCATCGTAAGAATTTCACGACGAGCCACGCCGCGGGCACCGCCAGCAGCACCGGCCATTCCGCGACGATGGCCAGCGCCGCCGGCAGCCGCGGTCCAAGCGCGGCGACGGCCGCGAACACGAGTCCACCGGCGAGCGCCCCGATCGCCTGCAGCGGCCAGCCCGCCACGCGCGCCCCGCCGGCGCCGGCCAGGCGCGGCGCGCCGAGCGTGGCGGCGGCCATGCCGAGCCCGGCCATCAGCAGGAACCAGGCATCGAAGGGCACCAGGCTGGCCACGGCCGCCACCGCGACGGCGAGCAGCCAGGCGGCGGAGCCGCGCGCGCCCGCGAGCGTGACGAGTCGCTCGCGCAGCGCGCCGGCGGCGGCGATGAAGAGACCAAGCAGCGCCGCGACGACGAGCAGGACCAGACCGCGCGCGCCCGGCACCGCGCTCGGCACGCTCAGGAATGGTTCGGCGAGCGAGCCGCTGAGCATCGCCTCCGGCGCCGTCACCACCGCGTAGACTCCCCAGCACGCGGCGGCGAGCGCCACCACGAGCAGCATCGCCGGCGCCGCGAATCCCCGCCGCCCCGCGGCGGGGACGAGCCCGATCGCGCCGAGCATCAGCGTCACGAGCGCGGCAACGGAACCGACGAATGGCGCGAGCCCGGCGTCCGCCCACGCCGCGCCCGACGCCGCCGCCCCGGGCACGCGCTTGCCGGCCTGAAACCGCACGCGACTGCCCGCCTGCACGGTCACGCGATCGCCGGGCCGCACGCTCAACGGATCACCGGCGGCCAGGCGCCAGTCGCGCACGACGTCGTTCGTGCCGTCACGCTCGACGACGCGGAACGTGGCCGGCGCCACCGCCACCAGTCGATGGCCCTCGTCGAACGTGAGCGTCGTACGCCGCGCGAACCAGCCGCCGCCCTCGGCGATCCACGCGCTGTGCGCGCCGAAGAGGAGCGCGGGGCGCGCCGCGGCCTCACGCCAGGCGGACAAGGGCGAGAGCGCGGTGGCGCCGGCGAGCACGACGACGGCGACCACGAGCGCGCCGCCGCCGGCGGCCAGCGCGGCCATTCGCCAGCGATCGCCGCCGGGGATCACCGCCGGCAGCGTGACCACGGTCGCCGCCACCACGATGCCCAGCCAGCGCTGGGCGCCGAGCAGCGCGGCGGCGTCACCGAAGGGCACGAAGCTCGCCGCGAGGAGCAGCGTCACGCTCACGGCGGTGGCGGCCGCCGACACCAGGTGCGGAGCGTCGTCGCCTCGCGGCTGGAGGATCGCGACGAGCGGCGCCACCACGGCCGCCAGCACCAGCATGGGAGCATCCGGCGCGCCGGCGGCAACACGGGTGGTGAGGGCACCGACGAGCACGGGACCGGTCCACGCGGCGACGCCGCGTAGCGCCGTCATTCGGGGCAGCGCACCAGCAGCGCCGTCGCGACCCCGGTAGCGAGGATCGGCGCCACCAGACCCGCATACCACCAGGCGAGACTGACCCCGGCCACCCGCACCGTACCGGGCGCACCGGGCACGGCCGCCAGCAGCAGGAGCGGCGCGAGAAGAAGCGTGAGGGCGAGCATGCCGAACCAGCGCCAGCGGACCGCGGACATCGCGCGATTATAGCGCGGGCCCGCGCCGAATCGGTATGCTGAGCGACGACGTCGAAAGAAAAACCCACGGAGGGAGATCGCCGATCGATGGCCGACAGGATCGACCGCGTGCTCGTCGTCACCGCCCACCCGGATGACTCGGAATTCGGCGCCGGAGGAACGGTGGCCAGGTTCGTCAAGGAGGGCCGCGAGGTCGCGTACTGCATCGTCACCAACGGCAACAAGGGCTCGAGCGACCGCACGATGACGCCGGAGCGGCTGGCCGTGATCCGCGCCGAGGAGCAGCGCAACGCCGCGCGCGTGCTCGGGGTGGAGCGAGTGACGTTTCTCGGCTATCCGGATGGCGAGGTGGAGGATACGCGCGATCTGCGCCGCGACGTCTCGCGGGAGATCCGGCGATTCCGACCGGATCTCGTCGTCTGCCAGAATCCCAACCGAACCTACAACCTCGGCGCCTCGCACCGCGACCATCGCACCGTCGGCGGTGTCACGCTGGACTGCGTGTATCCGCTCGCGCGCGACCACATGGCCTTCCCCGAGCTGTTGCCGGAGTTCGAGCCGCACAAGGTACGCGAGGTCTACGTGATGCAGTGGCAGGAGCCGCACATCGTGAGCGACATCAGCGATGTGATCGACCTCAAGCTGAAAGCGCTATCTTGCCACGCGAGCCAGTTCAAGGACTTCGCGGCGGTCGAGCAGCGTGTGCGACAGCGGAGCAAGGAGCTCGGCGCCGCGCGTGGATACGCGTTCGCCGAGGCCTTCGACCGGATCGTCATCCCATGACGGCCGGCCGCGCCGCGGCGCTCAGCGCGCTGATCTGCGTAGCCACGGTGGCGACGTACTCGCTGCTCCTCGGCGTGCCCGCCGTGCGCAATCATCCAGAAGGCTACGTCTCCGCCTTCGCCATCGCGGCCACGGTGGCCGGCCTCGGCATCGCGCTCGGGCGTCGCTGGTACGGCTGGGTCACGCTGGTCGCAGCACTCGGCCTCTTCACCCTCGGCTCGTACGTGAACTTCGTGATGGCGCGCATTCCGGCCGCACCCACCGCGCTCACCCTCGGTGAGCCGGCGCCCGACTTCGCGCTGATCGACGCCGCCGGACGGCGCGTGGCGCTCGCCGACTATCGCGACAGGAAGCCCGTGCTGCTGGTGTTCTATCGCGGCTACTGGTGACCGTTCTGCGTCGCCGAGCTCCAAGGTCTTGGAGCCGCGCTGTCCGACGCGGAGCGTGCCGGGATCGAGATCGTCGCCGTCTCCCCCGATGACAATGCGCAAAGCCAGCGCCTGGCGGACGGGCTGCAGCTGAATTATCGCTTCGTCGCCGATCGCGACCTGGCGGTCACGCGCCGCTATGGCCTCGTGCACGCCCACGGCGGCCCCGACGGCCGCGATGTGCCCCGACCGGCCACGGTGCTGCTCGATCGCAGCGGCGTCGTGCGCTGGCTGTCGCTTAGCACCAACTACCAGGTGCGCCCGGATCCGCGCGACGTCGTCCGCGCGGTGCGCGCGCTCTAGCATGGTGGCCGTCGAGCGGCGGATGATCCTGGCGTCGTTGCGCGTGACGCCGCGGATGCTGCGCGAGATGACCCGCGATTGTACGGTCGCCCACGCCAGCACGCCGCCAAAGCCTGGCGAGTGGGCGATCATCGACGTCGTCCGGCACCTGGTCGAGGGCGATCGCGATACGCTGCTGCCACGTCTACGCCGCATGCTCGCGGAGCCGCGCCCCGTCTTCTTGGTGCGCCGGCCACAGGACCACGATCAGTCGGATCTCGTCACGCTGCTCGACG
>DASTCJ010000093.1:0-11455 GCA_035605575.1 Candidatus Methylomirabilota bacterium
GCGGGCGCGCGTGCCGCTCGTCGCCGCCGATGCGCTGACGCTTCCGTTTCGTGACCACACGTTCGCGGCGGTGACGTCCGCGTTCCTGCTGCGAAACCTCGCCGATCTCGGACGGGGCCTGGCCGAGATGCGTCGCGTGACGCGCGCGGGGGGGCTCGTGGTCACGCTCGAGATCACACGGCCGCGCATCCCGGGGTGGGACGGCGTGTTCGGATTCTATTTTCATCGCATCGTGCCGACCATCGGCGCCCTCGTCGCCGGCGATCGCGCGGCGTACGCGTACCTGCCCGATTCCGTGGATCGGTTCGTGAGCCCGCCGGGGCTCGCGGATCTGATGCGGCGCATCGGGCTCGTCGACGTCCACTACCGCCGCCTGGGGATCGGCACCATCGCGCTGCACGTCGGGGTGCGATAACGCGCTCAGCGGGCGACGGCGCGGCGGCGTAGCAGGGTCGGCACCGCGAAGAGGATGCCGACCAGGACCCAGGCCGCCTGGCGGGCGCGTCGCAGGAAGCTGAAGGCCAGCCCCGCGCTCGCGCCGAAGCCGAGCGCGCCGAAGGCGACGGCGTTGGCGCCCTCGAACGCGCCGAGGCTGGCCGGCACGAGAAACGTCGCGAAGCGGACGCCCGAGCCGAGCGCTTCGATGGTCGTCGCGATCGCCACCGAGGCGTCGATGCTGAGCGCGCGCAGCATGATGAAGGCCTCCAGCGCGCCGAGCAGCCATCCGAGCAGATGGAAGGCGACCGACAAGCCGAAGCGTCGCCACTCCCGGCGGTAATAGCCGCGCAGCGCCGCGTCGAGCTTGTGCGCGGTGCGCACGTCGTCGATGACGCCGAACGCCTTGAGCAGGCGACCGCCACGAGCGACGAGCCCGCCGAGCTGCGCTCCGAAGAAGCCGGCGATCGCGGCCACCTCGACCACCAGCAGCCACAGCATGCCGCGCAGCACCTCGCCGCCGACGTCGAAGGCCAGCCAGGCCAGCGCGATGCCCATCGAGAGAAACAGCGCCTGCGCGATGGTGATCGTCGTCTTGGCGATGACGACCGACGGCACGCTCTCCTCGTACGAGACGTCCTCGCGCACGAGCCACGTCTTGGCCGCCTCGCCGCCGATGGATCCCAGCGCGGTGACGATGTTCAGCGCCTCACCGATGACCCGCGCGTGGTAGAGGCGCCAGAACGACGCGCGGTCGCGCGCGAACGCGAAGCGCCAGCCGAGCGTGTCGACGGCCATGATGGCCACGTACGGCAGGCAGATGACGAGGAACTGCCACCATGTGAGACGTCCAAGCGTCTGGAGAATGGCCTCGGTGCCCACGCGATGGACGAGCACGCCGAGCAGGACCACACCGGCCACGAGCAGCAGCGTTTTGAGAATGCGCATCGAGCAGTCGCTACCTCCAGCATGCCAGCGTCGCACGCGCGTGGGAACATGAAGCTCGTGAGGACCGCCGTTCGCCGCGTCGTGCACGGGCGCAAGCCCCGATATTTATTGTCCGGAGCGACGATCTCGCTGCTGGGTTACACGCTGCTGGCCGTGCTGGCCGCACATCAGGCGCTGGCCGGCCTGGACTACGGCGTGCGGACGTGGGTCGCGCTTCTGCGCTACGAGTTCCTCAATCTGCCCATGCGGATGCTCACCGAGCTCGGTGACAGCCTCGTGCTGGTGCCGCTGATCGCGCTCGCGGTTGCCGTCCTCTGGCGGAGGAACCGGCGCTGGGCGCTCGCGCTCCCCTTTTTGATGGCCGGCGCCGGCGTGCTGCAGTATGTGACCAAGTGGGCCGCCAACCGGCCGCGGCCGGACCAGGCGCCATGGGGATTTCCGAGTGGCCACGTCCTGAGTCTGGCCGTCTTCTTCGGCCTCGTGATCTGGCTCGTGGCGACGGCGTCACGGCGGCGACGGCGCTGGCGGATCGCCGCTGCCGCCGTGTCGGCGGCGGCCGTGGCCGCGGTCGGCTTCAGCCGGCTCTACCTCGACAAGCACTGGCTCTCGGACCTCGCCGGTGGGCTCATGGCTGGAATGGCATACCTCCTGCTGGCAATCTGGGTCGTAGAGGTCGTGATCGTCGACCGCCGTGGTCCGACGCCTCCGCCTCCTCACACCAGCGGATGAGCGAACGTTCGATCGATATCATCGTCACACCCGGTTCCGGCGAGGGCCAGGCGCTTGGCCTCGCGCGGCGACTGCGCCGCCGGCTACGCCGTCGCGGCCGGCGCGCGACCATTCGCGCCTTCGACGATCTGGCGGGGCTCGTGCGCTGGGCGGAGAGCGGCGCGTGCGAGTCGTCGCACGTGATCTGTGTCGGTGGCGACGCGACGGCGAGTGCGGCCGCGCGCGCCGCCATCAAGTGCAACATCCCGTTCCTGCCCGTGCCCACCGGCTTCGGCAACATCTTCGCGACGGTGTTCCGCCAGCCGCGGCGGGCGAAACACGTGGCGTGGCTGGTGGAGCGCGGCGAGTCGCGCCGCGTCGACGTCGGTGCCATCGCCACGCCAGCCGGCGAGCGCGACCTGTTCCTTTCGCACCGGAGCTACGGCTTGCTCGAGCAGGTCCAGACGATCGCCGAGCAGGGACGCCGTCAGCCTCGCCGCCGGCTGCTCCGCTATCTCTGGTACTGGGGCGTCGCGTACCAGTTTCTCTTCTCCACGCGCCTGGCGTCCTTCGACGTCGAGGTGGACGGCCGGAAGGTCGCCAGCGACGCCGTGCTGGTGACGGTCGCCAACGTCGAGACCTATCACGGCTTCCTCTCGCTCACGCCGACGGCGTCCCCGATCGACGGCCTCTTCGACGTGGCCGTTATTCCGCGCGTATCCAAGCCGCGGGTCTTGTGGCGCCTGCTACGGCTCTTGCTGAAGCTGCCGGGACGCTGGAACGGTCTCTCGCTGCATCGCGGCCATCATGTCGTGGTCACCACGCCACGGCGCCGCGAGGTGCTGACCGTGCTGCGCCAGGCACTTCCGCTCGTCGTGCCTCCCGGCGCCGTCGAAGCGCTGGCCGCGCGGACCGAGCCCGACGCGCCTACACCGCAACAAGGCAACATCGTCTCCCGCGCGAGCTGATCGCGCGGCGGCGCCGCCCGCCGCGGCTGGCCACATTCCGGCCGGCGATGGTACGCTGGCGCGAAATGACGCTTGCCGACGCGCTCTCCACCTTTCCCCGCGAGCGGACGTGGCTCTTACCGGCGCTTCAAGCGGCACAGCGCGTTGCGCGTTGGCTTTCACCGGAAACGCTGGAGGCGGTGGCGGCGCACGTGCGCGTGCCGAAGAGCGAGGTCTGGGGCGTCGCGAGCCATTATCCCGAGTTCCGACTCGCGCAGCCCGCCCGACGCATCGTGCGCGTCTGCACCGGTCTCGCCTGCGCCGCGCGCGGCGGCAACGAGCTGCTGGCGCAGGCCGTGCGTCGCCTCGAGACGCCGCCGGGAGCGGCCGAGGTCACCCTCGAGCCTATGGACTGCGCGTTCGCGTGCGCGGTGGCGCCGGTCGTCGAGGCGGATCACGCCTATCACGGCCGCTTGACGCCCGCGGCGCTCGACGCGCTGCTCGACGCGCCGGCGGCGCTCGAGATGCCGCCGCCGGCCACCGGGCGCGGCGGTCCGCCGGCGACGATGCCGAGCGTGGGATCTCCGGGCGCGCGCTTCACCGCGCTCAAGCGCGAGGCCGAGCGCCGCCGCACGGGCGCGCGACTCGCCGTCGGCGTCGGCACGTGCGGCCTCGCCGTTGGCGCCGCCGAGACGCTCGAAGCGCTGCGCACCGAATCGCAGCGGCGCGGGCTCGCGTGGACGGTGGTAGCGGCCGGCTGCAACGGCATGTGCTGGGCGGCGCCCGTGGTGCAGGCGCTACGGGACGGCAAGCCCCCGGTGACGGCGGGACCGATCACCGCCGACAGCGTGCCACGCTTCCTCCACGCGCTGTCGGCCGCGATGCAGCGCGATTTCACCGTCGCCGAGGACTGGGCCGCGCCTCAGCAGCGCATCCTGATGGAGCGCTGCGGTGTGGCCGATCCGTACGACATCGCGGATGCGCTGCGGCACGGCGCCTACGAGACGTTCGCGCGTGCCCTCGAGGATGGTCGGGCGGAGACGATCATCGACGAGGTGCGCGCCTCGGGACTGGCCGGGCGCGGCGGCGCGTACTTTCAGACGGCCGTGAAATGGGCGGCGTGCCGCGCGGCCAGCGGTGCCCCGAAGTTTCTCGTCGTCAACGGCGAGGAAGGCGAGCCCGGGATCTTCAAGGATCGACACCTGATGGAGGGCGATCCGCACCGGCTGCTCGAGGCCGTCCTGCTCGCGGCGTACGCGGCGGACGCCAGCCGCGCCATCCTTTATATACACGGCGAGGCGGAGCTCTCCGCGCAGCGGGTGGCGGCGGCGCTCGAGCAGGCGCGTCAGTGGGGCCTGGTCGGCGACGAGATCCTCGGCTCGCCGTTCTCGCTCGACGTCCAGATCCGTCGCGGTGCCGGCGGCTTCGTGCTCGGCGAGGAGACCGCGCTGCTCGAGTCGATCGAGGGCCGGCGCGCGATGCCGCGCACGCGCCCGCCGTTCCCGGTCGAAGCCGGGCTCTACGGCAAACCGACCGTCATCAACAACGTGGAGACGCTCTTCGCCGTGGTGCCGATCGTCGGACGCGGTGGCGCATGGTTCGCGACGCTCGGCGGCGGCCGCGGCACCAAGCTGTTCGGTCTTTCCGGCCATCTGCGCCGGCCGGGCGTGGTCGAGATGGAGGTCGGCGGCACGCTGCGCACGCTCGTCGACGACGTCGGCGGCGGCTGGGAGCGGCCGATTGGCGCCGCCGTCGTCGGTGGGCCGTCGGGAAGCATCGTGCATCCCCGACAGTTCGACGAGCCGCTCGTGCCGCGCGGGCCCGTGAACCCGGGCACCGGCGGTGTGGTGGCACTGGAGGAAGGCGCCTCCGTGCGCGAGGCCGTGCGCACGCTGCTCGCCTTCAACGCCCGCGAGTCGTGCGGCAAGTGCACGCCCTGCCGCGAGGGCACCGCGCGGATGCTGGCGCTGCTCGACGACAAGACGGTGGACACCGCACGGATGAAGACGCTGTCGGAGACCGTGCAGCTGGCCTCGCTGTGCGGCCTCGGTCAGGCGGCGCCGCTCGCCGTGCTGACGGGGCTCACGGAGTTCCCGGAGCAGTTCGGTATCATGAACCATCCATGATCGTCACCGTCGACGGCCGTCGCATCGAGGTCCCGGCCGGCGCCACCGTGCTCGACGCCGTGAACCGCCTCGAGATCCCGCTGCCGCAGCTCTGCAAGGATCCGGACCGGCCACCGCTCGGCGCATGCCGCACGTGCCTCGTTCACGTCGACGGCATGCGCGGCACACCGGCCGCGTGCCATCTGCCGGCGCGCGACGGCATGGTCGTCGACACGCAGCATCCCGAGGTCGCCCGCGTGCGCGGCACCGTGCTCGACCTGACGCTCTCGATGCTCACGCCCGGTGAAGGCCGCAACGGGTTCGGGCAGGTTGGTGTCGCCGCGGCGCGGCATGGTCGCGTCGAGCCGTCGTGGGCGCCGCTGCACGGCTACGAGACGGACGCGAGCAAGTCGTTCTTCGTGCTCGATCGCGACGCCTGCATCCTGTGTGGCCGCTGCACGGTCGCCTGCGACGACGTTCAGCAGATCGGCGCCATCTCGCTGCTGGACCGGAGCCACGCGACCAGGGTCGGCGTCTTCGGCGACGGTGCCATGGCGTCCTCCGTGTGCACGTCGTGCGGACAATGCGTGGCCACGTGCCCGACCGGCGCCATTCGTCCGAAGGAGCCCGCCGACAAGATCGCGCGCCACGTGGAGACGACGTGCCCGTACTGCGGCGTGGGTTGTGGGGTCTCGCTCGCCGTCGGCGAGGACGCGCGGCTCGCCGTCATGGCCGACGACGTTCCGGCCAACCGGTCGAGCCTCGGCATGCTGTGCGTGAAAGGGCGCTTCGGCACCGGCTTCGTGCACGCGCGCGATCGGATCACGCGGCCGATGGTCAAGCGTGACGGCCAGCTCGTGCCCGTCACCTGGGACGAGGCGCTCGACGCCGCCGCCGAGGGTCTGGCGCGGCATCGCGGGGCGTTCGGTGCCCTCGCCAGTGCCAAGGCGACGAACGAGGACGGCTATCTGGTCCAGAAGTTCTGCCGCGTGGTGATGGGCACCAACGACGTCGATCACTGCACGCGGCTCTGCCATTCGCCGTCGGTGGAAGCGATGCTCGTCTCGATGGGCTCGGGCGCCACCTCGAACTCGTACCAGGACTACGAGGAGGCGGGCTGCATTCTCATCGTGGGCGCCGATGCGTCGGCCAATCATCCCGTCATCGCCGTCCGGTTCCGGCGCGCCGTCAGCCGGGGCGCGCGACTGGTGGTCGTCAATCCCAAGCGCGTCGAGGTCTGCGATCAGGCCGACCTCTGGATCCAGCAGCGCCCGGGCACGGACGTGGCGCTCTTCAACGCCATGGCGCGCGTCATCCTCGACGAGGGCCTCGCCAACGAGCGCTTCATTCGCGAGCGGACCGAAGGCTTCCACGCCTGGCGCGCGTCGCTCGAGACGTTCGCGCTCGACTACGCCGAGCGCGTGACCGGCGTGCCGGCCCAGGACATCGCGCAGGCCGCGCGCTGGTACGCTCGACCGCCGTTCGCCGGCTCCTGCCTCGTCTGGGGCATGGGCGTCACCCAGCACGTCAACGGCATCCACAACGCCCATTCGCTGCTGAACCTGGCACTGCTCACCGGCCAGCTCGGCTTCCCGGGCAGCGGCATCTCACCGCTTCGCGGCCAGAACAACGTGCAAGGCTGTGGCGACGCCGGCTGCATCCCGACCAACCTGCCCGGCTATCAGATGTACGATCCGCACACGCTCGACCGGTTCGCGAGCGCGTGGGGCGTGCGGCCGCCGAACCGCACGGGCCGCGTGGTGACGGAGATGGTCGAGGGCTGCCTCACCGGTCACACTCGCGCGATGTATGTCGTCGGCGAGAACCCGCTGCTCTCGGAGCCGGACCTGCACCATGCCGAGAAGGCATTCGGCCAGCTCGAGTTCCTGGTCGCACAGGATCTCTTTCTCCACGAGACGGCCGAGCGCGCCGATGTCTTCCTGCCCGCCGCCGCATTCGCCGAGAAGGACGGCACCTTCACCAACTCCGAGCGGCGCGTTCAACGCGTGCGCGCGGCGCTGCCACCGCCGGGCGAGACGCGACCGGACTGGTGGATCACGGCCGAGCTGGCCAAGCGCGTGGCCGCGCGTGTCGGCGTGGATGTCGGCCGGCAGTTCGACTACGCAGGGCCGGCGGAGATCTTCGACGAGATGGCGAGGCTGACACCGTTCCTCGCCGGGCTTTCGCACGTGCGCCTCGACCGCGAGGGCGGCATCCAGTGGCCGTGTCCGACGGCGGAGCATCCCGGCACGCGCTTCCTCTATGAAGAGAGCTTCCCGCGCGGACGCGGCCGCTTCGTCCCCGCGCGCCAGATCGAGACGGCCGCCGAGCTGCCGGACCTCGACTATCCGTTCGTGCTCAACACGGGCCGTCTCCTCTACCACTGGCACGGCGGGACGCTGACCCGGCGGGTGCAGGGCCTGCTCGAGCTCGCGCCGCGGCTCGAGGTGGCGATTCACCCGGCCGACGCGCGACGGCTGGGTGTCGACAGCGGCGACCGCGTGCGTGTCGAAAGCCGTCGCGGCGAGCTCACCGGCTACGCGAGGGTGACCGAAGCCGTACGGCCGGGCGCGATCTTCGTGCCGTTCGTCAAGCTGCAGGACTCGGCCGCGAACTTCCTGACGAACTCGGCCTTCGATCCGTCGTCGAAGATCCCCGAGTACAAGGTGTGCGCGGTGCGGGTCCGCGCCGCCTGATCGCGCACGCCGGCTCAGCGGACGATGACGGTCGCCACCACCGCCGTTCCCGATCCGAGCGGGTAGCCGGGGTCAGGCGGCCGATCGACCACGATTTTCACCGGCACGCGCGGGCCCGGCGCCCGCGCGCGCGCTCGCTCGTCGATGGTGTCGACATGTCCGCGGAGCACCTGATCGGGATGGTCACGCACGGTGATCACCACCGGCTGGCCGGGACGGATGCCCCCCAGCTGCGTCCGCCTGAAGTTCGCGACCACGAGCAGAGGGCCCGCGTCGCCCGGCACCTCGATGAATGCATTGTCGGTGGTCTGCCGATCGCTCGTGACGACCCAGTACCGGATGCCCATCGCCGACACGGCGATCAAGAACATGGCGATCAGGCCGAGGAACGATGGGCGGCGGTAGACCGGGCGCTCTTGCATGTCGCGTTCGCAGCAGGGGACGTGCCACCAGCTACGGTAAGCGCTCAGATGACGCTGCGCAAGAAGCGCTCGAGGACGCGGGCGAACGCATCCGGGGCGTCGAGCGTGAGGTGATGATAGGCGCCCTTGATCTCGACGACCTCCGCGCGCGGGATCGAGGCGCCGAGCCGCGCGGCCATGTCGGCCGGAAGGATCGGACTGAGCTCGCCGCGGACGACGAGTGACGGGGCCGTGATGCGGGAAACGAGCGGCCAGCAATCGACGGGCTGACGGTTGGCATAGCAGGCGGGGTCGAACCGATACCGATAGCCGCCGTTGTCGTGGATGAGCCCGGCGCGCGCCAGATGCTCGAGCAGCGCCGCGTCCGCGGTCGTTTCCTTCGGCAGCAACCGGAACGAGCGGACGGCCGCGTCCTCGGTCGCATGCAGGCGCGGCGGCCGTTGACCGCGCTCGCGCATGCGATCGATGCGATCAGGCGGCAGCTGCGGCCGGGAGTCGACGACCACCAGCGCAGAGACGCGGTCCGGATGCCAGGCGGCGAACGCCATCGAGTTGTGGCCGCCCATCGAGTGGCCGACGAGCGCCATGCGCGGCCAGCCGAAGTGATCCATGAGCGCGCGCACGTCGGCGGCGAAATCCTGGGTGGCATAGGCAGGCGGATTCGCCCACGCGCTCTGACCGTGGCCGCGCTGATCGAGCGAGACGACGTGGAACCGCGCGGCGAGCGCCGGAATTACTCTGTCGAACCAGTGCGCATGGGCGGCGCCGCCGTGAAGGAAGCAGACGGGGGCCGCGTCGGGTGGACCCGTTTCGAGCAGGTGAAGATTCAGGCCATTTATGCGGATATTTCGGGGCGTCGCGTGCTCGCAAGCCAAAGTTTGACCCGTCATGTCCCGTGATTGTACGGTGTTGTAAAGCGTAAGACGCGCTACGCCCATTTTTTCTTTTGCGCGTACATTTGCGTTCGCTATTGTCGGAGCAGAGAATGTTCGAGGGATTTCCCGGATCGGCAACACGAAAACATGTTGTCGATTCGGGCTTCGCAGCGCTGTTCCTCGCCACGCCCATCGTCTTCGGCTACGCGGTGCTCGCTCCCGACCGCCTCGGAGTGCCACTCGCGCAGAGCCCGCATCCGCAGATCGTCGTGGCGTCCATCGTGCCCACGTCGCCGACCATGCCGACGTTGCCGAGCGTCATCTCGAGGCCCACGTCACCGGCCACGCCGGCGATGCCGAGCGCCATCCCGACCCCGGTCGCCACGCCCGCGCCGCGGACGGGTCGGGTCGCGATCGTCGCGCCGGTGATCGCGCCGGCGCCGACGGTGGCGCCGCCGCCGCTCACGCCGGAGATTCCGCGCCTCCCCTGGCCGCCCACGATCACCGGGCGCGTCGTCGACGATGAGGGCCGGCCGCTCGCCTCCGTCTCCATCGCCGTCGGCGGTCGCGAATACCGCACGGCCGAGGACGGCACCTTCACGCTGACGCCGACGCCGTCGGCGTCCGGCCCGCTGGTCGCCAAGCTCCCGGGCTATCGCCGCGCCGTGATCGAGCCGACGTCTGATGCGCTGAAGATCGTCCTCAAGCCCCAGGTCATCAAGGCCGCCTATCTGACCTATTTCGGCATCGGCGACCGCGGCATCCGCGGGCGGGTCATCGATCTGCTCTCCCGGACGGAGCTGAATGCGGTCGTCATCGACGTCAAGGGAGACCGCGGCTGGATCGTGTTCCCGACCAAGCTCGAGCTCGCGCTCAACGCCGGCGCGCAGGGGCCGGGGACTCTGCGCAACTTCGATGCGCTGATGGCCGAGCTGAAGGCGCGGGACGTCTACACCATCGCGCGGATCGTCACCTTCAAGGACAACATCCTCGCTCGCCATCGACCCGAGTGGGCCGTGACCGACACGCAGACCGGCAAGCCATGGATCGACCGCGAGAGCCTCGCGTGGATGGACCCGTTCCGCGAGGAGGTGTGGAACTACAACATCGCCATCGGACAGGAGGCGATCGAGCGCGGCTTCGACGAGGTCCAGTTCGACTACGTGCGCTTCCCTACCGACGGCAAGCTGTCGCACGCCCGCTACGCGCGGCCCGTGAACAAGGAGACGCGGCTGCCCACCATCGCCGGCTTCCTCGAGCGCGCGCGCCGCGAGCTCGGCAGCCGCGGAGCCTATGTGAGCGCCGACGTCTTCGGCTACGTCGCGTTCAACGAGAACGACACCGACATCGGCCAGCGCGTGGAAGAGCTTGCCCCCCACCTCGACTACATCTCACCGATGGTCTATCCCTCCGGGTACCACGTCGGGATCCCCGGCTTCCGGAATCCCGTCCAGAATTCCTACCAGGTGGTGCGCGAGAGCGTGCGGCTGATCCGCAAGCGCGCGGCGGCCAACCAGGTGCGCGTGCGGCCGTGGCTGCAGGACTTCCGCGACTATGCCTTTGACCGGCGGATCTTCGGCGTCACCGAGATCCGCGATCAGATCCGCGGCGCCGACGAGGGCGGCGCCACCGGCTGGATGCTGTGGAATCCCCGCAACGATTACACGGGCGCGGCGCTCCGCGCGAAGAGTCCGCTGGCAGAAAATTGAGGGTGGCCGCTCCATGAGAATTGCCCTGGTGGTGACGCTTCTTCTGACGGCGGTGCTCATCATGGTCTCGTGGGCGGCCGCCGATCCGCTCGCCAACGAGCTCGGCCGCGTGATGATCCTCGAGTACCACAAGATCGATTACCCCGAGGAGCGCTGGACGCGGACGCCCGAGAATTTTCGCCGCGACCTGGAGGGGCTCTACGCGCGTGGCTATCGCCTGCAGTCGCTGAACGACCTGCTCGACGGCAAGATCACCGTCGCCGCTGGCTTCACGCCGGTTGTCCTCACCTTCGACGACTCCTCGCCCGGCCAGTTCCGCTACGTCGACAACAACGGCGCGCTCGAGATCGACGCCAAGAGCGCCGTTGGCGTGCTGGAGAGCTTCCTGAAGGAGAAGCCGGATTTCGGCCGCGCCGCCACGTTCTACGTGCTCCCCGGGGCCAGCCGCCCGAACCGCCTCTTCAACCAGCCGGAGTACGAAGGGCGCAAGCTGAAGTTCCTGGTCGAGCGAGGCTACGAGATCGGCAATCACACGCTCTGGCACGCGAATCTCGGCAAGTATCCGGAGCCGGTCGTGCGCCAGCAGATCGCCGAGGCGCAGGTGTGGATC
>DASTCJ010000181.1:0-12427 GCA_035605575.1 Candidatus Methylomirabilota bacterium
AGCTCCACGCTCTTCAGCTCGACGGCGCCTACCGGCGCGCTCGGCACCCACGGATCGGTGTACGCGACGTCGGCGCCTTTGGCGCGCAGGGTCGCGAGGATCTCGAGCGCGGGCGACTCGCGCGTGTCGCCGACGTTCGCCTTGTAGGCCACCCCCAACGCGAGGATCGATGCGCCGTTGACGCTCCGACGCCGGTGGTTGAGCGCCGCCGTCACCAGCTCGACCACGTGCTCGGGCATGTGCTGGTTGATCTCGTCCGCGATATGGATGAACCGCGGCTCGTAGCCGTTGAGGCGCATCTTCCATGACAGATAGAACGGATCCACCGCGATGCAATGGCCGCCGATCCCGGGCCCCGGGTAGAACGGCATGAAGCCGAAGGGCTTGGTGGCCGCCGCATCGATCACCTCGCGACTCGACACGCCGAGGCGTCGGCACATCAGCGCGAACTCGTTGGCGAGGGCGATGTTGATGTTGCGGAACGTGTTCTCGTAGAGCTTCGCGAGCTCGGCCACGGTCGGGTTGGAGACCTCGTGGACCTGGGGAACGATCGTGCGATAGAGCGCCGCCGCCAGCCGCGTGCAGGCGGGCGTCGAGCCTCCAACGACCTTCGGGATGTCGCGCACCTTGAACTGCTTGTTGGCGGGATCGATTCGCTCTGGAGAGAAGGCGACGAAGACCGTCTCACCTGCGCGGCCACCGCGCGCCGCCAACATCGGAATCAGCAGCTCGTCCGTCGTGCCGGGATAGGTCGTCGATTCCAGCACGACGAGCTGGCCGGGGTGGAAATGGGCCGCCACCTGCTCGGCGGCCGCAACCACATACGAGATGTCCGGGTCCTTCGACTTCCGCAGCGGTGTCGGGACGCAGATGATGACGACGTCGCTGTCGGCCAGCACCTCCGAGTCCGCCGTGGCCGCGTAACGGCCGCTCGCAATGAGCTCCGCCAGCTCGGCATCGGCCACGTCCGGTGTCGGCGACTGTCCCAGGTTCAACGCCGCGATGCGATCGCGGTCGGTGTCGATGCCGAGGGCAGTGAAGCCCGCGCGCGCATACTCCAGCGCGAGCGGGAGACCCACGTAACCCTGGCCGATGACGGCCACGCGGGCGGTACGCGTCTCGATCTTGTGGGCGAGCTGTTTCTCCATGACGTTCGGCGCTCCTTAGGCGGCGTCCTCGGTTGCGGCATGACGGGCATCGTTGGCGAGGGGCAGTGTGTCGGCCACAGCCGGCCGGGCATCGGCGCTCATCGATCCCAGCCCGGCCACCACCACGCCGAGGGTGTCGACGAGAATGCGAAGGTCGAGCCAGATCGACATATGCTTCACGTAATAGAGGTCGTAGCGCATCTTCTCGGTCTCTTCGGCGAGATCGTTCGCGTAGCCGTAGCGCACCTGCGCCCAGCCGGTCACGCCGGGCCGGACGGCCGCTCGCAGCGCGTAGTACGGGATTTCTCGCGCGAAGAGCTCGTAGTTCACGACCGGGTGGGGGCGCGGCCCCACCAGATTCATATCTCCGCGTAGCACGTTCAGGAACTGCGGAAGCTCATCGAGCCGGAACTTGCGCAGCACGCGACCGACGCGCGTGATGCGGTCGACGTTGTCGCGGACCCAGGCCGAAACCTCGGCGTCGACCGGCCGCATCGTTCGGAACTTGATGAGCCAGAAGCGCTCCCCGCGCAGACCGATCCGCTCCTGCCGGAAGAATATGGGCCCGCGCGAGTCGAGCTTCACGGCGAGCGCGATGAGCGCCATGAGCGGTGCCACCACGATGAGCGCAACGGCGGCGGCGGCAAGGCTGAGGCCGCGGCTGATGGCGGCATGGCCCCGCGCGATGCGAAATCCCTTGGCGAAGACGAGACTGGCCGCGGGCAGGACCTCGATGGCGAGCTTCCCCGTCATGCGCTCGTAGACGTCAACGCCGTCCTGGACGTGAATTCCGCGGCCGCGGGCTTCCAGGAGGACCGGCATCACCTCCTCGGCGCGGCGCCGCTCGTCCACCGCGATCACGATGCGCTGCGGATGCACACGCTCGACGATGCCGGCAAGCTGCGGAAGCGTGCCGAGCACGGGATAGCGGAATGGCCGTCCCGAGGTCGGCAGCGCCTCTGTCACGAGGGCGATGGCCCACCGGAGATGCGGCCGGACGCTGATCTCCCGGACCAGCGTCTGCGCCAGACGCCCGCCGCCGACAATGAGCACGGTCTGTGCGTATGGACGCCGGCGTAGGACGACGTAGCAGCATGCTCGTCCGATCAAGAGAAGCGCGATGGCGATCAAAAGGCCTGTCACGAGCGCGGCCCCGTCGCGCGTGTCGACGCGCAGGACCATGTCGTTGACGGCCACGGCGACGATCACGAGCCCCAGTGCCCTCAGGAATCGCGGGACACAATCGCGGAGACTCCACGCCACGCGCAGGTCGTAGAGATCGCAGTAGTAGAAGGCCACTGCGCAGCCGAGCGTCAACGCCAGGGCTTCCGCGGCCGGGCGGAGTAAAAGCGTCAAGAGCGCCACGAACATGAACGCCGCCTCGACGACGGCCAGCAGGACAGCCATCATCCCACCAGGGCCGGCGAGCAAGCGTCTGCGACGTCGCGGTCGATGAGCGCGTCCACGCCTCTCTTCAGGGGCAAACGTGCTGCCAAATCGGCTTCGGGCGGCAATCCAGACCAACACCCCGTTCGACTGGGTAGCCGTGGAGACGGATAGGGTCCCGCCGAAACCCTATTGCGGAATGCGTTGCACACGGCAGGGTCATCGCATTCGCAGTGAAAAACGTTGAACAAACGGACATCTATCAGGGGACGGCGTCGGCAACGGGACGACGCCGGATGCGGTCGAAGCGCTCCCGGAGAAGGGCGACGACGCGCCACAGATCCTGGCGGTCGACGGCGCCCGCGAGGACGCTCAACACGAGGACCACAGCGACGATGCTCGCCTTGAGGGCGAGCGAGACCATCAGCGGTTCGGGCGGCAGCAGTCGCGACAGCGCAAACCCTGCGAGGGCAAGGCCGACCACCTTGGCCAATGCCGCAAAGTCGGGCCGCTGCGGCCACAGCCGCTGCGCCAGGACGTAGGTGAGGGCGGCCATGACCACGAGCGCAATGAGCCGGGACGCCGCCGCGCCGAGCGCGAAATACCGCGGCACGAGGACGGCGTTGGCCGCGACGTTGACGGCCGCCGTCACGAGCGCAACGGCGCCGAGCAGCGCGGTGCGGTTCTTCACGAGAAGCCCGGAGTTGAAGAACAGCGACATCCCCATGACGACGTGCGCGGCGAGCAGTACTGGCACCACGGTGGCCGCGGCGTGGAACGCTGGCGCCGCCATCACGCGGATCACGTCATCCGCCGCAATGGCGAACGCCAGTCCGGCGATCACGATGGTGAACGTGAACGCCTGGAACATCCGGCGGTAGGCGCGCTGAGCATCGGGATTGCGCGCGAGCTCGAACTGTCCGGGGTCCCACGCGTCACGGAAGGGCATGATGATGGCGAGCAAGAGGACCTGCGCGCACTGGATGGCGAGCGCGTAAATCCCCGCCGTACCGAGCGAACCCTGGTGCGTGAGGAACACGCCATCGCTGCGGTTGACGAGCAGCCACGCGAACGGCATGAGCGTGAGCGGCGCGCCATAGGCGACCATTCGCCGGGCGAGAGCGGGCGACACCCTGAGCCCGACCTCGCGAAGCGTCGTGCGAGCGAGGATTGCCGAGAAGATGCTGTACGTCAGGATCTCGCCATAGAGGATGCCGGCCACTCCCCACCGGAGGATCACCACCAGCACGATGTTGCAGGCGAGCGTGAGAGCCAGCGTCGACAAGGAGAGCAGTGCCACCGTCGTGGCACGCTGCCGGACGCGTAGATACGCGAGGCCGATGTCCATCGTGTTCATGAAGAAGAGCGACGTCAAGCCGAGCCGCAGGAAGTCGGCGTGCGCCGCGTCGCCGAGCACGAGGGTCGCGAGCCACGGGGCGGCCAGCATCCCGAGGCCGACGCCCACTCCGAGGACGAGCGTTCCGGTGACGTAGGCCGTGCTGACGGCCGCCGGGTGCCGCCCCTCGCCCCGCTCGCCGGTGTAGTACCGGATCATCGCCGTCGTCAGCCCGAGCGAGCACACCATGCCGACGAGGTCGACACCGACCGTGACCATCGCGCGGATGCCGAACTCTTCTGGCGAGAGCACCCGTGTATAGATCGGAAGCATCAAGAAGCCGACGAGGCGGCTGGCAACCGAGCTGAGCGAGTAGACGACCCAGCTGCGCCAGAGGCGCCGCTCCGGAACGGCAGGCTCCGCCACCGGCGGGACATTGGCACGAGCGAGAGCGTCGGCAGTCGAAGCCATGTGTCCGTCGGCGACGGAGGTGCAAGCCGCCCGCCAGCCTGGGAGGCCGCGCCCTGCAGCCCGGGCTCGCGACAACTGGACCGATCAGGGAGAGCGCGCGGCGAATCTCTGCAGAGAATTTCCCAGGTCGCCCCGGGCTCCGCGTCCGATTCGAAGTTTTTGACCGTTCTGAGGCCGGCGCGATTCTTGCCAAAAAGCGAGCAGGGCATGGCGAGTCTTTCTGCGCGCATACCGGTCTACCTGAAGCGAGCCGCACTGTTCTTTCCGAGAGAAGTCGGACGGGGCTCGTCCGGTGGTCGAACGCCGAGTCGCCGTCGGACTGCACGCTCCGATGCGAGCGCTGGGTTGCCCTTGCATGCCATTCTCCTCGTGGCGCCGCCACCGCACCTGGTTGGCGGTCAAGCCGTGCAGGCGCAACGACTGCTCGAAAATCTTCGTCGCGAGCCGCATCTCAGCATCGAATTGCAGTCGATCGCTCCGCGTTTTTTTCCGCGGCTGCAACGGGTCCGCTATCTGCGGACCGTCGTGACAACGGCGAAGTACGTGTTCGATCTCTTCCGGAAGACGCCACGCGCCGACATCGTTCACGTGTTCGCGGCGTCGTATTTCGCATTCCTGCTGTCCGCCGTGCCGGCTATTCTCATCGCGAAGTTCTTCGGCAAAAAAATCATCCTCAACTATCGAAGCGGCGAAGCGGAGCGTTTCTTCCGCGGCTGGGGCAGGCCTTGGCTCCGCATCGTCCGGCTGGCCGACGAAGTGGTGTCGCCGTCGGGGTATCTGGTGGACGTCTTCGCGCGATTCGGCATTCGGGCGCGTTCGATCTTCAACGTCATCGACACCGGTAAGTTCACGTTCCGCCATCGCGAGCCCCTTCGTCCCGTCTTCCTGTCGAACCGCATCCTCGAGCCGCTGTACAACATCGACTGCATTCTCCGCGCTTACCGGATTGTCCTCGAGACGTTCCCCGACGCGCGCCTGATCGTCTGCAATGACGGACCCGAGCGTCGACGGCTGGAACGAGTGGCCCGCACACTGAAGCTCCGCAACGTCGAATTCATCGGCGTGGTTCCGCACAGCAAGATCGGCGAGTTGTATGCCACGGTCGACGTGTATTTGAACTCGCCGAACTTCGATTGCATGCCCGGCTCGTTGATCGAATGCTTCGCTTCAGGAGTCCCCATCGTTTCGACGCGGGCCGGCGGCATTCCGTACATCGTGACGGACGGCGAGACCGGATTGCTGGTGGACACCGACGACCACGAGGCGATGGCGGCGCGCGCCATTTATCTGTTGCAGAACCCCGGTGCCGCGCGCGACATCGTCGAGAAGGCACGTCGCGAGTGCGCGAGATACGCCTGGACCGCGATTCGCCCACAATGGCTCGACCTCTACGACCGGCTGGCCGGCAGACCGAGAGCAGCCGACCACGCCCCAGAAGGTCATCACAGATGAAACAGGTCATCCGTCGCGGACTGAGCGAGATCATCGTCGACGAAGTGGCCGATCCGGTCGCGCGGCCGAACCATGTCCTCATTCGTCCGTACTATTCGCTGATCAGCAGCGGTACCGAGACCGCCGATATCCACACCGGCAGCCTAGTCAGGGAAGTGGCGGACAACCCCTCGCACTTGAAGAGCGTGTGGGCCGTGATGAGGAAGACGGATCCGATCAGCACCATCAGGGAAGTGCGCGCCAGGTTCAATGACTACGCCGTACTCGGCTATTCCGGCGCGGGAATCGTCGTTGAAAAGCACGACGGCGTGACGGATCTCGCCGTGGGCGAGCGCGTCGCTTACGGCGGCGAAGGCGCCGGGCACGGTGAAACCATCATGGTCGGCCGCAATCTGGTCGCTCGCGTCCCCGACGTGGTGGACTTTCGAGCGGCATGCTTCACGACGCTCGGCGCGATCGCGATGAACGCCGTGCGGTTGGCGGAGATCGGCATCGGCGAGACGGTGGCAGTGATCGGTCTCGGCATCGTCGGACAGTTGATCGCACAAATCGTGCGCTGCCAGGGCGGCGTGCCGATCGCCATCGACTTGAATGCCGACAGAGTCGAGCTGGCGCGCGCGACGGGTGCGGACTTCGGACTCGTCGCCGGAGAGACGACGGTGGCCGAGGTGAAGGCGTTGACCGCGCGGCGCGGCGCGGATTGCGTCATCGTGGCGGCGGCGTCGAAATCGGCAACGCCGCTCGAACAGGCGGCTCGGATGTCGCGCGACCGCGGACGGATCGTGGTGGTCGGCGCCTGCCCGATCGAGATACCGCGCAGCGAGATGTACATCAAGGAGCTGAAGGTCCTGATGTCGCGCGCCTACGGCCCCGGCAGCTACGACGCTGCCTACGAGCGACGGGGCGTCGATTATCCGCTTCCGTTCGTCCGCTGGACCGAGAACCGCAACATGCAGGAGGTGTTGCGGCTGATGGCCGTCGGGAAGATCGAAGTCAAGCCACTCATCAGCCACGAATACCCGCTCGAGGACGCGCCGAAGGCGTACGACACCATCATGAGCGGCGGGGGAAGGTCGAGCCTCGCCGTCGTCCTGCGATATCCCGTCAACGATGTCGCGAATCCCTTTGAGTCCTACACGCCGAAACGACGGATCACGATTGACGGATCCTCGGCGAGGACGGGGGAGATCCGATTTGCGCTCGTCGGCGCGGGTAACCTGGCGAAATGGGCGCATCTGCCCGCCCTGAAGAAGATCTCGGGTGCGCGGTTGCACGCCGTGTACTCCGCGCACGGCGCGCGCGGGAAGGCGTATGCGCTGCGTTTCGGTGCCGGCTACCACACGTCGGACCTGGACGTGATCCTGAACGACGAGGCCGTCGACGTCGTGTTGATCGCGAGCCGCCACAACGAGCACGCGGCGCAGGCCGTCGCGGCATTGCGGGCAGGGAAACACGTGTTTGTCGAAAAGCCGATGGGGATCACGATCGACGAGTGTCAGGCCATCGTCCGCGCCGTGAAGGAGTCCGGCAAGCAGCTCGCCGTCGGGTTCAATCGTCGCTACGCCCCCTTCTACGTCGAGATGAAGCAGCACCTGACGGGACGGACCGGGCCGGCGGTCATCGCGGTCAGGATGAACTCGCCGGGTATCGAGAACGGCTGGGCGGCCGAAGTCGGCCAGGGCGGCGTCGTCCTCGGTGAAGCCTGTCATTTCGTGGATCTCATGTACTGGCTGCTCGAGAGCGAGCCGGTGTCCGTGTCCGCGTATGGCTTCGACCGTCACAACATCGCCGCCTCGATGAAATTTGCCGATGGCTCCATCGGGACCCTGGTGTACACCGTCGTTGGCAGCGACTCGAGCGGCGGAGAGTTCGTGGAAGCGTTCGCTCCGGGCATCGGGGTGGCGGCGGAGGATTTCAAGCGTCTCGCAGTGAAGAAGCAAGCGCGGCGGCAGCAGTCGCGCTGGTTCGCGCAAAAGGGCTATACGGCGCAGCTCGAGTGTTTCGTGAGGAGCTTGCGCGACGGCAAGCCGACTGACGTCACCGTCAGGGACGGCACCCGAGCCACGCTTGGCTGTCTGTTGATGATGCAGTCGGCGCAGTCGGGCCAGCCGCGGGTCTTCGACCTCGAGACGGTTCTCGCCGAGTCATAGCCCGCGGGCGCTCATGAGCCGGTGCATAGGCACACGCGGCGGCGCTCAGCCACGCATAGCTATGAAAGGTGGCGGACACCTATGGTAACGGCTCTGCGCGCGGTATTCCTCGCCCTCTCGTTGGCGTTCATGACGGCGGCCTGTGCCTCGCCGCGGCCGCTCACCGCGCAGGTGGTGGGCCGGCCGTCCAGCGGTCAGCTCGCCGAAGCGTATGGACGCCTGCCGCTGCACTTCGAAGAAAACCGAGGACAGGCGGATCCCTCGACGCGTTTCATTGCGCGCGCGGGTGGTGGCCGCGTGCTCGTCGATGCCAACGCGCTGCAGCTCGCCGTGGACGGCCACGTGGTGCGATTGTCGTTTGCGGGCCGCCTCGCCGAGCCGGAGCTCCAGGCCCTCGACCCCCTGCCGGGCCGAGTGAACTACTACATCGGCAGCGATGCGAGGCGCTGGCGCACCGACATCCCGACGTTCGCGCGCCTCCGGTACGCGGAGGTCTATCCCGGCATCGACGTCGTCGTGTACGGTAACCAGCGCCAGGTCGAGTACGACTTCGTGGTCGCGCCTGGCGGCGATCCACGCGCGATCCGGGTCCGCGTCGATGGAGCCGATGCCGTGACGCTGGACGCCACCGGAGACGTCGCCATCCGCCGCGGCCATCGCACGATCGTGCAGCGTGCGCCGGTGGTCTACCAGGAGATCGAGGGCCGTCGACAGCTCGTGACTGGTCGCTACCGCCTGGCTGGCGCGTACGAGATTGGCTTCGAGATCGGCTCCTACGACCCCAGCCGACCGCTCGTCATCGATCCGGTCGTGGTGTACTCGGCGCGGATCGGCGTCGGCACGGCGTCTGGCATCGCCGTCGATAGCGCCGGCTATGCGTACTTCGCCGGCGAGAACACGGGAGCCTTCGATAACGAATATCCCATGGTCAACGCAGCGTTTCCGCGCCGGGCCACCGGCCTCGAAGAGATCTTCGTCACGAAGCTGAGCCCGGACGGCGCGACGCTGATCTATTCGACCTACATCGGGAGCACTTTCCGGGACTTCGTGAACGGAATCGCGACCGACGGGGCAGGGAACGCCTATATCACCGGCCGGACGCACGCCGGTTATCCGACGACGGCAGGCGCGTTTCAGCCGACGACGGTCGGCGGCAGCGAGGATGGCAGCGTCTCGTTCGTGACGAAGTTTGGTCCCACGGGTGCGCTCGTGTACTCGACGTTCCTCGACGGCACGACGTTCGACAACCCCGCCGACCCGATCCGTGGCGGCGTCTGCTATGAGGGTGAGGGCACCAGCATCGCGGCGGACGCCGCCGGACACGCGTATGTCGTCGGCTGGACGAGCACGAACAACTTCCCTACGACACCGGATGCGTTCATTCCCACGAAGCCGACGACGGGCACCCGATGCAACACGTATCGCGCGGGCTATCTGACAAAGCTCTCTCCCGACGGCACCTCACTCGTCTACTCCACCTATCTCGATGGCAACGGCGCCGGGCTTTCAGTGGCGATCGATGGTGCTGGGAACGCCTATGTCGGTGGCAGTGCCTTCACGCCGTCGGCGCCACCGGGCACACTGACGGCCACCCTCGCCGCCAGCGGGGCCCGGACGGGATCCTACGTCGCGAAGTTCGATCCGGCGGGATTGCCGACCCAAACCACGGTGATCGGAGCTCGGCCGCAAAGCATCTCGGTCGGCGCCGACGGCTCCACGTATATCGCCGGTGGCGAGTCGCTCGATTTCACGACGGTCAACCCGATCCAAACTGCGCCGACGGGTGGCGGCTTCGCGGCCCGGTTGAACTCAGCCGGCACCGCCTGGATCTGGTCGACCTATCTCTCCGGCTCCATGACGAGCATCGCGGCTGCTCCGGATGCGAGCGCGTGGGTGGTCGGCATCACGAACGACGACGCCTTTCCAACACAGGATCCACTCCGTTCGAAGACGAACCCGATCGAGGCGGTCGTACTGAGAATCTCCGCGACCGGGTCGCTGCTGTTCAGCAGTCCGCTGGGTGACGGCGCCGCGTTCGGCGTCGATGTCGACGACGCGGGTGACGCCTACATCACCGGCAGGGCCGGCGCCGATTTCATTCCAACCACGCCGGGGGCCTACAGCGCGCCACCGTCGGGTGGCTTCGATGTGTTCGTCTTGAGACTCCACAGCGCTTCACCGGCGGACGCGCCGCCAACGGTCACCATCACCCGGCCATCGAGCGGCACGTGGACGGGCAACAGCATTGTCGTGGGCGCGAGCGCGATCGACGACGTCGGGCTCGTCGAGATCCAGCTGTGGGGCAACGGTGCTGTGTTCGCGACGATTCCATGCTCCGGCACGACGTGTAGCGGCACGTTCTTGTGGATCACCGGCCCGCTGCCGGCCGCCGCTTACGAGGTGAACGCGGTGGCGATGGATACCGCGGGTAACGAGACGATCTCCGCGAAGATCACGATCGTCAAGGACGCGACGTCACCGGTGAAGCCGTCGGGCGCCGCGGCGACCGCCGTCGACAACCCGTCAGGCGGGTCGCGGTGTACCGTCGGCGACACGGCCGCGCCGAACGTGCTGATCACGGGACCGCCCGCTGGCGCATGGGCTCTCCTCCGGTGAGGATCGACACGTAGCAGAGCGCGCGATCGCGACGCTCAGGCGCGTGCGGCGCCGGCGGTGCGGAAGTGCTCCAGCGTTCGCGCCAGGCCGTCGTCGAGCGTTGTCGTCGGCATCCAGCCGAGCACACGGGCGGCGCGATCGGCGGCGAGCGCGCTGCGCCGCTGCTCGCCCGCCTTCGCCGGCCCGTGGGTGGCAGCGCGCGTCACGCCCGCGGCGCGCGCGAGCCGGGCGTAGATGGCGTTTACCGTGGTCTCGATGCCGGTGCCGATGTTCACGACGGCGGTCGCGTCGGCGCGCTCGAGACCGCGGACGACGGCGTCGGCGACGTCCTCGACGTAGACGAAGTCGCGCGTCTGCTCTCCATCGCCGTTGATGACGCACGGCTCGCCGCGAAGCAGTCGATCGGCGAAGATCGCCACCACGCCGGCCTCGCCCTGCGGATTCTGGCGGGGCCCGTAGACGTTGGCCAGGCGGAGCACGAGCGTGCGCATGTCGAAGAGCGGACCGTAGCACTCCACGTAGCGCTCGCCGGCCGTCTTGGACACACCGTACGGGGAGCTGGGTGCCGGCGGTTGCTCTTCCGGCGTGGGCAGATTCGATGTGTCGCCGTAAGCGGCGCCGCCGGTGGATATATAGAGGAAGGTCCGCGCGCCGGCGGCGCCGCACGCCCGCACCAGTGCCAGCGTGCCGGTGATGTTCACGCTTGCGTCGAAGTCCGGCTCGGCGACCGAGCGGACGACCGAAGCCTGGGCGGCGGCGTGCACGACGGCCTCCGGCCGCCAGGTGTCGACGAGGCGCGGCAAACGCCGGCTGCGAATGTCACAACGCTGAAAGCGCGCCGCGCGATTGACCAGCTCGCGGCGACCCGTGCTCAGGTCGTCGACGACGCGGACTTCGTGTCCCTGGCCGAGCAGGCGATCGACGATATGGGAGCCGACGAAGCCCGCCCCGCCGGTGACGAGAATCCTCATCCGATGCCGTGCGGTGCGGCGTGGTCGGCTCGAGGCATCGTCCACAGTGCAACATGCCGACGGGACGAATTCAACCAGCGTTCCGCGATTGCCGGTTCGAGCGGTGGATCGTGCTACGATCCGGAGCGATGGTGGCGGTGAAGAAGCGCATCCTCATCGTCGACGACGAGTCTCTGATCACCGAGGTGCTGAGCGAGCATTTCAAGAAGGCCTACGACGTCGAGACGGCGATGAACGGCACCGACGCCCTCGCCGCCGTCGTGCGCCAGCGTCCCGACGTGATGCTCGTCGACATCAACATGCCGCGCATGAACGGCGTCGAGGTCCTGAAGGACGTCAAGAAGATCGACGAGTCCATCGCGGTGATCATGATCACCGCGAACGAGCAAGTCTCGCTGGCGGCCGAGGCCCTCAAGAGCGGCGCCTTCGGCTACGTGCCCAAGCCGTTCGACTTTCGCTATCTCGACCACATGGTCGCCACGATCTTCGACGCCCCGGCGCCGCGACCACGCTGAGCCGCCGCCTCTGCTAGGATAGCCGCCCGGCGGCCCCGATTCGGTCGCCCGCTCGCTTATGGCTGACGAGTTCACGACGTGCTGTGACCGCGCGCGCACACATGCGCGACGCGGGCGGTTCGCGGAGGCCGCCGCCGCCTATCGCGAAGCGCTCGCCCATCGCCCCGACGACGTCAAGACGCGCCTCGACCTCGTGCTCGCGCTCCGCCGTCACCGTCGGGTCGCGGAGGCGGAGGTCGAGGCGCGCGCGGCGCTCGCGCTGGCCCCGAGCTCCGCGGGCGCGTGGGAAGCGCTGGCGGACCTGCTGTTCGAGCAAGGACGCGCCGCCGAGGCGGTCGAGGCCTTCCGCGCCGTGCTGGGTGTGCGGCCCGACCACGCGCGC
>DASTCJ010000090.1:0-30536 GCA_035605575.1 Candidatus Methylomirabilota bacterium
AACCCGGCGCACCAGGTCGACGACATGGGCGGCTTCCGAGCGGCTCATGCCGGCAGTGGGCTCATCGAGCAGGATCACGTCGGCGCCTCCGGCGATGGTGATGCCGATCTCCAGCGCGCGCTGCTCGGCGTAGGACAGCACGCCCGCGGGCACGTCCCGCCGCTCGGTGAGGTGTAGCTGCTCGAGGACGGTCTCGGTCCGCTCGCGCGCGTCGCGCGCGGCGCCGATGCGGTGCCAGAACGAGTACCGGTAGCCGAGCGACCACAGCGTGGCGCAGCGGATGTTCTCGAAGACCGAGAGCCGCGGGAAGATGTTCGTGACCTGGAACGAGCGGCTCAGGCCGCGGCGGTTCAACTGGTACGGCGTGAGTCCGGTGACGTCCGCGCCTTTGACCCGGATGCGGCCGGTGCTCACCGGGTACTTCCCGGTGATCAGGTTGAACAGCGTCGACTTGCCCGCGCCGTTCGGGCCGATGAGCGCGTGCCGCGTGCCCGCCTCGATGGTGAGCGTGACGCCCCGGATGACGAGCGTGCGGCCAAAGACCTTGGTGACGTCGACCAGCTCGATCGCGGCCGTCATCGGCCGAACGCCGCCGCCGTGGCGGAGGTGAAGGCGGCCGCCGCCCGCGGGGCGGCCCACCGGAGCCCGGCTGCGCCGCCGGCAGCGAGGGCGGCGAACGCGAGCCACGGCCACGGCGTCGCGACGCTCACGCGCATCCAGAACAGCCGCTTGACGGTGGCGCCCGTCGCGGCCGTGCTGACGAAGTGCGTCAGCTCGATGAGCCCGATGACGCCGACGGCGGCGATGAGTCCCAGCCCGGCGGTGACCAGATACGGACCCACCAGTCGACGGATCCGCCGGGCCCGCCAGGCGGGACCGTGCAGCGCGACGAGCCCGGCGAGGCCCATCGGCGCGAAGAGCACGGTGGCCAGGAACAGGATGCCGATGTAGAGCAGCCAGACGCCGGTGTAGTCGCTCAGCATCGACTGCAGGAACGTGAACACGATGGCGCCCACGATCGGGCCGGCGAAGGAGCCCACGCCGCCGATGAACGTCATCAGCAGCACCGTGCCAGAGGCGGCGAGACCCATGTTCTCCGCGGTGAGGATCTCGTAGTTCACGGCGAACAGGCCGCCCGCGATGCCCGCGAAGAATCCCGAGGCGCAGAACGAGACGTAGCGCACCCAGCGCTGGCTGTAGCCGACGAACTCCGCGCGCTCCGGATTGTCGCGCACGGCGTTCGCCATGCGACCGACCGGTGTTCGTGAGAAGGCGTACATCGCCAGCGCGGAGAGCAGCACCCAGAAGACGATCAGGTAGTAGATGTCGCGGTCGCGCGTCAGCGAGAGGCCGAGCAGCAGCGGCGCCTTGGCCCGGTTGGTGGTGATTCCCTCCTCGCCCCCGAAGAAGCGGTCCAGGATCAGGGCGGAGGCGCCGAGCAGCTCGGCCACGCCGAGCGAGATCATGGCGAAGACGGTGCCGGCGCGTCGCGTGGAGAACGAGCCGAACAGGATTGCGAAGGCCAGGCCCGCGAGGCCGCCGACGATCGGCAGCAGCGGGACCGGCACGTAGACGACGCTGCGGCCGGCGAGGTTCAGGACGTGCGCGGCGATGAAGCCGCCGAGGCCCAGGTAGACCGCGTGGCCGAACGAGAGCATGCCGCCCTGGCCGAGCAGCATGTTGTAGGAGAGCGCGAATACGACGGCGATGCCCATCTGGTTCATGACGGGCACGGCGGCACCCGTGCGGAAGACGTGGGGCAGGCTCACGAGGATCACGGCCGCCGCCACCCACACCACGGACTGGCGCAGCCGCACGGCGCGCGGGTCGACGGCGACGGCGAGCGGGCGGGCGGTGGCGCCGGTGCTCATGTCTCGCGCGTTCCGAACAGCCCGGTCGGCCGCACGATCAGCATCGCCACGAGCAGCACGTACGGCAGCACGGGTGCGACCTGGGCGACGGTGACCTTCCACACGTCGTGCAGCGGGCCGCTCGCGCTCTCCGGGACGCCGACCGCGAGCAGGGCGTCGCCGAACGACCCGTTGAGCGCGACGGCAAACGTCTGCACGATACCGATCAGCAGCGAGGCGACGAAGGCGCCGGTGACCGATCCGAGCCCGCCGATCACGACCACGACGAACACGATGCTGCCGAGGACCTCGGCCATGCCGGGGAACGTGCCGAGCACCGGTCCCGCGATCACGCCGGCCACGGCGGCCAGCGCGGAGCCGATGCCGAAGACGATCATGAACACCCGCGGCACGTTGTGGCCGAGCATGGCGACCATCTGCGGGTGGGTGAGCGACGCCTGGATGATGAGCCCGGCGCGCGTGCGCGTAAGCACGACGAAGATGAACCCGAAGATCAGGATGGCGATCACCAGCATGAACGCCTTGTAGGCGGGGAAGCTGGAGGACCAGAGCCGGAACAGCGGCACATCGAGCACCGCCGGCACTTGGTAGCTCTTGGCCGGCCGGCCCCACACGAGCTGCACGATCTCGCCGACGACGATGGCGACGCCAAACGTGAAGATCAGCTCGGCGAGGTGGCCAAACCGGTGGACCCGGCGCAGCCCGTGTCGCTCGACGAGCGCGCCGAGCAGCCCGACCAGCACCGGCGCCAGCAGAAGCGCGGGGAAGAAGCCGAGATGCTGCGACAGCGTGTACGCGAAGTAGGCGCCCAGCATATAGAACGACGCGTGGGCAAAGTTCAGCACGCCCATCATGCCGAAGATCAGCGTGAGACCGCTCGACAGCATGAACAGCAGCATGCCGTACACGAGGCCGTTGAGGAGCGAGAACACCACGAGCTGCAGCATGACCGGGTTCGCGGGCGGGGCCGTGCGGCCCCGCCCGGTATCCTGTGCTCTACGCCGGACGCTGCATCTTGCAGGTCGTCGGCTGCATCGCCTTCTCCCGCTCGACCTTGTGCTCGAGCGACAGGCCGTAGCCCGAGGCGTCGAGGTCGTACTTGATGTTCTTGTTCGTGTGCACCGAGATGTAGACCGGCATCTGAAGCTGGTGATCCTCTTTCCGCATCACGACGTGATCGCCGCCGAGCGTCGTGAACTCGGCACCCTCGAGGGCCGCGGCGACCTTATCGACGTCGGTCGTGCCCGCGCGCTTGATCGCCTGCGCCAGCATGTTCAGCCCGGTGTTGATCCGCGGCTGGTTGACGTCGTTCTGCGGGTGCAGCTTGCGGTAGCCGGTGATGTAGTCGCCGAGGGCCTTGGGGGCGTTCGGGTTGCCGGGATGCGTCTCGTGCACGAGCCGGATGCGATCGATGCCGGCGGCGCCGATGGCGGCGGTGATGCCGTCCGACGCGGCGTAGTACGTGTAGAAGGGGACCTTGAGGCCGCCGTCGTTCGCTGCCTTGGCGAGCCCGACCATGTCGGCGCCCCAGTTGCCGGTGATCACGGTGTCGGCGCCCGCGGCCACGATCTTCTGCACGTAGGGCGAGAAGTCCTTGACCTTTCCGATCGGGTGGAGCTCGTTGCCGACGATCTGGATGTCCGGGCGCTTCTTGCCCAGCATCGTCACCGCGGCCTCGGCCACCGCCTTCCCGAAGGAGTAGTCCTGGCCGATGATGTAGACCTTCTTGATCGACTTGTTGGCGGCGATCACGTCGGTGAGCGCGGCCATCTTCATGTCGGAGTGTGCGTCGAACCGGAAGTGCCAGTACTGGCACTTCTCGTTGGTGAGCGCCGGATCGACGGCCGAGTAGTTCAGGTAGAGGATCCGGTTGGCGGCGTCGCGCTCGTTGTTCTTCTGCACGGCGTCGGAGATCGCGTGGGCGACGCCGGAGCTGTTGCCCTGGAACACGAACTGGATGTTCTCGCCGATCACCTTCTTGAGCTGGATGAGCGACTCCTGCGGGCTCACCTTGTTATCGAACCCGACGATCTCGAGCTGGCGCCCGAGCACGCCGCCCGCCTTGTTGATGCCATCGGCGGCATACTTGAATTGGTTGAGCCCGTTCTCGCCGGTGGCCGCGAACGGGCCGGAGAGCGGGTCGACGAACGCGATCCGGATGGGGTCCGCCGGCGTCGCGTGGGAGGGCACCCCTGCGACGACGGCGAGAACGATCACGAGCAAGAGCAGGCGGGTCCATGTGCGCATCGATGAGCCTCCCGTGTAAAGGGCTGTCGTCAACGCCGGTCGGGCGCGCCATACGGTGACACGGGTGTCCGCGCTCGTCAACGGCAGGGGTCGCCAAAGGCCTGTCCGCGTTGACAACTTCATCGCGACTCCGTATAAGCGGGTAACTCGTCGAAGGAGCGTCCTTGATCCGGTCCGACCCCATTCTTTCGGTTCGCGACGTCACCGTGCGCTTCGGCGGCATCGTCGCGCTCGACGGCGTCTCCTTCGACATGGCCGAGGGGCAGATCGTCGGCCTCATCGGTCCGAACGGCGCCGGCAAGACAACGCTCTTCAACTGCTTGAGCCGCCTGTACACACCGCAGCAGGGGGAGATCCAGTTCCGCGGGCGGTCGATCCTGGGCCTGTCGCCGCACCGCATCGGGGAGCTCGGCATCGGCCGTACATTTCAGAACCTGGCCCTGTTCCCGACGCTCACGGTCCTGCAGAACGTCATGGTCGGCGTCCACGGCCGCACCCGCAGCGACTTCCTCAGCAACGCGCTGCGCCTGCCATGGGTGGCGCGCGAAGAGGCCGAGATACGTTCGCGTGCCGCCGAGTTGCTGGCCTTCCTGGATCTGCAGGGAGTGGCGAACCACCCCGCCGCCGGGCTCCCGTTCGGCACGCTGAAGCGGGTGGAGCTGGCGCGCGCACTGGCGGGGGCGCCCACGCTGCTACTCGTGGACGAGCCGGCGGGCGGGCTGAACCACGAGGAGGTCGGCACGCTGGCCGCGCTGCTCCGCAGCGTCCGCGAGCGCCGTGGCCTGACCATCCTCCTCGTCGAGCACCACATGGGCCTCGTCATGCAGGTCTCGGACAGGGTGGTCGTTCTCGACTTCGGCCGCAAGATCGCCGAGGGGGCGCCGGCCGAGGTCCAGCGCGACCCCGAGGTCATCCGCGCGTACCTGGGCGTCGACGACACCGCGGGGGTGCGTCGCTGATGGCGGCGCTGCTGGAGGCGCGGGCGCTGCACGCCCAGTACGGCTGGACGAAGGTGCTCCACGGCGTCGACTTCGCCGTCGAGGAGGGAGGGATCACGACCATCCTCGGCGCCAACGGCGCCGGCAAGACGACGACGCTGCGCGCGGTGTGCGGCATGGTCCGCACGTCGGGCGAGGTGCGCTTCGACGGGCGCAACATCGCGGGCCGCGCCACCGAGGCCATCGTGCGCCTGGGGATCGCGCACGTCCCCGAGGGGCGCGGCACCTTCGTCAACCTGACAGTGGAGGAGAACTTGCGGCTCGGCGCCTACGGGCGGAGCGGCCAGGCCGGGATCGCCGAGGACTTCGAGGCCGTGTACCGCTACTTTCCCGTCCTCGCCTCCCGCAAGCGCCAGCTCGCCGGCACGCTCTCGGGCGGCGAGCAGCAGATGCTGGCGGTGGCGCGCGCGTTGATGCTGCGGCCGCGGCTCTTGCTGCTGGACGAGCCGTCGCTGGGGCTGGCGCCGATGGTCGTGCGCGAGATCTTCCGGATCGTGCGCACGATCAACCGCGAACGGCGCGTGAGCGTGCTGCTGGTGGAGCAGAACGCGTCCATCGCGCTCGGCATCGCCGACAACGCCTACCTCATGGAAACCGGCCGCATGGTGCAGTCCGGCCCGGCCGAGCAGCTGCGCCAGAACGACGCCATCCGCCGCGCGTACCTGGGCTACTGAGCGATGGAGATCCTCGTCCAGCAGATCGTCTCGGGCCTGGCCACCGGCGGCATCTACGGCAGCGTGGCGCTCGCGCTCGTGATGATCTACCAGGCCACCGACGTCGTGAACTACGCCCAGGGCGAGATGGCCATGTTCTCGACGTACCTGGCGTGGACGATGATCAACGCCGGGCTGCCGTACTGGGTGGCCTTCTTCGGCACGCTGCTCGTCTCGTTCGCCGGGGGCGTGCTCATCGAGCGCGTGGTGATCCGGCCCGTCGAGGGCAAGCCCATTCTGACCATCGTGATCGTCTGCATCGGGCTGCTCGTGATCTTCAACAGCCTGGCCGGCTGGATCTACTCCTACATCCAGAAGCCATTTCCGAGCCCGTTTCCCGAGCGTCCGATCATGCTGGGCGTGGTCGTGTTCGGCGCCCACGACCTCGGCGCCATCGGCGTCACGCTGATCGTGCTCGCGTTCCTCTACGCGTTCTTCCGCTACACCACGCTCGGCCTCGCCATGCGAGCGGCCGCGCAGAACCCGGCGTCCAGCCGGCTATGCGGCATCCGCGTGGGCTGGATGCTCGCGATCGGCTGGGGGCTGGCGGCCATGGTGGGTGCGGTGGCCGGCATGATGGTGGCGCCCATCGTGTTCCTCGATCCGAACATGATGGCGGGCATCCTGATCTACGCCTTCGCCTCCGCCACTCTCGGCGGCTTCACGAGCCCCGGGGGCGCCGTCGTCGGCGGCCTCATCGTCGGCGTCCTGGAGAACATCGCCGGCACCTACATCTCCTTCATCGGGACCGAGCTCAAGCTCACGGTGGCTCTCGCGGTGATCCTAGTGGTGCTCGTGTTCAAGCCGAGCGGGCTCTTCGGCCGCGCAGCGGTGCACCGCGTATGAGCGGCCGCGCGAGGCTGGTCGCCGTGCTCGCCCTGCTCGCAGGGGCCGCGGTGCTGCCGCTGTTCGTCTCGAACTTCCGGCTGTTCCAGTTCACGCAGGTGGCCACGTATGCCATCGCGCTGCTCGGGCTCAACATGCTCACCGGCTACAACGGCCAGATCTCGCTCGGCCACGGCGCCTTCTACGCGCTCGGCGCCTATACGGCCGCCATCATGATCGACCGGTGGAGCCTGCCCTACGCGCTCACGCTGCCCGCCGCCGGCCTCCTGTGCCTGGTCGCGGGCTTTCTCTTCGGGATCCCCGCGCTGCGCCTCGAGGGCCTGTACCTGGCGCTGGCGACGTTTGCGCTGGCGCTGGCGGTGCCCCAGATCCTGAAATACTTCGAGGACTGGACCGGCGGGTCGCAGGGCATCGTGCTGAGCAAGCCGAAGGCGCCCTGGGGCCTGCCGCTCAACCCGGACCAGTGGCTCTACTTCGTCACGCTGGCGGTGATGCTCGTGCTGTTCGTCCTGGCTCGGAATCTCCTCGCTGGGCGGACCGGGCGCGCGATCGTGGCCATCCGTGACAACGCGACGGCCGCGCAGGCCATGGGCATCAACACTGCGCTCTACAAGTCGCTCACCTTCGGCGTCAGCGCCGCGTACACCGGCGTGGCGGGCGCGCTCTCCGCGCTCACGATCGCCTTCGTCGCCCCCGACACGTTCAACGTCTTCCTGTCGATCACGTTCCTGGTCGGGATCGTCGTCGGCGGGCTCGCGTCGATCTCCGGCGCGATCCTGGGCGGCTTCTTCATCCAGTTCGTGCCGAACTGGGCGCAGGACATCTCGAAGGCGGCGCCGTGGGCGATCTACGGCGTGTTCCTGATCCTCACGATGTACGTCATGCCGTTCGGCATCGCGGGCACCGTGCGCTTGCTGGTGGCGCGGCGTCGGCGGCGCGCCGAGACCGCGCGTGCCGCGACGGCGCCGCGCGCCGGAACCGCGAAGGCCGGCTGACCGTTCGACCGTGTAACATCAAGCTGCGACTCGCAAGCAACTCTCAAGAAGGAGGCTCACATGCGGCAGCGAAGCTGGATGTTCGTGCTTCTCGCGATTCTTGCGCTGGCCGGCATCGTCCCGGCCGGGGCGGCCGATATGCCCGGCATCACGGCAAGCGAGATCAAGATCGGCCACACCAACCCGTACAGCGGTAACGCCTCCGCGTACGGCACCATCGGGAAGGTCGAGGCGGCATACTTCAAGATGATCAACGAGCAGGGCGGGATCAACGGCCGCAAGATCAATTTCGTCAGCTACGACGACGGCTACAGCCCGCCGAAGACGGTCGAGATGGTGCGCAAGCTGGTCGAGCAGGACCAGGTGGCGTTCGTGTTCAACACGCTCGGCACGCCGACCAACACCGCCATCCACAAGTACATGAACCAGCAGAAGATCCCGCATCTGTTCGTGGCCACCGGCGCCACCAAGTGGGGTGATCCGGAGCATTTCCCGTGGACGATGGGCTGGCAGCCGACGTACCAGGCGGAGGCCAAGATCTACGCGGCGTACGTGATGAAAAACGTGCCGAACGCCAAGATCGGCATCCTCTACCAGAACGACGACTACGGCAAGGACTACCTGAAGGGGTTCAAGGACGGGCTCGCGAAGGCGAACGCCGCCAAGGCGATCGTGCTCGAGCAGAGCTACGAGACGACGGATCCGACCGTCGATTCCCAGGTGGTCAATCTGAAGAACAGCGGCGCCAACGTGTTCTTCAACATCACCATCCCGAAGTACGCCGCGCAGGCGATCAAGAAGGCGCACGATATCGGCTGGAAGCCGCTCCACCTGCTCAACAACGTCTCGGCATCGGTCGGCACCGTGCTGAAGCCGGCCGGGTTCGAAGCCTCCAAGGATCTCATCACGACCCAGTACCTGAAGGACCCGACGGATCCAGAGTGGAAGAACGATGCCGGCTACAAGGAGTGGCTCGCGTTCATGAAGAAGTACTACCCGGACGGCAACGTCGAGGATGCGTTCAACGTCTATGGCTACACCGCCGCGCAGGGTCTGGTGCACGTGCTCAAGCAGTGCGGCAACGATCTCTCGCGCGAGAACGTCATGAAGCAGGCGGCGAACATCAAGGATCTGTCGCTGCCGATGCTGCTGCCCGGTATCAAGGTGAATACCGGCCCGAAGGACTTCTATCCGATCGAGCAGGAGCAGCTCGTCAAGTTCGACGGCGAGCGGTGGGTGCGGTTCGGCGAGACCTACGACGCCTCGAAGCACTAGCTGATCCGGCAGGCTCCGGGGTTCAGCGGAGACGAGGGCGGCCGTCGGGGCCGCCCTCGTCGTCTCGCTAGCGGGTCTTGCGGCCGGTGCGTCGCGGGGCCAGCGGCTCCGCGCCGCGGCGGTCGCTCCGGCCGCCGCGTGCCGGTCTGCGCCGGATCCCGTCCCCCGCCACGCGTGCGCCGCTGCGTCCGAGTCGCCCGTATCCGTCGTACCTCATCGCGGTCGCTCCGATCGTCGTCGAATGCCCGGCGGGTGGTGCAGGAAGCATCGCGAGTGCCAGAGCGAAAGTCGGCAATTTCGGCGTCTTTTGACGATTCCGAGTGCGAGACGCTGTGTGAATTCTGACCGTTCGCCGCGTAGCTTCCCGGTCAGAATCCGGTCATCGTACCCGTCGGATCGTCGTCGCGCGCCCCCGCGGAGCGGCCTCGCAGCGGTCGAGAAAGTCGACGGCCGCCCGGTTCCACGCCTCCGGCTGGTCGCGGTTGGCGAAGTGGCTCGCGGGCGACAGCACGACGAGCTTCGAGCCGCGGACCTTCTTGTGCATGATCCGCATCGGCGCCAGCGACGGATCCCGGTCACCGCCAATGAGCAGGACGGGCACACGGATCTCCGAGAGCCGGTCGGTGATGTGGTCCATGGCCAGCAGCGCGCGCAGCGAGTTGGCATAGCCGATCGGCGTGAGCCGACGATAGTACGCGTAGAACTCATCCTTGGAGGACGGATCGATGGCAAGCCGGTTGGCGACGTTGGGGTTAGTCGCCATCGCGAACTCGGCCATGGCGTCCATGCCCTTGCTCAGCGTGACCTCGATGGACCGCGCGCGCATGACGATGTTGTCGACCGAGAGCGGCCGTCCGACTGCCGAGGACGAGTTGGTCACGAGCAGCGAGCGCACGCGTTGCGGGTAGGCGAGCGTGAAGCGCGTCGCGATGCCGGCGCCGAGCGACAGGCCCCCCACGTGCGCGGTGCGCAGCCTCAGGTGGTCGAGCACCGCTCTCAGATCCAGCACCCAGCGGGCAAACGAGTAGCGCGCGGGATCTTCCGGGCTGTCCGAGCGCGCGTGGCCGCGCGGCTCCCAGAGGACCACGCGGCGCCGCGCGGACAGCGCCCGGACGTTGACGTCCCAGAGGTCGGCGTTGCCGCCGATACCGTAGGCGAGCACCAGCGGGATGCCGCCGGCGCCGCGCTCGGTGGGGCCGTGCTGCTCGTAGTAAATCCTGACCCGGTCGTCCGTCCTGGCGTAGGGCATGCGGGATTCTACGCCGACGGCGGTGCCGGGCCGCCGCCGAGCCGGGGGCCTGGTTCGTCGGCGCTTGACGAGCCGGCAGCGCTTCAGTATTTTTGAACTCGGCTTTAGTGTTGATGAAGACCCACATCAGCCTGACCGTGAATGGCGAGGCCCGCGAGCTCCTCGTCCCCATCCACAAGACGCTGCTCGAGGTCCTGCGCGAGGAGCTCGATCTGACGGGCACCAAGCACGGCTGCGAGCTCGGTGAATGCGGCACGTGCACGGTGCTGGTCGACGGGGAGCCGATCCTCTCCTGCCTCGCGCTGCCGGCGGCGCTCGAGGGGACGGCGATCACGACGGTCGAGGGCATGGCCGACGGCGGGCGCCTCCATCCGCTGCAGCAGGCGTTCGCCGAGCTGGGCGCCGCCCAGTGTGGATATTGCACGCCCGGCATCCTGCTCACGGCCAAGGCTTTGCTCGATGAGACGTCGGCGCCGACGCGGCAGGCCATCAAGGAAGCGCTCGCGGGCAATCTGTGCCGCTGCACCGGCTACACGAAGATTCTCGATGCCGTCGAGCTCGCGGCGCTGCGGATGCAGCCGCGCGAGGTAGCACGATGACGAAGAACCGGTTCACCGTCGTCGGACAGCCGCTGCCCAAGATCGACGCGTGGGCTAAGGTCACCGGCGAGACGCGCTATGCCGACGATCTCACGCCGCCGCGCCTCGCCCACGCGCGGCTGCTCCGGAGCTCGCAGTCGCATGCCCGCATCCTGCGTATCGACACCGCGCGCGCGCGCGCGCTCCCCGGCGTCTACGCCGTGATCACGGGCGCCGATCTGCCCCGCGTGAAGTTCGGGATCTTGCCCGTGTCCCAGGACGAGGAGGCGCTCTGTACGGAGAAGGTCCGGATGGTCGGCGACCCGGTGGCGGCGGTGGCCGCCGTCGACGAGGAAACGGCCGAGCAGGCGTGCCGGCTGATCGACGTCGAGTACGAGCCGCTGCCCGCGCTGATGTCGATCCAGGAGTCGCTCGCGCATCCGGAGGTGCGGATTCACGAGTACGGTGACGGGCCGAACGTCCACAAGAACGTCGCCCTGCAGTTCGGCGACGTCGAGGCGGCGTTCACCGCCGCCGATCTCGTGCGCGAGGACGTCTTCTTTTTCGAGGGCAACACGCATCTGCCGATGGAGCAGCACGCCGCCGTCGCGCACTGGGCGGCCGACGGCAAGCTCACGCTCTGGTCGTCGACGCAGACGCCGCACTACGTGCATCGGCTCCTCGCGAAGATCCTCGCCGTGCCGGCGGCCCATATCCGAGTGATCGCCGCCCCCGTCGGCGGCGGCTTCGGCGGCAAGCTCGACCCGTTCGCGCACGAGATCGCGGCCTGCAAGCTCTCGCAGCTGACCGGGCGACCAGTGAAGATCGCCTGCACGCGCGAGGAGGTGTTCTACATCCATCGCGGCCGCCATCCCGTCCTGATGTGGATCAAGACGGGATTTACGCGTCACGGCGACATCACCGGGTGCCACCTGCGCACCTGGCTCGACGGTGGCGCCTATGGCTCCTACGGAGTCGCCTCGACGTTCTACACGGGCGTCATCAATCCCGTCACGTACAAGATTCCCGTCTACAAGTTCGAGGGCGCTCGAATCTTCACCAACAAGCCGCCGTGCGGTCCCAAGCGCGGTCACGGAACCCCGCAGCCGCGCTTCGCGCTCGAGTGCCAGCTGGATAAAGCCGCCGAGCAGCTGGGCCTCGATCCCGCCGACATGCGCCGACGTATCGTGGCCGAGCCGTTCACCAAGACGGCGAACCATCTCACGGTGACGACCATCGGCCTCGGCGAGTGCATCGACAAGGTCGTCGACGCCTCCGGCTGGCGCGACAAGCGCCCGCGGTACCGGGCCGCGGCAGCGTCGCCGCCGGCGAAGCCGCTCTGGCAGAGCCGCAAGCGCAAGGGCATCGGGATCGCGTGCTCGGCATACATGACCGGCGCCGGCACCGCGATCTACTGGAACAACATGCCGCACTCCGGTGTGGTGGTGCGCGCCGACCGCAGCGGCGGCGTGACGGTGCTCTGCGGTGCCACCGACATCGGACAAGGCTCGGATTCGATCCTCGCGTATCTGGTAGCCGAGGTGCTCGGGCTCGAGCCGAAGGACGTGCACGTTCATCCCGCCGACACGAGCCTCACGCCGGTCGATCTTGGCTCCTATTCCTCGCGCGTGACGCTGATGTGCGGGCAGGCCGCGATCCAGGCCGCCGAGCGGTTGAAGACGATCATCTTTCGCGCCGTTGCCGCCAAGCTCGGCGTGGAGCCGGCGGCGCTCGTCGCCGGTGAGCAGAAGGTGGGTGTCCCCGACGATTGGGACAAGGCGCTGCCGTTTGCGCAGGCCGTCGAGCTCGGCGAGGCATTGCACGGCGTGCTGGCGTTCCCCGGCTCCTACGCCCCGCCGAAGCGCGCGGGCAAGTACAAGGGCGGCGGCGTCGGTCCGTCACCGTGCTACTCGTATTCGGCGTGCGTCGTGGAGCTCACCGTGGACGAGGACACGGGCGCCATCGAGCTCGAGGACGTGTGGATCGCGCACGATATCGGGCGCGCGCTCAATCCGCTGCTCGTCGAGGGACAGGTCGAGGGCTCCATCTACATGGGCGTCGGCGAAGCCCTGATGGAAGAGCAGGTCTTCCGGAAGGGCTTGCACAAGACGCCGTCGATGCTCGATTACAAGAGTCCGACCACGCTGGAGACGCCGGAGATCCACACGTTTCTCGTGGAGACGGACGACCCCGACGGACCGTTCGGCGCCAAGGAGGCGGGGCAAGGCCCGTTGCTGCCCGTGATCCCGGCCATCGCGAATGCCGTGTATCAGGCCACCGGCGTGCGCGTCGACGAGATCCCGATCACGCCGGACAAGATCGTGAAGGGACTCGAGCTGAAACGGCTCGGCAAGGTCGCGCGCATCGGCCCCGAGAAGCTTCCGCTCTTCACGTTCAAGGAGCCGCTCGTGGTGGACTCCGCGTTCGGACAACCGGCGGATGCGATCGCCGTGCGTCCCTTTGCCGACGAGCCGCCACGAGTCCCGACGTCGCCGGAGGCGGGGATCGGAGCGAAGCCGATATGATCCGCCTGCCCGCGTTCGAGTACTTGACGCCACGCACCGTCGGCGACGCGGTGAAGTACCTCAGCGATCGCGGGGCCGACGCGATGCTCGTCGCGGGCGGCACCGATCTCTTCCCCAACATGAAGCGCCGCCAGTTCGAGCCGAAGGTCCTCGTCGGCCTGCGTGGACTTCGTGAGCTGCGCGGTGTGCGCGTGACCAAGGGCGGGCTCACGATCGGCGCCGGCACCACGCTCACGCAGGTCGCCACGCACGCAGACGTTGCGCGCCGCTATCCGGCGCTCGCCACCGCCGCCGGGCTGGTCTCGTCGCCGCAGCTGCGCAACATGGGCACGCTCGGCGGCAACGTATGCGTCGACACGCGCTGCAACTACTACAACCAGACGTTCGAGTGGCGACGGGCCATCGGCTTCTGCATGAAGAAGGACGGCGACATCTGTCTCGTCGCGCCCGGGAGCCCGCGCTGCTGGGCGGTGTCGTCTTCCGACACGGCGCCCGTGCTCTGGGCCCTCGGGGCCACGGCGCGGCTCGCCGGCCCGGGCGGTGAGCGCACGGTGCCCGTCTCCGCGCTCTTCCGCGACGACGGCATCGAGTATCTCGCCAAGCGCCCCGACGAAATTCTGACCGAGATCTCGCTGCCCGACGCGGACGGCTGGTCGGCGGTCTATCTGAAGCTCCGTCGACGCGGCTCGTTCGACTTTCCGGTGCTCGGCGTCGCCGTCGCCGTGCGGCGCGACCACGACGTCGTGCGCGCGGCCCGCATCGTCCTCGGCGCGGTCGCCTCGCAGCCGCGCGAGGCGACCGCCGCCGCGGCGGCGCTCGTCGGCGGCCCGCTGACGCCCGACGCGATCACGCGCGCCGCCGAGCTCGCGGCGGGGCCCGCGAAGCCGCTGGACAACACGGACTTCACGCATCCGTATCGGAAGAAAGTGACGCGTGTCTACGTCGCCCGCGCGCTGGCGCGGCTGGCCGGCCTGGACACGGGACCGGCCTCGTACGAGGCGGGAGGCTCGGATGCCGTCGCTCGGTGAGCGCATCAAGGCGCTGCGGCTCGAGCGCGAGCTACAGCAGCGTCAGCTCGCGGAGAAGGCGGAGCTGACGCCGAGCATGGTGTCGCAGATCGAGTCCGGGCGGCTGACGCCGTCGCTGAACACGCTCGGCAAGATCGCGGCCGCGCTGTCGGTCCCGATCGCGGCGCTGTTCGACGGGCAGCCGGCGGGCCGCATCCACGTCAGCCGAAAGAAGGACTATCCGGTCGTGTCCTTCGACGGCTCGTCGGAGCGCTGGGCCGTGCTCGGCGCGGGGCTCTTCGAAGGCAAGATCCGCGCGGTGGTGTCGACGCTCGAAGGGCGCTCGCGCGGGGTGGCGACCGACAAGGTCGTCATCAAGCCCGGTCAGATGAAGCTGTTCTACGTCCTCCACGGCAAGGTGGCGTTGCACTACAACGGTGAGCGGCAGATGCTCGAGTCGGGCGACAGCGCATTGCTCGACGGCGGAGCGCCGCATGGCTGGGAAAACCTCGGAACGAAGACGGCCCGGGTTCTCTGGGTCATCCTGGGATAGACGATGGCTGAGACGACGACGTCGGAACCGGCGCGCATCGACTTTCGCACCGAGCCCGCGCAGTACAAGCACTGGAAGCTCTCGTTCGACGGCCCGGTGGCCACGCTGGCCATGGATGTTCGCGAGGACGGCGGCCTGCGCCCCGGCTACGACCTCAAGCTGAACTCGTACGATCTGGGGGTCGATATCGAGCTCTACGATGCGGTGCAGCGTCTGCGTTTCGAGCATCCCGAGGTGGGCGCGGTGATCGTGACGTCGGGCAAGGAGCGCATCTTCTGCGCGGGCGCGAACATCCGCATGCTCGGCCAGTCCTCGCACGGCTTCAAAATCAATTTCTGCAAGTTCACGAACGAGACGCGGAACGCGTTGGAGGAGGCCTCCGCCGAGTCGCACCAGACCTACCTCTGCATGGTGAACGGGCCGTGCGCGGGCGGCGGCTACGAGCTGGCCCTGGCCACCGACTGGATCGTGATGGCCGACGACGGCAACACGGCCGTGTCGCTGCCCGAGGTCCCGCTGCTGGCCGTGCTGCCCGGCACCGGCGGGCTGACGCGGCTGGTCGACAAGCGTCGCGTCCGGCGCGACCGCGCCGACTTCTTCTGCACGACCGAGGAAGGCGTGAAGGGACGCCGCGCGGTCGAGTGGGGCCTCGTCGACGAGGTCGTGCCGCGCTCGCGGCTGGAGGAGACGGTGAAGCAGCGCGCGAGGGAGCTGGCGGCGAAAACCGATCGGCCGCGTGACGCCACGGGCATCGCGCTGACGCCACTCGCCCGCGTGGTGGAGACGGATGGCGTGGCGTATACGTACGTGAGGTGCGCGATCGATCGCCGTCGCGGGCTCGCCGACATCACCGTGGCCGGGCCGTCGAGCGCCGCTCCCGCCGACGCCGCCGGCGTGGCGGCGGCCGGCGTGGGCTTCTGGCCGCTCGCGCTCGCACGCGAGCTGGATGACTTGATCCTGCATCTGCGGACGAACGAGCCCGAGATCGGCCTCTGGGTGTTCCGCACCACCGGGCGCGCGGATCTCGTGGAGGCCTACGACCGGCTGCTGCTCGATCACGCCAGCCACTGGCTGGTGCGCGAGGTGCGGCTCTACCTGAAGCGGACGCTCAAGCGACTCGACGTGTCGTCGCGCTCCATCTTTGCGCTGATCGAGCCCGGCTCGTGCTTCACGGGCACGCTGCTCGAGCTGGTGCTCGCCGCGGATCGCTCGTACATGCTGGACGGCAGCCGAGCGGACGAATCAGAAGCTCCCGCCACGCTCCGGCTCACGGCCGCGAACTTCGGCGCCTATCCGATGATCAATGGTCTCACGCGGCTGGCCAGCCGGTTTCTCGGCGAGCCGGGACGCGTCGATGACCTCAAGGGCCGAATCGGGCAGGATCTGGATGCTGCGACCGCCGCCACCGCCGGGCTCGTCACGTTCACGCCCGATGACATCGACTGGGAAGACGAGGTGCGGCTGGCCCTCGAGGAGCGCGCGGCATTTTCGCCCGACGCGCTCACGGGAATGGAAGCGTCGCTCCGCTTCGGCGGACCGGAGACACTGGAGACGAAGATCTTCGGCCGTCTGTCGGCGTGGCAGAACTGGATCTTTCAACGCCCGAACGCCGTGGGGCCGAAGGGCGCGCTGCAGCTCTACGGCACCGGCGAGCGTAGCGACTTCGACCGCAGGAGAGCATGATGGCGATCGATTATCTCGAGCGGATTCCGAACAACGTCAACCTCGCCGAGGACCGGCGGCTCCAGCGCGCGCTGGAAGACTGGCAGCCGAAGTTCCTCGAGTGGTGGCGCGACATGGGGCCCGAAGGGTTTCAGGCGCGCGACGTCTATCTGCGCACGGCCGTCAGTGTGGATGCGCAGGGCTGGGCAAATTTCGGCTGGGTGAAGATGCCGGAGTATCGCTGGGGCATCTTTCTGGCCGAGCCCGAGCCGAACCGCACGATCGCGTTCGGCGATCACAAAGGCGCGCCCGCCTGGAGCGACGTGCCCGGCGAGTATCGCGGTACCCTGCGGCGGCTCATCGTCACGCAAGGCGATACGGAGCCGGCGTCCGTCGAGCAGCAACGTCATCTGGGCCGCACCTGCCCGTCGCTCTACGATCTGCGCAACCTGTTCCAGATCAACGTCGAGGAGGGGCGTCACCTGTGGGCGATGGTCTATCTGCTGCAGGCGTACTTCGGCCGCGACGGGCGTGAGGAGGCAGAGGCGCTGCTGCAGCGCCGCTCCGGCGATCGCGACAAGCCGCGCATCCTCGGCGCCTTCAACGAGCGCACGCCGCACTGGCTCGCGTACCTGATGTTCACGTTCTTCACCGACCGCGATGGCAAGTACCAGCTGGCGAGCCTGTGCGAGAGCGGCTTCGATCCGCTGTCGCGGACGTGCCGGTTCATGCTGACCGAGGAAGCGCACCACATGTTCGTCGGCGAGACGGGCGTGGGCCGCATCGCGCAGCGCACCTGCGAGGTGATGCGCCAGTACAAAACCGACGACGTCCGCAAGCACGGCGCCATCGATCTCGTCACCATGCAGAAGTACCTGAACTTTCACTACTCCGTGTCGCTCGATCTCTTCGGCTCCGAGGTGTCGACCAACGCCGCCAACTTCTACACGATGGGCCTCAAGGGGCGCTTCGAGGAGACGAAGAAGACGGACGACCATCTGCTCAAGACGGCGACCTATCCGGTGGTCACGCTCGACGGCACGCGCATCCTCACCCGCGAGGAGGCCGCCCTGCCATCGCTCAACGAGCGATTACGCGATGACTACATCGCTGACTGCCAGCGGGGCGTCGATCGCTGGAACCGGACGATCCGCGAGCACGGCATCGACTTCACCTTCGTGCTCCCGCACCGCGGCTTTCACCGTGCGATCGGCATGTTTTCCGGCACGCACGTCTCGCCGGAGGGTCGTGTCCTCAGTCCAGCGGAGTGGGACGCGCGAAAACACGATTGGCTGCCGAGTCCGGCCGACGAGGAGTACATCCACAGTCTCATGGAGCCGGTGACGGAGCCGGGAAAGATCGCCGGCTGGATCGCGCCGCCGGCGCGCGGGATCAATGGCAAGCCGGTGGAGTACGAGTACGTGAAGCTGACGGGGTGAACGAGAAGATCGGCCGCGGGCCGCTCGGGAGAAACCGCCCGCGACCGATCTCCGGCAGCCTACAGGCGACGGTTGTCGATGTAGTCGCCGTTGCTGCGGGTCATCGCGACGATGGCGAGGACGACGACGAGGAGCAGAGCCGCCGCGATCAGCACAGCCGCCGTCGGGCTGAGCCCGAAGATGGTTGTCCGCTCGCTGACCGAGGACCGCGGAAGCGCCGATGCGCCACTGTCGTCACTGCGCGTCTCGCTCTTGACCGTTCCGCTGGCGCTGCCGCTCGCGCCGCCCGGCGCGGGCGTGGACGCGGCCGGCTTGTCGGTCGTCGTGGTGCTGGAGGACGCCGAGCCTGATGCCGACGGAGCCGACGGAGTGTCCGAACTCGCCGACGGAGCGGCCGAGGTCGACGGCTTCGCGGGGCTGGTCGAGCTCGAGCTGCTCGAGCTGGCCTGCGCGAACGTCTCGGTGACAGGCGCGGCGAGCACTGCCACGCCGAGCAGGGTGACGAGGATGGATTTCATACCGCACCTCCTGGCCGGGGTACGGAGCAAGGCCGGTGCCATTGACTGCGCCGGAGCGAGGAGATGGCCATGAATCCGTCGGAATCGTTGCCCGCGCAGTTCAACGTCGCGACGTGGTTCGTGGATCGCAACGTCGCGGAAGGCCGCGGCGCGACGACGGCCTTTCGGTGCGACGACCGTGTGCTCACCTATGCCGACGTGCTCGACCTCACCAACCGCACCGGCAATGCGCTGCGCGATCTCGGGGTCGGCATGGAAGACCGCGTGCTCGTGCTGTGCCTCGACGCGCCGGAGTTCGTCGGCGCCTTCTGGGGCGCGATCAAGATCGGCGCCGTCCCCATCCCGGTCAACACGCTGATGCGGGGCCCCGACTACCTCTACTTCCTCCAGGATAGCCGCGCGAAGGTGGCGGTGATCTCCGCGCCGCTGCTGGCCGAGGCGGGCCCCGTGCTGGCCCAGGCGCCTCACCTGCGGCATGTGCTCGTCGCCGGTGGCAAGGCGTCGCCACACCTCTCGTACGAGAGCTGCGTCGAGAAGGCGTCGGCCACGCTCGAGGCAGCGCCGACGTCCAAGGACGACGCGGCGTTCTGGCTCTATTCGTCGGGGTCGACCGGCCGGCCGAAGGGCGCCGTCCACCTTCATCACGACATGGTGATCTGCTACGAGACCTACGCTCGTCAGGTGCTCGGACTCTCGCGAAGCGACCGCGTCTTTTCCGCGGCGAAGCTGTTCTTCGCTTACGGCCTCGGCAACGCCGGCTACTTTCCGATGGGCGCCGGCGCCGAGAGCATCCTCTTTCCCCACCGCCCCACGCCCGACAGCGTCTTCGAGATCCTGGCTCGCCATCGTCCGACGATCTTCTTCGGCGTCCCCACACTCTACGCAGCCATGCTCGCCGTGAAGGATGCGCACCAGCGCTGGGACCTCGGTTCGCTGCGGCTGTGCGTCTCGGCCGGCGAGGCGCTGCCGGATGAGATCTATTCCCGCTGGAAGGAGCGCTTCGGCGTCGAGATCATCGACGGCATCGGGACGACGGAGATCCTCCATATCTTTCTGTCGAATCGTCCCGGCGCCGCCCGCCCAGGCTCGACCGGAGTGCCGGTGCCTGGCTACGACGCGGTGATCGTCGACGACGCCGGCCTGCCGGTGAAGCAAGGGGAGATCGGCAACTTGCGCGTCAAGGGCGATTCGATCATGGCCTACTACTGGAACAAGCACGAGAAGACCAAGGACAGCCTCTACGGTCACTGGATCCAGACCGGCGACAAGTACTACCAGGACGGCGATGGATACTTCTGGTACGCCGGTCGCGCCGACGACATGCTGAAGGTCGGCGGCATCTGGGTCTCGCCGGTCGAAGTGGAGAACACGCTCATCCGACATCCGGCCGTGCTCGAAGCCGCGGTGGTCGGCCACGAAGATACGGACCGTCTGGTGAAGCCGAAAGCGTTCGTCGTGTTGAAGGATCCGTCGGGCGCCGGCGGCGGTCTCGCGGACGAGCTCAAGGGCTTCGTGAAGGACAAGATCGCCCCGTACAAGTATCCCCGCTGGATCGAGTTCGTTCCCGAGCTGCCGAAGACGGCCACCGGCAAGATCCAGCGCTTCAAGCTCCGGGGCTAGCATGTTCGACCGCGCGCAGGAGACCGCGCCGCCCGAGCAGTTGAGCGAGCAGCGATGGCGACGGGTTCACGCGCTCGTGAGAGAGACGCTCGGCACGAATCCCTTCTGGACGGCGCGCTGGCGCGCCGCCGGCGTTGCGCGCCCCGAGGATCTGGCCGGCTGGGACGATTTCGCACGCCTGCCGTTGCTACGGAAGAGCGACCTCGTCGAGGACCAATCCGCGCATCCGCCGTTCGGCAGCAATTTGACCTACCCGCTGGCCCGTTATGTTCGCGTGCACCAGACCTCGGGCACGAGCGGTGCGCCGGTCCGCTGGCTGGAGACGCAGGAGTCGTGGAACTGGTGGGCGCGTTGCTGGGGGTTGGTGCTCGCCGGCGCCGGCATCGGCCCCGGTGATCGCGTGTACTTTCCGTTCTCCTTCGGCCTCTTCATCGGCTTCTGGGCGGGCTTCGAGGGTGCCCGCGCGCTTGGCGCCCTCGCCATCCCGGGTGGCGGACAGGACTCCCTGACGCGCCTCGCTGCCATGCAGCAGCTCGGCGCCACCGCGCTGGTCTGCACGCCCTCGTATGCCCTCCATCTCGCGGAGACGGCGCGCGAGCGTGGGATCGATCCCCGCTCGCTCGGCGTGCGGGCGACCGTGCACGCGGGCGAGCCTGGTGCCGGCATTCCCGCCGTACGGGCGCGAATCGAGGACGGGTGGGGCGCGCGCGCGTTCGACCACGCAGGCATGACCGAGGTCGGGGCCTACGGCTATGAGTGCGCCGAGCAGTGCGGCCTGCACGTGAACGAGGCGGAGTTCATCGTCGAGGTGCTGGATTCCGTTACGCTGGCGCCGGCGGAGGAAGGCGAGCTGGTTCTCACCAATCTCGGCCGCCTCGGCTCGCCGGTCGTCCGCTATCGCACCGGCGACCGTGTGCGGATCACGGACGCGCCGTGCGCCTGTGGACGCACGTTCCGCCGGCTGGAGGGCGGCATCCTCGGGCGGCTCGACGACATGCTGATCATCCGCGGCGTGAACGTGTTTCCGTCGGCGATCGAGGGCATCGTGCGGCGGTTTCCCGCGATCGAGGAGTTCCAGATCGAGATCTTCCGGCAGGGGGAGCTTGACGAAGCGCGGGTGCTCATCGAGACGAACGGCGGCGACGGCCGCGCGGTGTGCGGGCTCCTGCAGGAGGCGTTCCGCGCCGCGCTCGGGCTCCGCCTCGACGTCCTCGTCGCGCCGCACGCGCTGCCGCGGTTCGAGCTGAAAGCCCGGCGCGTGGTGCGGCGGTGACCATCGCGGCCACCGCCGCGCCTGTCCTCAGCCCTCCGCGCGGTAGTGGACGGCGAGCCACACCGTCGGCCCGAGGTCGTCCGTCCACTCCACACGATGCCGCACGTGCGCGCGCAACAGCACGTGATGGCCGGGGTGCAGGTCGCGCGGCGCGGGCTCGTCCTCGATGCGAAGACGCGCGCGGCCGCGGAGAACAACGACCCATTCGTCGGTCTCTTGCTCGAGCCACTCGCCGGGCGCGGTGACGTGGCCCGTCGACACGATGCGCTCGACCCGGACACCCGGCGCGTCGACGACCACGTCGACGCGCTCGGCCGGCAGACGGGAGGGAAGATCGTCGAAGAGGTTGCTCAAGGCGTCAGCATATAGCATCGCGTTCTTGTCACGAGCCGGTGAGTTCTGGTAGTGAGAAGCGGGGGATGTTGAACGGCGCAGATCTGATTCATCAGATGGCCGAGGGAGACGCTGAGGCGTTCGCCCGCTTCTACGATCGCTACGCGCCGTTGATCTATCCCCTCATCCTTCGGATTCTGCCCGATGCCGGTGACGCCGCCGACTGCCTGCAGGACGTCTTCTGGGACGCGCGGCAGCGCGCGCGGACATACGACCCGGCCCGTGGTACTGCGGAGGCATGGGTTGTCACGCACGCACGCGCGCGGGCCATCGAGCGGATGCGTGGCGCGCGACGGCGCCGCGACTCTGGCCGCCGCGGCAGCCCGGTCGTCCCGTCGGCGGCGTCGCCGCCGGGTGCCCTCGACCGTAGCCTGCTGTCGCGGGTCTTCGAGCGGCTGCCCGACCCCCAGCGCGAGGCGCTCGAGCTCGCCTATTACGGTGGTCTGACGCAAACGGAGATCACCGCGCGCCTCAAACAGCCACTGGGCACCGTGAAGACGCGCTTGCGCCTTGCTCTCGAGCGTCTGCGCGAGATCGTGCGCCCGGCGTGAGCGCCAGCCATGAGCCGTACGACACGTTCGCGGCCCTGCACGCCGTCGGCGCCCTCGACGGTGATGACCTGCGCGAGTTCGAGACGCACCTGGCCACCGGCTGCGCGCGCTGCGCGACGCTCGTCCGACAGACCGAGCAGGCGCTCGCACGGGCGGCGATGGCGGGGCCACCGGAGCCGCCGCCGGGCGGTGTTCGCGAGCGGCTCGTCCGGCGCGCGGGGGCGGCACCGGGCCGCCCGCGCTGGCTCGCGTGGACCGTCGGCCTCATCGCGGCCGCGGTGGCGGCCGGCGCCTTCAGCGCGGCTTACGTGGCCGCGCGGTACGAGGCACGGCTCGGACAGATGGCGCGCGAGGCCAGCGCGGCCAAGCAGCGCCTGGCCCAGAGCGAGGCCGCCCTTCACGACGAGCTCAATCTGCTACGCGACCCGACCACGCGCCTGGTGGAGCTCCACGGGCAGACGGGCGCGGCCGGCGCCGTCGCCCGGGTGCTGTTGACCGAGAAAGCCGGCGGATTGCTGCTCGCGACGAAGCTGCCTCTACCGCCGCCGGGTAAGGTCTACGCGTTGTGGACGGTTGCTGGCGATAGCCCGCGCGTCGCCGGCGTGTTCGTGCCCGACGACGGCGGACGCGCGACGCTCAAGGTGCCGCCGGAGGCGACGGGCGCGCCCGTCCGTGTGCTGTCGGTGACGCTGGAGCCGGAGGGCGGCGCGCAGGCGCCGACCGGCGCCGTCGTGCTCGCCCCGCGATAATCCGGTCAGCGCCGACGGGCGGCGTGGAGCACGGCGATGACCGTCATCGCGTCAACGATCTCCGAGCGCTCGACCATCTGCAGGACGTCCGCGAAGGGAAAGGCACGCACCTCGATGAACTCGGTGTCGTCGCCCGCCCGTGGCGCCGGTCGCAGATCCTCGGCCACGTAGAGATGCGCGGTCTCGTCGAGCACCGACTTCGACGAATAGAACGAGCACAGCTTGACCAGTCGCATCGCCTCGTAGCCCGTTTCCTCGCTCAGCTCCCGCTGCATCGCCGCTTCTTCCGTCTCGCCGGGCTTCACGCTGCCGGTCGGCATCTCCCACAGGAATCGGCCCGCCACGTAGCGGTATTGACCGACGAGCAGGACCGTGTGGGGGTCGACGAACGGCAGCACGCCGACGGCGGGCGCCGCCTCGACCACGCCGTAAAGAGTCGTGCGACCGTCGGGCAGCTCGGCGATGTCCTCGCGCACGCGGATCCACGCGTTGGTGTAGACCTCACGCGTCGTCAGTGTCCGCCACGCCGCGCGCGCGAGGCCGCGTCGCGAGTCCGGCATGACGTTATCTTCGGGTATACTCGACGCGAAGTCCAACCAATGAAGGTCCTGCTGCGCAATCCTCGACGCGAAGTCACCGTGGCCGGTAACCGGCGCGTCAAGGAGATCCTGCGCGAGCTGGACATCCTGCCGGAGACGGTGCTGGTGATCCGCGGCGACGATCTGGTGACGGCCGATCAGGTGGTGCGGGATGACGAGGTGATCGAGCTTCGGCCCGTGATGTCCGGAGGCGGCCGATGAAGTGCCGGCGGTGCGGGGGGACGGCCACGCTGGAGCTGCGTCGTCACAACGCCGCGTTCTGCGCCGAGGACTTCGTCGAGTTCTTCCGCAACCAGGTGCGGGAGGCCATTCGCCGGCATCGCATGCTCGCGCGCGACGAGCGCGTGCTCGTGGCCGTGTCGGGCGGCAAGGACTCGCTGGCGCTGTGGGACGTCCTCATCGACGAGGGTTACGACACCACCGGTCTCTACCTGGACCTCGGCATCTTCGATTACTCCGTGGAGTCGCGGACGAAGTGCGAGGCGTTCGCCACGCGGCGCGGCGCGCCGCTCATCGTCCGGCGCGTCGCGGACGAGGTGGGCGCGCCGGTGCCGGTGATCAAGCAGGCCACGCGGCGGCCGCCGTGCTCCGGCTGCGGGCTCAGCAAGCGGTATTTGATGAATCGCACGGCCCTCGAGCACGGGCTGACGGTGGTCGCCACCGGCCACAATCTCGACGACGAGGCGGCCACGTTGTTCGGCTCGGTGATGCACTGGCAGACCGACGCCCTGCCGCGCCAGTCTCCGGCGCTGGCGTCGACACATCCGAAGCTGGTGCGCCGGGTGAAGCCACTCTATCGGCTCTCCGAGCGCGAGACGGCCGCCTACGCGTTCCTGCGGCGGATCGACTACATCGTCGAGGAGTGTCCATTCGCGGCCGGCGCGACGTCGATCGCCCACAAGGAAGTCCTGAACCGCATGGAAGATGCCTCACCGGGGGCGAAGCACAACTTCCTGTTCGGCTTCCTCGAGAAGGCGCGGCCGCTCTTCGAGCGTGCGGAGAACGTGGACCTTCAAGAATGCGCGCGCTGCGGACAGGTGACCACGTCGACGGTTTGCGCGTTCTGCAAGCTCGCGGACCAGGTGAAGCGAGCGGACAAGTCAGCGGAGCAATAAAGGTCCCGAGCAGATCAGAGCGACGCGGTCAGGGCAGACTGGATCGCGGCGTCGAGCTCTTCGGGACGGATCGGCTTGAACAGACACCGCTGGATCTTCAGCGCGAGCATGCGGGCGTGGTCTTCCTCTCGCAAGCCCCAGCCCGTGATGAACAGCATCGGCACCGTCATGTCGATGGCGCGCAGCCGCTCGGCGAATTCCCAGCCATTCATGCCGGCCATGCCGACGTTGGCGAGCACGAGGTCGTAACGCCCCGGCGCGTAGATTTTGAGTGCCGCCGGTCCGCTGACGGCCGCACTCACCGAGTGGCCACTGACCTCGAGCAGCGCGACCAGCGCCGACAATACTTGTGAATCGTCGTCGATGAGCAGGACGTGAGCGGCGCGGCGAGCGGCCGTCCGCGCCGGCTGTGCCTCGGCGTCCTTCGTCTCTGGGGCTTCCGGCACCGTGAGGGTGAACGTGGTGCCGCGGCCCGGCTCGGTGTCGACGCGGATCTCGCCACCGTGGCGCTGCACGATCGTGTAGGCCATCGAGAGTCCGAGCCCCGAGCCCTTTTCGCCCTTGGTCGAGAAGAACGGCTCGAAGATCCGCCGGCGAACGGACTCCGGCATGCCGACGCCGGTGTCGGCCATCGTGATCACCACGCCGTCCTGCGTGTCGCGCGTCCGGATGGTCAGGGTGCCGCCGTCCGGCATGGCGTCGAGCGCATTCAGGATCAGATTGGTCATGACCTCGGTGAGCGCCGCCGGCCGTCCGTGGATCACGCGGGTGGCGCGGAGCTCCAGTCGCTGCTTCAACGGCCGGCGATCGTGCGCGATCTTTTCTTCCCAGCGCGGCCGTGTGATGGCGAGGGCGTCCTCGACCACCTGGTTGACGTTGAGCGGCACGAACCGCTCCTCGGGCCGCAGCCGCGCGAACGTCTGGATGCGCCGTACGGTCTCCGAGCCGTCCATGGCCGCCGTCTCGACGATGCTGAGCGACCGCTCAACGAGCTCCGTGTTGCCCGGATTCTGCTTCATCAGCTGCGCGTAGCCGAGAATGGCCTGGAGCAGGTTGTTGAAGTCGTGCGCGATGCCGCCCGCGAGCTGTCCGAGGGCGGTCAGCTTCTCCGACTGATGGAGCTGCGCTTCTACTTCCCGCTGGGCCGTGATGTCGCGCACGATGGCCATGAGACCGTCCAGTCCGCCTTGACGGTTGCGCAGCCCGGACAAGGTCACGGCCAGCGCCACGCGCTCCTCGCGCCCGCCGGCCGCATCGCCCTCGAAGACCTCCATCGACGCGCCTTGAGCGAGCCGCGCCTTCGCGGCCGTGTACTGCGCGGCCGGCAACACCGTGGTGACCGGGCGGCCCGTGGCCTGGCCGGCCGACAGGCCGAAGATGCGCTCGGCGGCGGGATTCCAGCCGTCGATCCGATCGTGCGCGTCGACCGAGATGATCCCTTCGCCGGCGGAGGCGATGAGCTGCTCGAGCGAGCGCTTCGTGTCGGCGATCTGGCCGTAGAGCCGGGAGTTCCGCAGCGCGACGGCGAGGTACTCGGCCAGCATGTCGAGCAGCTCGCGCTCGCGCGGGTCGACGGCGCGGCCAGATCCGCGATTGTCGACGACGAGATGACCGAGGGTGCCCTCGGCATCGCGGATCGTGCAGGTGACCAGCGTGTCGGATGGACCACCGGCGGGCGGCGAGCTCGTGATGCTCACGCTGTCGTATCCGAGCGCCGCCCGCAGCTGTCCCGTCACGGCGGTGATGACGTCGTCGACGGCCAGCTGACCGACGATCGTGCGGGCGATCTGGCGCAGCAGCGAGAGCTGGGTCACCCGCAGCGACTGCTCGGCCGCCTCGCGTCGGGCCGCTTCCTCGAGCTGCCGTGTCTTCGACGACAGCCGGCGCATTTCCTCGACGAGAGTCGCCACTTCGCCGCGCGTGCCGAGATCGGCCTGTCGACGCACGAGCGCGCGGCGGACCACGTCCTCCAGATCCTGCCGCGAGAACGGCTTGATCAGGTATTCGAAGGCGCCGTGCGTGAGGGCCAGCTTGACCGTCTCCAGCGATGCATACGCCGTGATCATCACGACCTCGACGGTCGGATCGTGGCGCTTGACGCGACGAAGCACCTCGAGGCCGTCCATCTCGGGCATCTTGATGTCGAGGATCACGACGTCGGGCCGGACTTCCGGGAGGAGCGCGAGCGCCGCGCGGCCGCTCTCCGCGGTGTGGATTTGATAGGAAGGCTTCAGCAGCATGCGCAGCGACTCGCGCGGACCGAGCTCGTCGTCGACGACCAGGATGCGGGCCGCGGTGCTGGAGACCGTCGCCGTCGTCATGCCAGCGCCGGTGGCAGCGACACCAGGAATGCGAGCTCGTGGCGCCCGGGCTTCGTGTCGAGACGTCCGCCGAGCGCCTCGATGAGCCGCTGGCTCACGGCCGGTCCGACGTCGATCAAGCTTTCCTGAACGGTCTGCACGGGGTCGAAGAGCCGCTCGAGCTTATCGGCGGCCACGCTGGCCGTTCGCGAGGTCAGCATGATCCGCACGTCCTGGCCGCCGTCGGCGTCCGTGTGACGTCCGATGGAGAGTCCGATCTTCGCGAGGTCGCCCGGTGAGTTGTGGGTGAGGTAACGAATCAGGTAGGTGAGCGCCTTGCGCAGCACCTGCGCATCGACCTTCACCAGATGCGGCTCCGTGGCTGGAGCGAGATCGATCTGCAGGTGCTTGCCGACGCCGTCGTCCGCGAGATCGATCGCCTCGACCATCTGCGTGACGACCTCGTAGGCGTCCACCGTCGAAAAGTTTAACTCACCCTCCGTGACCAGCCCCGCAAGTTTTTCGAACACTTCGACGAGGCGACGGACGTCGCGGCGCACCACCGAGGAGAAGTGCCGTCGGAAGTCCGGATCGTCGTAGCGCTCGCCGATGAGCTCGATGAACGTATTGATGGAAACCAGCGGGTTCTTGATCTCGTCGGCGATTCGCGCCACCACCCGCGTGAGTAGCTGGAACTGATCGGCCTGACGCTTCTGCGCCGCCAGCTCCTTCTGGGCCGTGAGGTCCTCGAAGACCAGCACCGAGCCGAGCGGCGCGCCTTCCTCGTCGCGGATCACGTACGTCGAGACCTCGACCCAGAGGCGCCGAAGGGCGAGCTGGATCTCCGTGCGCGGCTGCGAGCGGCCCGACGACAGCGTGTCGAACAAGAGATCTCCCAGCGGAGACGGCAGCACGCGCAGGTCCTGGCGCACAACGGCATGCGCGGAGAGCCCGAGAATCTCCTCCGCGCGCCGGTTCATCGTCCCCACGCGATGGTCGCGCCCGATCGTGATCACACCGCTCGACATGTGCGAGAGGATCCGCTCGGAGAAGTCCTTCTCGCGCTGCAGCCGCTGATGGAGGGTGATGTCACGGATCGCCGTCGCCAGCTGCGTGGCGAGGTCGAAGAGGGTTTCCATTTCCGTCCGTGCATAGCCGGTTCCGAACAGCGGCTGTCCGAGGACCAGGATGGCGACGAGCTCGCCATGGGCGAGCAGGGGCGTCGCCACCACGCCCTGCAAGAGCTTCAGCTCCCGCACGATGTTCGGGTCGCGCAGATCACCGAGCATCGCGGGCCGAGCCTGTGCGGACAGCCAGCGTGCCAGGCCATCCGTCGCCCCGAGCCGCGCCGACTGCACGATCTGTGGCGCAAGGCCGCGATGGGCAACGATCCGGAACTCGCGTCCGTCCGCGTCGGGCAAGAGCACAGCCATGCGCGTGGCGCGCACGACGTCGCCGATCGCGTCGAGGAACGTGTCGAGCACGCGCCGCAGATCGAAGCCGGCGGCGAGAACACGACTGAAGTCCTTCAGCACGCGCGCCAGCGCCGGGCCGTCCCACGAAGTCTTCGCGCCGCCGGTGGGCGACGGGTCGACCGGCGGCGTCGTTGCCGGCGCGCGCAGCGCGTCCAGCTCGCGGACGAGGCGCTGTTTCTCGAGCGCTTGCTCGAGGACCGCGCTGAGATCGCGCGCCGTGTAGCCGTCGGGCAGGGTGAAGTCCGCGGCGCGCTCCTCCTCGCCGGCGAGGCCGATCGCGATGACCAACGCGGTCGGCGCGACCTCGCGTACGGCCGCCACGAACGAGCTCAGCGCCCCGGCCGGGCCGCTACTCTCGCGCAGCACGAGGTCGATCTCGACGAGACGCAGCGTCTTGATGGCCTCAGCGTCGGAGTCTACGGGGAAGGTGCTGAAGCTCGACAGCGCCCGCTGCAGTCGCCCGCGGAGCGTGGCGTCGGCGCTGACGATCAGCACGGCATTCATGCGTCCACCCGTGCCGGCTGTGATGCGACCGGGAAGTCGACGGAGAACACCGCGCCGCCGCCCGGGGCGTTCGCCGCCCGTAGCCGTGCGCCGTGGGTCTGGGCGATGCCGGCGCAGATCGCAAGGCCCAGGCCCGAGCCGCGGTGTTTCGTCGAGAAGAACGGATCGAAGACGCGCTCGATAAGCTCGGGCGCGATGCCCGGACCCGTGTCGGCGACGGTGACGCTGATGCGCTCGGCGTCATGGGTGACGTCGACGCGCACGAGACCGCCTGGCGGCGTCGCTTCGTGCGCATTCATCACGAGGTTCAGGAAGAGCTGCTCGAGCTCCATGTGCTGACCGAGTACCAGGCACGCGGAGTCGCCCAGGGCGAGGCGGAGCCTGATGCCCTTCTCGTCGAACGTCGGCTGCATGGCCTCGGCGGCCTGCGCGATCGGCGCACGTACGTCGAGCGGAAACTGCGGGCGCCGTCCTGGCCGGGAGAGCGCGCCAAGGCGCTCCAGGAGTCGCTCCATGCGCTGGATCTCGCGCCCCACGACGCGAGTGAACTCGTCCATGAAGCGGTCGTCATTGCGGCGTCGCGGCACGAGCTGCGTGAACGTCTTGATGCCGACCAGCGGGTTCTTGATCTCGTGGGCGATACCGGAGGCGAGAACCTCGAAGTAGGCCAGTCGTTCCGCGCGCCGTCGCTCCGTCTCCAGCTCCTTCAGCGCCGTGAGATCGCTGAAGACGGCCACGGCGCCGAGGACCACGCCGTCCGGGTCACGAAGCGGCGACGTCGTATACATCACCGGCCGTCGGATCTCGCCGGCCACGAGCTCCGATTCGGGATTCTTCCGAGCCTGCCCATCGCCGACAGTGGCCAGAAGCGGCTCGCTCAGACACGGCTGCACGACACCGATCGCTTGGCCTTTGACCGCCTCCGCCGCCAGTCCCGTCAGCCGCTCGGCCGCGCGATTGAACATGGCGATCCGGCCGGCCGAGGTAATCGCGATGACACCGCTGTCGATGGTGGCCACGATGTTTTCGATGTACTCGTTCGCCAGCACGACCTGCGCGTACAGGCGCGCATTCTTGATCGCGATGCCCGCCTGATTTGCGAGGGTCATCAAGAGGTCCAGATCTTGCGGATAGAACGGATCGCCCGACAGCTTCGGGCCCACAGCGATCAGCGCGATGACGCCGTTATCCGAGATCACCGGCAGGACCAGCGACCAATTCGCCTGCGTCAGCCGATCGGCCAACTCGCGCTCGGCCGGCGTCACCGCCGCCCGCACGATCTCGTCAGTGACGAGCGGCTCCTTCAGCCGCTCGAGCGCCTCCACGACCTCGCCCATCGCCGTCTCCGGCGCATCGAAATGCGCGCCATCATGCCGCCGCGTCGCGATCGCGCACGCAAACTCCGACTCGTTCTTGAGGTAAATGCCCGCGCCTTCAGCATCGGTAGAGCCGGCGACGGTATGGCTGATGAATTTCAGCAG
>DASTCJ010000206.1:0-9736 GCA_035605575.1 Candidatus Methylomirabilota bacterium
ATGACCGTGCTCGACAACCTGATGCTCGGCCGCCACGTCCACATGAAGTCCGGCGTGCTGAGCGCCTTCCTCTACTGGGGCCTCGCCCAGAAGGAAGAAGTGGCCCATCGCAAGCGCGTCGAGGACATCATCGACTTCCTGAAGATCCAGGATCTGCGCCGGCGGCCGACGGGCTCGCTCGCCTACGGGCTGCAGAAGCGCGTCGAGCTCGGCCGCGCGCTCGCTCTCGATCCCAAGGTCCTCCTGCTCGACGAGCCCATGGGCGGCATGAACCAGGAGGAAAAGGAAGACATGGCGCGCTTCATCCTCGACGTGAACGAGGAGTGGGGCACGACCATCGTCCTCATCGAGCACGACATGGGCGTGGTCATGGACATCTCCGACCACGTGGCCGTGCTCGATATGGGCCAGAAGATCGCCGAGGGCACGCCGGATGCTGTGCGTGCCAATCCCGCCGTCATCAAGGCCTATCTCGGCGAGAGCAAGGGGCTGGTGAAGGGAGGCTCGCCGTGAGTGAGGTCGCGACGCTACCGCGGTTGCTCCTGCGTAACGCGACGGAGTTCGCCAGGCGCACGGCCATCCGGGAGAAGGACCGTGGCATCTGGCAGTCGTACACGTGGTCGGAGTATCTGGATCACGTGCGCGATTTCGCGCTCGGTCTGGCCGCGCTCGGCTTCACGCGCGGCGATCGCCTGTCGGTCATCGGCGACAACCGGCCGCGCCTGTACTGGGCCCAGATCGCCGCGCAGTGTCTGGGCGGCGCTTCGGTCCCGGTCTATCAGGATTCGATCGGCCGTGAGCTGGCCTACGTGTGGAACCACGCCGACGTGTCGGTCATCGTGGCCGAGGACCAGGAGCAGGTCGACAAGGTCCTCGCGCTACGCGAGCAGTTGCCACATCTGAAACTCGTCATCTACGACGACCCGCGCGGCATGCTGCACTACCAGCACGACTGGCTCAAGTCGTTCACCGACGTGGAAGCGCTCGGGCGCGAGTTCGCGAAGACCCAGGCCCGCTACCTGGAGTCCGCCATCGACGCCGGCAAGGCGGGCGACCTTGCGTTCGTCTGCTACACGTCGGGAACGACCGGCAACCCGAAGGGCGCGATGCTCACGCACGCCAACGCGATGACGACGGCGAAGATCGCCGCCGAGATCGAGAAGTACCGGCCTCAGGACGAGTATCTGGCCTATCTGCCGATGGCCTGGGTCGGCGACGCGTTCTACACGCTCGTGCTGAGCCTCTACGCCGGCTTTCCCGTCAACTGTCCGGAGAGTCCGGAGACGGTGCAGCGCGACCTGCGCGAGCTGGGGCCGACGCTCCTGCTGGCGCCGCCGCGAATCTGGGAAAACATGCTGACGAGCGTGCAGGTGAAGGGCAGCGACGCGCCGCGGCTGAAGCGCTGGGTGTTCGAGACGTTCCGCGGCGCCGCCGAGCGAGCGGAGCTGCTGCGCGCCGAGGGCAAGCCGGTGCCGCTCGGCCTGCGCCTGGTGCGCGCGCTCGGGGAGTTCTTCGTCTACGGCCCGGTGCGGGATCAGCTCGGCCTGCGCAACGTGCGCACGGCCCTGACCGGCGGGGCGCCCCTCGGCCCCGAGACGTTCCGTTTCTTCCGTTCGATCGGCGTCAATCTCAAGCAGGTGTATGGCTGTACCGAGGTCACCGGCCTCACGTCGCTGCAGCCGGACGGCGAGGCGAATCCCACCACGGCCGGCCGGCCGTGCCCGGGCATCGAGGTGAAGATCGCCGAGCGCGGCGAGGTGCTCGTCAAGGCCCCCGGCGTCTTCAAGGGCTACCTCAAGGACGACGCGGCCACGCGCGAGGTGATCGACGCCGAGGGATGGTTCCACACCGGCGACGCCGGGTTCTTCGATCCGCGCGGCCACCTCGTCATCATCGACCGGGCGAAGGACTGCGGGGTGACGGCCAGGGGCGAGCCCTTCGCGCCGCAGTTCATCGAGAACAAGCTGAAGTTCAGCCCGTACATCCGCGAGGTGGTCGCGTTCGGCCACGAGAAGGACTTCGTGGTGGCGATGATCGCCATCGACATGAACACCGTCGGCAGCTGGGCCGAGCGTCGCGGGATCCCGTACACCTCCTACATGGACCTCAGCCAGAAGCCCGAGGTGCGGGCGCTGATCCGCGAGGAGATTCGCAAGGCCAACGAGACGCTGCCCGAGGCCACGAAGGTGCGCCGCTTCCTGCTGCTGACCAAGGATCTGGAGGCCGACGACGCGGAGATGACGCGCACCCGCAAGGTGCGCCGGCGCTTCGTGGCCGAGAAGTACGCGCCGGTCATCGACGCGTTCTACACCGGGCGCGACGAGGTCGAGCTGACCACCACCATCACGTACGAAGACGGCCGGCAGGCAGCGCTGAAATCGCGCGTCCGCGTGGAGGACGTGGCGGAAGAGATGGCGACTCGTGGCTGAGCTGGACTGGCAATTCACGCTGCTCCTGCTGTCGAACGGCGTGCTGATCGGCCTCATGTACTCGCTGATCGCGCTTGGCTTCGTCCTCGTCTACAAGGCGACCGACGCCGTGAACTTCGCGCAGGGCGAGTTCGTCATGATCGCAGGCTTCCTGGCGGTCGGAGCGCTCACGGTGGCCGGGATCCCGCTGGGACTCTCGATCCTGATCTCGCTCCTGGCGATGATCGTGTTCGGATTCGTGCTGGAGCGCGTGATGCTCCGCAAGCTCATCGGCCGGCCCGTCATCGCCGTCGTCATGGCGACCATCGGGCTGGCCGCCATCCTGCGCGGGTTGGGACCGTTCGGGATCTTCCAGGGCACGCGCCCGCTGCCGCTGCCGCTCCCCGACGAGCCGTTCATCCTGGGCCCGCTGTTCATTCCGCCGATCCAGCTGGTGGGCGGCGCCGTGAGCCTGCTGTTCCTCGCCGGGTTCGGCTATTTCTTCCTGCGGTCGCGCAAAGGGATCGCCATGCGCGCCGTGGCCGACAATCAGCAGGTCGCCATGGCCATGGGCATCAACGTGCAGCGCTACTTCGGGCTCGCGTGGGCCATGACCGGCGTTGTCTCCGCGCTCGGCGGCGTGCTGTGGGGCAATATGCTCGGCGTGGACGTCAACCTGGCGCTCGTCGGGTTCAAGGTCTTTCCCGTGGTCATTCTGGGCGGGCTCGACTCCATCCCCGGCGCCATCATCGGCGGGCTCATCGTCGGGATCGTGGAGAACGTGGCCGCCGGCTACGTGGATCCCTACGTGGGCGGCGGCACCAAGGACTTCGCGCCGTACGTCCTCATGATCCTCGCGCTGATGATTCGTCCCTATGGCATGTTCGGCAAGAGAATCATCGAGCGGGTATGAGGCGATGATCCATCGCGAGAGCGGAGTGCTGAAGACGACGTACGAGGCGGACATGGCGCTCTATCCGCTGCCGATCGCGAAGTACACGGTGGCGGCTCTGGCGGTCCTGTTCTTCGGCGTGATCCCGCTGTCGCTCCACGAATACTACCTGTCCATCGCCAATCTCGTCTGGATCGCCGTGATCGGCGCGCTGGGCCTGAACATCCTCGTGGGCTACACGGGCCAGGTGTCCATCGGGCACGGCGCGTTCATGTCGGTCGGCGCCTACACCGCCGCCAATTTCGCGACGCGGCTCGATTCACCGTGGCCGGTGAATCTCCTCGCCGGAGGGCTCATGGCCGCCCTCATCGGCGCCATCGTCGGCATTCCGTCGCTGCGCATCAAAGGCCTCTACCTGGCCATCGCCACGCTGGCCGGTCAGCTCATCATCGAGTGGACGATCAACCACGTGACCTTCATCAGCGGCGGCGTGCAGGCGTCCATCGAGGTTCCGCGTCCCCGTGTCGGCGCCTATGAGGTCTCGAGCCAGCGGGAGATGTACTACTTCCTCCTGGTCTTCGTCGTTCTCGCCATCGTCGGCACGATGAACCTCGTCCGAAGCCGCGTGGGGCGCGCGTTCATCGCGATCCGCGATCACGATATCGCGGCCGAGATCATCGGCATCAACATCTTCCGGTACAAGCTGCTCGCCTTCGGCATCTCGTCGTTCTATGCGGGGGTCACGGGCGTGCTCTATACCTACTACCTCGGCATCGCGAACTACGAGCAGTTCCAGATCGGCGTGTCGATCGACTATCTGGCGATGATCATCATCGGCGGGCTCGGCTCCGTGCTCGGCTCGATCTTCGGGGCCATTTTCGTCACCCTGCTGCCGATCGTCATCCGTTACGCCGCGGAAGCCATGAGCGGCGTGCTGTTCTCGGCGGCGACGATGCACAACCTGATCCCCGCGCTTCGTCTCACGGTGTTCGGGGCGCTCATCATCGTGTTCCTGGTGGTGGAGCCAGAGGGGCTCAACCGCCTGTGGCGCAACATCCGGAGCTACTTCCGCGTTTGGCCATTCGCGTACTGACGTGCGCGAAGAAGGGAGAACATCATATGCGCAAGCATTTGATCGCTTCGATGGCGATCGTCGTCGCGATGGCCGCGTTGCTGGCGACGCCGGCAGCGGCGAAGGACCCGATCGTCATCGGTGTGCAGTGCGACCGGACCGGTGCAACACAGATCGTCGGTACCGTGCTGTGCCCCGGCTTCCACGATTATGTCGCCCTCATCAACTCCAAGGGCGGCGTGGAAGGTCACAAGATCAACGCCATCGAGATCGATCACGAGTACAAGGTGCCGCCCGGCATCGAGGCCTACGAGCGCCACAAGAAGGAAGGCGCCGTGACCATGGCGATCTACGGCACGCCGCACATCTACGCGCTCGCGGCCAAGCTGACGGAGGATCGCATTCCGGGCACGTCGCCGGGCTTCGGGAGCGCCGCCGCCGCCGACGGCACGAAGTACCCCTACATCTTCCCGATCGCCGCGACCTACTGGTCGCAAGGAACGGCCGGCATCGAGTTCGCGAAGAAGCAGCTCGGCGGCAGCCTCAAGGGCAAGAAGATCGCCTACCTCTTCTATGACAACCCGGCCGGCCGCGAGCCGATCGAGGTCCTCGAGGATCTGGCGACGAAGGAAGGCTTCCAGCTCAAGACGTTCGCCGTTCCGCCGCCGGCCGTGGAGATGGGAGCCCAGGTCCTCGACATCGCACAGCGCTTCCGCGCCGACTACGTGGTGGCCCATCTGTTCGGCGCCGGTCCCGGCGTGTCGATCAAGGAGTTCAAGCGCGTCGGTTATCCGCTGCGCAAGGTCGTGTCCTTCGTGTGGGGTGCGGCCGAGGCCAACATCGAGGCGGCCGGCGGCTTCTCGGTCGCCGAAGGGTACTACGCGATGCAGTTCGCGGGCGTGGGCACGGACTACCCCGTCCTGAACGAGATCCGTGACATGTACAAGAAGCAGGGGAAGGAGCCGCCAAAAGAGATGGCGTCCACGGTCTTCTACAACCGTGGCGTGCTCATCGCGGCGCTCCACGTCGAGGCCATCCGCAACGCGCTCAAGGCCAAGCCGGACGGCAAGATTACCGGCGAGGACACGAAGAAAGGCTTCGAGAAGATCAGCAACTTCACCCTCGGCGGACTCGTGCCGCCGCTGAAAGTGACGCCGCAGGACCACGAAGGCGGCGGCCTCGTGCAGATCTGGCAGGTCAAGGGCGGTAAGTTCGTGAAGGTCACCGACTGGTTCCACGCCTATCAAGACGTGGTGGCCAAGCACATCAAGGAAGCGGCCGCGAAGAAGTAGGGCGAAGGCGGCCGGGGCCCGCGCCCCGGCCGCGCCCCGACAGTGATGCTGACACTCAACAACATCGAGGTCATCTACGACGGCGTGATCCTCGTCCTCAAGGGCGTGTCGATCAACGTCCGCGAGGGCGGCATCACGACGCTGCTCGGCGCCAACGGCGCCGGCAAGACGACCACGCTCAAGGCGATCTCGGGTCTCTTGCCGTCCGAGCGCGGCGCCATCACCAAGGGCGCCATCGAGCTGGGCGGGCAGCGCATCGACCACCTGCCGCCGTATGAGGTCGTCAAGCGCGGGGTGGCGCAAGTGTTCGAGGGCCGCCGCGTATTCGAGCACCTGACCACCGAGGAGAACCTCGTGGCCGGCGGTCACGTGCAGTCGGACCGCGGACGGCTGCGTGAGGGGATCGAGCGCGTGTACCAGTATTTTCCGCGCCTCTCCGACCGCCGCCACGTGCAGTCGGGTTATCTCTCGGGCGGCGAGCAGCAGATGCTCGTCATCGGCCGGGCGCTCATGTCCAACCCGCGGGTGATCCTGCTCGACGAGCCCTCGCTCGGCCTCGCGCCGATGCTCGTCGAGGAGATCTTCGGGATCGTGCAGCGGATGAATCGGCAGGAGAAGCTGACCGTCCTCCTGGTCGAGCAGAACGCGACGCTCGCGCTCGCGATCGCCGAGCACGGGTACGTGATGGAGAATGGGCGCATCGTGCTGGAAGGGGCGGCTGCCGCGCTGCGCGACAACGCCGACATCAAGGAGTTCTACCTGGGCCTGACCGAGGTCGGTGCCCGCAAGTCGTACCGCGACGTGAAGCATTACAAGCGCCGTAAACGCTGGCTCAGCTAGGAGGTCATCGTTCCGATGAAACGCGCCGGGGTGTGGGGCAGTCTGTTTCTGATGGTCGTGTCGGTCGGACTTGCCGCATGCGCCTCGATGGGTTCGGAGAAGACGACGACGTCGTCGCCGTCGCTGTATCGCCGACTCGGTGGGCGCGAGGGTATTGCTGGCGTTGTCGACCAGTTCGTCGTGAATGCGCTGGCCGATCCGAGGATCGGGCCGGCGTTCAAGTCGCTGCCGGCGGAGAAAGTCGGCCCGCTGAAGACGAACATCGCGGACTTCATCTGCGAGAACACCGGCGGACCGTGCTCCTATGGCGGGCGTACCATGCAGGAATCGCACAAGGGAATGAAGCTCACCAAGGATGACGTCGACGCCTGCAATGCGGCACTGGCGAAGGCGCTCGATCAAAAGGGTGTCGGCGCGACGGAAAAGCGTGAGCTGATGGCGCTCGTGCAGGGCCTCATGCCCTCCATCGCGAATCAGTGATGGCCGGGCCCGACCGGCGCGCCGGCTACTGGAATCGCGAACGCGAGACCATGTCGTCCGGCGCCCGCGAGGGCTATCAGACGCGCTGGCTCTCGGAGCTGCTGGCGGTTGCCTGGGACCGGGCGCCGGGTGTCCGGCGCCGGCTCGAGGAAGCGAAGCTCACGCCGCGCGACCTCCGCTCCACCGAGGACCTCGCGCGGCTGCCGGTGATTCGCAAGAGCGCGATGCCCGACCTCCAGAAGGCCGATCCGCCCTTCGGCGGCTTCTGCACGGAGCCGCTCTCACGCATCCGCAAGATCTTCGTCTCGCCCGGACCGATCCTCGAGCCGATGGGTCCGGAGATCGGCGCCTTTCACGCGGAGACCGGTCTCTTTGCGGGCGGCTTCCGGAAGGGCGATATCGTGCTGAACACCTTCGCCTATGCGCTCACGCCGGCGGCGCACGAGCTCGACGAGGCGCTCAACATCCTCGGCTGCACGGTGGTGCCCACCGGCGTGGGCCAGACGGAGATCCAGGTCACCATGGCGCGCACGGTTCGGGCCACCGGCTATGTCGGCACGCCGTCGTTCCTGCTGACGATCCTCGGCAAGGCCAGGGAGATGGGCGTCGACCGCCTGCCGTTCCAGGTGGCGCAGGTCGGCGCCGAGCCGTTCACGGAAGCGATGCGCCGCGAGCTCGCCGAGGCGCACGGCATCATGGCGCGTCAGGGCTTCGGCACCGCCGACGTCGGCATGATCGCGTACGAGTGTGCGGAAGCGAGCGGTATGCACCTGATCGAGGACGCGATCACGCAGGTATGCGATCCGACGACCGGCGAGCCGCTGCCGCATGGCCAGATCGGCGAGCTGGTCGCCACCGTGAACAATCGCACCTATCCGATGATCCGCTTCAGCTCGGGCGACCTCACCGTCATCACCGACGAGCCGTGCCGCTGCGGCCGCACCTCCGCGCGCATGCTCGGCTGGCGCGGCCGCGCCGACGAGGTCACCAAGGTCCGCGGCATGTTCATCCACCCCCGGCAGGTGGACGAGATCATCGCGCGCGTGAAGGGCGTCGAGCGCTCTCAGGTCGTTGTCGGCCGGGAAGGTCACAACGACACGCTGACGCTGCGCGTGCAGCTCGCCGCCGGCACCGAGGCGCAGTCGGCGCGCCACACGCTCGAGGCGGCGATCCGCGACGTGATGAAGTTGCGTGGTGTCGTGGACGTCGTGGCGGGCGGTGTGATCCCCGACAACGCGAAGAAGATCTCGGACGAGCGGAAGTGGAATTAACCTCGGAGGGGGGCTTTGCCCCCTTCCGACGGTCGTCGCACGCCTAGCGGCGTGCTCCTCCCTGCCTCCCCCCAGCAACAGATTGCGCCGGCGAAGCCGGCGCTCGAACGGCGGTAATTATTCGAGTTTCAGGTTGGCGAGCTTTTCGATGATGGTGAAGGCGACGCTGGTGTCCTGGTCGCCGAGGCCGGCGGCGAGGGCGGCCTGCTGGTAGCGCTGGGCGACGTTGGCGAAGCTGATGGGGACGTGCAGCTCCTTCGCGATGGTGGTGAACGTCTCGAGATCCTTGTTCATCAGCTGGACCTTGAAGCCGGGCGCGAAATTTCGGGGGATGATCGCGGACTGGATGCGCTCGAGCGCCTTGCTGCCGCCGCTGCTCGCCTTGACGACCTCGTAGATGATGTTCGCGTCGATCCCCGCCTTGCGGCCGAGGACGACGCCTTCCATCATCGCCAGTGAGTTGACGCACGCCATCATGTTGTTGATGGCCTTCACCGTGTTGCCGGCGCCGACGGGACCGACATGGAAGATGTTGGGACCGAGCGAGCGCAAGATTGGTCGCGCGCGCTCGAGCACCGACGCGTCGCCGCCGACCATGACGGCCAGCGTGCCGGCGCGGGCGCCCGTCACCCCGCCGCTCACCGGCGCCTCCAGGAAGTGGACACCCCGCTCCTTCGCCTTCGGCTCGAGCTTGCGCGGCGTCGACGGCAGCACGCTGCTGAGATCGATCAGGATCGTGTCGCGTCGCGCGCGCTCGATGAGGCCACCCGCGGCGAGATAGAGCGCTTCCACGTCCGGTGATGCCGGCAGGCAGGTCATCACGATCTCGGACTGATCGAGGACTTCCTGCACGGAGCCCGCTTTGCGCGCGCCGGCCGCGATCAGATTGCTGGCCGCCGCGGGATTCAGATCGAACACCGTCAGCGGGAAGTTCTTCAGCACGTTGCCCGCCATCGGATTGCCCATGTTCCCCACGCCGATGAAGCCTACTGAAGTGGTCATGCCGTGATCTCCTCGCCGGGGATGATACCCCAATCGTGCAGGTCCGAGGCTCGGCGGCCGCGCGAGGGCGCCATCGTACCGCTCTACCGTTCGATACATTGAATGGACGCAGGTGAGCCGCTAGTGTGTCGGCCTAAGTCGCCATGAGCCAGGCGATCACGATGAACGAGCCGTACGCCGACACATGGGCGGTCACCGCGTATTTCAACCCCGCGCGTTTCAAGCGACGGCTGCAGAACTATCATGTCTTTCGCCAGTGCCTCGCGGTGCCGCTAGTCACCGTCGAGCTCTCGTTCGACGGCAGCTTCGATCTTCGATCCGAAGACGCCGACGTCCTGATCCAGCTCCATGGCGGCGACTGCATGTGGCAGAAGGAGCGTCTGCTGAACATCGGATTCCGCCACGTCCCCGTTAGCTGCCGCAAGGTCGCCTGGCTGGACTGCGACCTGATCTTCGAGAGCGACGACTGGGCCGTCCGG
>DASTCJ010000180.1:0-3862 GCA_035605575.1 Candidatus Methylomirabilota bacterium
CGCGACGGCGGCCTGCCGCATGTACGCGATCTCGGCGGGTGACTTCACCGCGCGCATCAGCTCGACGAGCCCCGAGACGTCGACCAGCTTCGCGCTCGGCAGCGCGCGCTGCAGCGCCTCGAAGAGGCGGACGGTGAGCCACGGCACCGCTTTCTCGACGCCGAGCGTCGCCTCGGCCAGCCCGAGACCGTAGAGCGCCAGCCCGAGCACCTCCGCCGGATTGTCGTCGTCGCGATACCCGCGCGAGCCCAGCCCGTACGCGGCCGCGGCGTTGCCTTCCTCGAGCTGGCGCGTGACGAGGAGCGTGGGGCCGGAACGCGGGACGATCAGCGTCTGCGGAAATGAGTGGAATCCGGTCGTCTCGTAGCCGGTGAGGTAGTACTGATTTTCCGGGCCGGACAGCAGGACGGCGTCGAGGCCCCGCTCTTCCATCCGCGCGCGGAGGGCGGCCTGCCGTCGGTCGTACTCGGCCGCTTCGAACGGGAGCCAGGAGTCCGTCATGAGGCGGGGCGATGGTCGGCCGCCGGCGTCCCCCTGTCAAGCCGCCGGCGGTGTATTCTCTCGCCACCCATCTCGCCGGGAGAGACCACATGAGTGACGTCAAGCGACAGCTCGCCAGGTGGATCGACGACGACCGCGACACCATCATCGACTTCCTGTGCGAGTTCGTGCGCGCCAAGAGCCCCAATCCGCCGGGTGACACGCGGCAGGCTGCCGCCCACGTGACGCGCTTTCTCGAAGCGCACAAGCTTCCGTTCCGGGTGATCGCGCCCGAGCCCGCCATGCCCAACATCGTCGGCTCGTTCGACACCGGCAAGGTCGGCCATCACCTCGTGCTGAACGGCCACATGGACGTGTTTCCCGCCGACGTCGCGGCCGAGGGTTGGACGCAGGACCCGTGGGGCGGCGCCATCGTCGATGGCAAGATCTACGGGCGCGGCGTGGCCGACATGAAGGCCGGAACGTCGGCGTCGATCTTCACCTATTACTACCTGCATCGCGTACGCGAGCACCTCCGCGGCAAGCTCACGCTCACCGCCGTCTCCGACGAGGAGACATTCGGCCCGTGGGGCGCACGCTACCTGATGGAGCACCACCCCGAGGTCCACGGCGACTGCTGCCTGAACGGCGAGCCGAGCAGCCCGCTGACCATTCGGTTCGGCGAGAAGGGCCCGCTCTGGCTGAAGTTCACGCTGCGAACGCGAGGCGCCCATGGCGCGTATACGCATCTCTCCCCCAGCGCGACGAAGCAAGCCGCGCGGTTGATCGTCGATCTCGAGGAGCTCACCACGCTTCGCCCGTCGGTGCCGATCGACATCGCGGATGCGCTGGCGGGCGCCGCGGCAGCGATCGACGAGGCGCAGGGCGCCGGCGCCAAGGACATCGTCCAGCGCGTCACGCTCAACATCGGCGTGATCCACGGCGGCGTGAAGGTCAACATCGTTCCCGGCACGTGCTGGTTCGAGGCCGACATCCGAGTCCCGCCCGGCCTCGCGAAGGAAGAGGTCGTCGCGAAGATCCGCGAGATCCTGAAGCGCTACCCGGAGGCCGCCTTCGAGGAGCTCAACCACAGCGCCCCGAACGTCTGCGACCCGAACCACCCGATGATCGGCATCCTCCGCGCCAACGCCAAGGCGCTCGGCCGCCCGGACCCCGCACCGATCGTGAGCCTCGGCGGCACGGACGCCCGCCTCTGGCGGCAGCGCGGGATTCCCGCGCTCGTGCACGGACCATTTCCGCGCGGCATGGCACAGGCGGACGAGCACGTGGACGTCGAGGAGTTCCTGCACGTGGTGCGGATGCACGTGCTGTCGTCGTTCGACTATCTGACCGGAGGCGGATGATGGCGGCGGCAAACGTCTTCGCCCCCGACTTCAAGGATGCTCCGTACTGGTGGGAGGCGGCACCGCCATCGACGGCGACCGTGCCGGCACTTCCGGATCGTGTCGAGGTCGCCATCGTCGGCGCCGGTTACTGCGGCCTCTCGGCGGCGCTCGAGCTGCGTCAACAGGGCCTCGGTGTCCTGGTCATGGATGCCGCGCGGATCGGGCATGCGGCGAGCTCGCTGAACGGTGGGATGATCGCCGGCAGCCTGAAGCTCGACCACGCCGAGCTGGCGCGCGCGTTCGGCCCCGAGCGGGCCACCGCGATCCTCGAAGAGAGCGCGCGATGCCTGCCGTTCCTCGAGGAGCTGCTGGCGCGCGAGGCCATCGCCTGCGACTACCGGCGCAGCGGCCGCTTCGTCGGCGCTCACTGTCCATCCGCCTACGCAAGCCTCGAGAGCCGGGTGGACACGACGAGGAAGCTCACCGGCGCCAACGCCTGGGTCGTGCCGCAGCAACGGCAGCGCGAGGAGATCGACACCGCCTATTACTACGGGGGAATGGTCGCCGAGGCATCCGGGGGCTTGCATCCCGCCCGCTACCACCGCGGGCTCGCCGAGGCCGTGCGCCGGGCGGGCGCGCTGATCGTGGAGGAGACGCCGGTCGACACGATCGCGCGGCGCGCCGGCGGATTCACGCTCCACACTAAGCGCGGCGTCGTCGAGGCGCGCGAGGTGATCGTGGCGACCAACGGCTACACCGGCGCCGTCACGCCGTGGCTCCGGCGTCGGCTCATCCCGCTCAACAGCTACATCATCGCGACGGAGCCGCTGCCGCCGGAGACGACACGGCGACTGATCCCGCGCGACCGGATGATCGTCGACAGCTACCGCGTGCTCAGCTACTACCGGCTCTCACCGGACGGGACGCGCGTCCTCTACGGCGGGCGCGCCAGCTTCAGACGCGCGACGGCGCGGCAGGCGGCACCTGACCTGCACGCGATGATGGTGCGCGTCTGGCCCGAGCTGGCCCGCACGCGCGTGACACACGCGTGGACCGGGAATGTCGCGTTCACGTTCGACCACGTCCCGCACATGGGCGTGCACGAGGGCGTGCACTACGCGGCGGGGTGCCAGGGCAGCGGCGTCGGTATGGCGACCTATCTCGGCTATCAGACCGCCCTCAAGATCGCTGGAAAGGCGGCCACGCCGTGCGCGTTCGACGGGCTGCCGTTTCCCACGCGCCCGACTTACACCGGCGATCCCTGGTTCCTTCCCATCGTCGGCAGCTACTACCGTTTCCGCGACTGGCTCGAACGTCGGCTTTCTTCTTGATGGGAGCCGCGAAATGGCCCCCATACCCACCAGCCCCCAGCACTCGGCGCGCCCCGGCCGTGGCGCGCCTCTACACTACCGGGTGAACAACACGCGCTCGAGGCGGGTCAGCCGTTCGGGGCCGCCGGCGGTGACGAGGACGGTTTCGCTGAACGACATGCCGCGGGCGCCGGTGTACATGTGGAACACCATGCCGGGCTCCAGCACCCAGTCGGCGGTCGGAAGGAACGCCCGGGTGAAGTCGCTCGTTCGCGGCGGATGCGTGGCGCCGTAGTAGCCGAGCGTGTAGCCGGTGAAGTTGTCGTATGTCTCGCGGAGCCCGCCACCCAGAACGCGCGCGCGGCACACCCGATCGACGTCCCGCGCCACCGCGCCGGGTTTCATGGCCGCGATCTGCTCGTCCTGGATGTCGATCAACTGCGCCGCCGTGTGCGCCTGTTCGGCGGACGGCGGGCCGATCACCGTCGGCCGCATGAGCCGGGCACTGTAGCCGTTCACGGAGGGAACCAGCTCCATGTGGAGCAGATCGCCCCGGCTCAGCTGGTGATCGCCGAGCAGACCATGCAGCGTTCCGGAGCGCCGGCCGGCGGTGATCGGGCCGGTGCGACCGGTGTCGGCACCGAGACGGAGAAACGCGCTGCTGACCGCGATGGCCGCGGCGCGCTCGCTCACGCCCTCGCCGACGGTGGCCACGCCCTCGCGCAT
>DASTCJ010000033.1:0-2799 GCA_035605575.1 Candidatus Methylomirabilota bacterium
CGACCGGGTCGCCGGCGCGCTCCTCGACAAGGAGACGCTGAACCGCGAGCAGCTCGAGGCGCTGCTCTCCGACGTCTCCGCGGAGTCGCGGGCGAGCGAGACGGTCGGCACCGTCCGCGTCCTCCCGCAGGCCGAGCCCACCGCCGCCGAGAGCAAGTAACAGAGTGTTCCAAGCGCTCGGAGGCCGCTCGGAGCGGGCCGTCGAGGTGTTTCGGAGAGTCACGCACGACACACATTCTCCTGCAAATCGGTCTGTTCTTGTGGTGGGCAAGGCGTCGCGCATGTCGTTTCTGATGTGTCCGCTCCGTTAACCAGACAGACAACGTGATGCCGCGTCGGGTCCATTGTGGTTTCGGAAGGAGGTGGTCTCCGTGAGGTGTGGTGGCAACCGCCTCGGGCGCGGTTCAGGGCGTGCGGGGAACCTCGCAGCCGTCTAAGTGGTCGCGCGGATGTGCGCCGACACGGCCGGTGCGATGCTCGCGTTCAGCCAGCGACGAAGGGAGGAGTGATGGTGGGCGAATCGACGCGGAAACCCCAGCGGATTCTTTACGTCGCGAATCAGGCGTGCGGCAACCCGGTGCTCTGCGCTGAGGTGAGAGCCCACGCTGCTGCGGGCGCGGAGGTGCTCGTGGTCGCTCCGGTGCTGAGTTCGCCGCTGCACCGGTGGATCTCGGACGACGCCGAGGACCGGGCGCTCGCGGAGGCGCGTCTCGAGGAGAGCATCGGCTGTCTCCGCGGTCATGGTCTGCGCGTGCGCGGCAGCCTCGGCGATGCTGACCCGGTAGAGGCGATCGCGGACGCGTTGTTTGGGTTCCCCGCCGACGAGATCGTCATCTGCCTGGAGGAGCCGGAACGTCCGCACTGGCTTCGCAAGGGTGTGGTCGAGCGCGCGAGGGAACGCTTTCAGGTTCCGGTGACCGAGCTCGACGTCGCAGCGAGGGAACCGGCGGCGCTCGTGTAGCGCCGGCCGCGAGCTGCCGATTCGGGTCGTGTCGCGCTTTCGCACGATCCTGATGTGGATTGGGCTCGGGCTGGCTCGTGGTGCTGGTTGCGATCCAGTTCGTTCCCTACGGCCGTGACCACACGAATCCGACTGACGAAGTGGCCGTGGTACTCGAACGTCGCCCCGGTCTCGTGGCTGGTGCAGAGGGACGTCGATGACGGTCGCCGCGCGCTCAACCTGCAAGTCGCGCCTTCCCGCTGTGCCGTGAGTGTCCGCGCGTGGCCGCGCGTGCCCGACCTGATGTACCGGTCTCGAGCCCGCTGCGCGTTGTCGGTTTTCAGAACAGACCACGCAACGGTTCCGTAAGGTCTCCCAAGCGCGGTAGAGACGGAAACGCGGACACGATATGTGCCCGACGGGAGTATCGTGGTGTAGTTGTGAAGAGACCGGGAGCGCTTGTCGGCCTCCTGATCGCGGTGGTCGTGCTGCTCGTCGCGACAGCGGCGGCGCTCGGGTGGGCTGTCGGCAACCAGACGGCCGGGAAGACGAAGACGGTCACCGCTTCCGCCCAGACGACGATGGCGGCTCCCGCCGGGCACATGGGCGGTCCGAACCTTCCGCTCGCGCAGATCGGTGATCCTGCTCGTGGAGCCCGGCTGTGGGAGTCGAAGCGCTGTTCCGATTGTCACTCCTATGCGGGCCGAGGGGGCGAGGACGCTCCGCCGCTCGACTACATGCGCGGGCATATGTCCGCCCGTGAGATCGCCGACATGTCCGGCCAGATCTGGGATCACCTGCCGGCGATGCTGTCGCACTTCCGCGAGGAGAAGATCCCCGTGCCGACCTTCACCCGGGGGGAGATGGCCGACCTGATCGCCTTCCTGCACAGCGGCAAGGGCGCGAAGGCGGGTGCACTGCCTGGGCATCCGGGAATGACGGGGATGCAGGGGACGGGCGAGCACATGACCGCGGCGCGTGGCAAGGGCGTGTTTCTTTCGGCTGGCTGTGGCGCCTGTCACACCTTCGCGGCAGCCGGCACGAGAGCGACGGTCGGCCCAAACCTCGAAACGACGCTGACGGGAAAGAGCAGCGCCTTCGTGCGGGAGTCGATTCTCGATCCGAATGCGTCGATCGCCTCCGGTTACCAGAAGGGCGTGATGCCGACTACCTACCGCAGCCAGCTCACGACGCGGCAGATCGCCGACCTCGTCGCCTTTCTGCTGATGGAACGGAAGTAGCCGCGCAACTACGTGCTCGCGCGCGCTCCTGCGCTGCCGGCCAAGCGGTGAAGCTGAGCCGCGGATTTGCGCGGGTCTGAACTAGACGCCAGTAGGAATTAGCCGCACGCGCTCGCCGGGTGCCAGGCAGGGGATGGTCGTCATGTCGTGCGGGTGCCGGAGAACGATCTGCCGCCCGCTCGCGAGTCGCACGACGTTCCGGCAGCGCGAGATCATCCGCGCGTCGGGTGCGCAATCGCTATCCGTTATGACCTCGGCCATCATCGGTCGATCCGGCATCGTCCCCTCCTCGAGCATCGCCGAGAGGCGGCGCTCGTGAGCGGACGGCATCGGCATCGCGCGCGAGATCATCACCGTCCGCGCCGCCGCCGGAACCGCAATCGGGTGCTCGGAAGCGGACGTCGGCGCGTTGTTCGCCGCCTCCTCGCCGCCGCCCAGCGCCAGGACACCTGCGACGGCGGCGGCGATCGCGATTGCGGCGAGTGCTGCGAACAGGCGTAGGTGCATCGTTCTCCTCCTCGGGGGACTCTCGAAGAGTCGGCCGCGGAGCCGCTGAGCGAATCGGTGGAACCGCCCAGTTTCAATGCGGCTTTTCCGCACCCCGTTCACGAAGCACGG
>DASTCJ010000073.1:0-39605 GCA_035605575.1 Candidatus Methylomirabilota bacterium
GCTTCGGTAGCGAGGCTCACGCTGACCTCGCGCGTCGACGGCGGCGAGCACGCGTGGCAGATCGCTTGCAACGGCGGCCAGCTCGGCGAGCCGCGTCCGGCGGCGCGCGCACGCGGCACGACCGTCGAGGTGCGCGATCTCTTCTTCAACACGCCGGCGCGACTCAAGTTCCTGAAGTCGGCGCCGACGGAGCTCTCCGCGACGCTGCGCGCGCTCACACAGCTGGCGCTCGCCCATCCCGAGGTCCAGCTGCGCGTGACGAACAACGGGCGCGCGGTGCTGACGGCCCCCGCGGCCGCCACGCTGAAGGAGCGGATCGGCGCCCTGTGGAGCTGGGACCTCGCGGGACGCCTGCTCGCGGTGAGCCGCGCCGAGCACGGCGTGCGCGTCCACGGCCATGCGAGCCCGCCCGAGGTGACCCGCGGCGGACGCGACGACATCATCATCATCGTCAATGGACGGCCCGTCCGCGATCCCGCGCTGCTCCAGGCGGTGCTCGCCGCCTATCGTCCGATCCTCGCGCGCGATCGTTTCCCGCTGGTGGTGCTCGCCGTCGAGCTGCCCGCGACCGACGTCGACGCCAACGTCCACCCGACCAAGGCGTGGGTGCGATTCCGCCATCCGCGACTCGTGCAGGAGATGCTGGTGGCCGCCCTCCACGACGCACTGCAGCGGCCGACGTCCGCGCCGGCCACCGTGGAGTGGACGAGCGAGACGCGCGCGACCAGCTCGGCGGCCACGACGCCCGGGACGCAGAGCGCCCTCTTCGCGGAGACGGCGGCGCCGTACACCAAGGCGGTGCGCTTCGGCCGCGTGCTCGGCCAGGTGCAAGACACGTTCATCGTCGCGACCACGGAGGACGAGGTGTTCTTTCTGGATCAGCACGTCGTGCACGAGCGCGTGCTCTTCGAGCGCCTCGAGACGGACCTCGCCGCCGGCGGCGCGCCCTCGCAGGCGCTGCTATTCCTGGAGACCGTGGAGCTCGCGCCGGCCGCGCGCGCCTTGCTCGAGCGCTGGCGCGCACCGCTCGAGCGGCTCGGCTTTGCGTTCCAGCTTCTGGCCGGCGACGCGGTATCGATCACCGCGGTGCCGACGCTGCTCAAGGCCGACGAGCCATGTCGGCTGCTCGAAGCGGCCGTGGACGACCTGGGCGGCCCGCAGGCCGGGGCGCCCGCCGTCGACCGCGCGCTCGCCTTCGTCGCCTGTCGCGCGGCCATCAAGGCCGACACGCCGCTCGCGCGCGAGGAGATGGAGCGTCTCGTGGCCGATCTGGCGCAGACGCGCACGCCGTACTTCTGCCCCCACGGGCGGCCCATCGTCAGCCGCGTGTCGATGCACGACATCCGCCGCGAGCTGAAGCGCACGTGGTGACCGCCGGGCGTAAACTTGGCGGCGTGCGCACGGATCACGCTCCGCTCCTGGTGCTCGCCGGCCCGACCGGTGTCGGCAAGACGGCGGCCGCGGTCGCGCTGGCCTCGCGGGTGCCGCTGGAGGTGATCAGCGCGGACTCGCGGCAGGTCTACCGCGGCATGGACGTCGCCACCGGCAAGCCGACAGCCGCGGAGCGTGCGGCCGTTCCTCACCACCTGATCGACGTCGTGGATCCTGATCAGACCTTCGACGCCGCGCGCTTCGCCACCGCCGCGCGTGCGCTCATCGCCGATATCCATCGCCGCGGGCGGCTGCCGGCCGTGGTCGGCGGCACGGGGCTCTACATCCGCGCGCTGCTGCGCGGGCTCGACCCCGCCGTGCCGGCGGATCCCGAGTACCGGGCCGAGCTGGCGGCGGTGGCCGTGCGCGAGGGACGGGCGGCGCTCCATGCCCAGCTGCAGGCGGTGGCGCCTGCGGTGGCCCACGGCCTGCATCCGCACGATCACGTGCGAGTGATCCGCGCGCTCGAACGGGTGCGGGGCGGCGGGGCCGGTGTGCAGACGCGCTGGGCCACCGCCGAGCCGGACTGGGCCGTCGTGTACGTCGGTTTGACCATGGACCGCGCGGCACTGGCCGAGCGCCTGCGCCGGCGCGCGGCGGCGATGGTGCAGGCGGGCCTCGAAGACGAACTGCGGGGACTGCTGGCCCGCGGCTACGCCGGCGTCCAAGCCATGTCGTCGATCGGTTATCGCGAGTTCGCCGCCGTCGTGCGAGGAGACCTCGCGCACACGGAGGCGCTTCGACGCATGCAGCGTGACACCGTTCGCTACGCGCGGCGCCAGCTCACATGGTTCGCGCGCGAGCCCGCGCTCGCGTGGGTCGACGTCGACGCGTTCGACGGGGATGCAAGGGCGGTGGCCGCGGTCATCGAGGCGAGACTCGAGCAGGAGGGGTGTATCGGGTGAGTCGCAACGGCAACGGTCACGAGGTGCGGCGACACGCGCGCGAGCGCGCGATGTTGGCCGCCGTCAAGCGGCCGTCGCAGCGGCGCGGCGACGTGGAGGAATCGCTCGAGGAGCTGGCCGGCCTCGCCGCCGCCGCCGGTGCCACCATCGGCGACCGCGTGGTGCAGGAGCGCACGGCGCCCACGCCGTCGCTCTACTTCGGCCGCGGCAAGGTGCAGGAGATGGCGGAGACCGCCCGCGCCGGTGGCATGAATCTCTTCATCTCGGACGACGCGCTGACGCCCATCCAGGAGCGAAATCTCACCGAGGCGCTCGGCATCCACGTCATCGATCGCACCGCGCTCATCCTCGACATCTTTGCGCAGCGGGCGCGCACCGCGGAGGGCAAGCTCCAGGTCGAGCTTGCGCAGCTGACGTATCTGCTGCCGCGTCTGGTCGGACAGTGGAAGCATCTCGAGCGGCTCGGTGGCGGCATCGGCACGCGCGGACCGGGTGAGACGCAGCTCGAGTCCGATCGCCGCGTGATCCGCCGGCGCGTGATACAGCTGCGACGGGAGCTCGAAGGCGTGCAGGCGCACCGACGGCTGATGCGCCAGGGCCGAAAGCGCGCGGGCGCGCCGGTGGTCGCGCTGGTCGGCTACACGAACGCCGGCAAGACCACGCTGCTGAATCAGCTCACCGGCGCGCAGTTCACGGCCGCCGATCAGCTCTTCGTCACCCTCGATCCGGCGGCGCGGCTCGTCACGCTGCCGGGACGGCGGCCGTTCATCCTGACCGACACGGTCGGTTTCATCCGCAAGCTGCCGCACGAGCTCGTGGCGGCGTTTCGCGCGACGCTGGAGGAGCTGGCCGAGGCCGACGTGCTCGTGCACGTCGTCGACGCCTCGCACCCGGCGCTCGAAGAGCACATGGCTGCCGTCGAGGCGCTGCTGCGCGAGCTCGACGTGGCCGAGCGTCCGACGGTGGTCGCGCTCAACAAGATCGATCGGCTCGAGAACGGGCAGGCCACCGCCGCCTTTGCGGGTCGTCGCGACGCGGTCGCCGTCTCGGCGGCGACCGGGACGGGCCTCGACGCGCTGCTCGACGCCATCGAGGCCGTGCTGCCCGCCGGTGGCCCGGTGACGCTGCACATCCCGCACGGGGACGGCGCTGCGCTTGCGCTCTGCTACGAGCGCGGGCGGGTGATCTCACGCCAGGATCGACCGGAGCACGTGGCGCTCGAAGTCGAGCTGCCGGGGCCCGTGGTGGCCTCGCTGCGTGCCTACCGGGCCGGACAGGGAGCCGCGGCGCGCGTGCTAGACTGAAGCCTTCCAGTTATGGGGCTCGCGAACTGGCTCACGGTCCTGCGCATTCTGCTGATTCCCGTCTTCGTGTCACTGCTGGTCTATCGACGGCCGGGCCTCGCGCTCGTGGTGTTCGCCGCCGCCGCGCTGACCGATCTCCTCGACGGGTACGTGGCGCGGCACCGCGGGATCCAGAGCCGGCTCGGCGCGTTCCTCGATCCCATGGCCGACAAGCTGCTGCTGATCTCGTCGTTCGTGACGCTCACGTGGCTGAAGGCGCTGCCGTTCTGGATCGCCGCCGTCGTCATCAGTCGCGACATCATCCTGGTCGTCGGTGCGCTCGCCATTCACATGGCGGGCGGCCGGATCTATCCGCGACCGACGCGGGCGGGCAAGGCGGCGACGTTCTTCCAGGTGCTCACCGTGCTGACTGCATTGACGGGACGCTTCTTGCGCGTCGATCTCGGCGCGGGTGTCTTCATGTGGCTGGCGGCGGGGTTCACGATCGTCTCGGGCCTGCAGTACATCGTGCAGGGGATGCGCTTCCTCAACGCCGCGCCCGTCGCCGAGGGGGAAGCCGATGAAGCCTCGCTGCTCCGCTGACGGCGTCGTCGTCGCCGCCGTCCGCGCACGCACGCCGGCCGCGGTGGCCGGGTTGGCCGCCGGCGACCGCATCGTGGCCATCAACGGTCACGTCGTGCGCGACGCCATCGACTTCCAGTTCCACGCGGCCGACGGCCGCCTCGCGCTCACGGTGGAGCGTGAGGGCGCCACGCGCGCGCTGCGCCTGGCCGGTGGCGGGCGCGCGCTCGGCGTGGAGCTCGAGGCGCCGCGGCCGGGAGAGATCGCGACGTGCGCCAACAAGTGCGTGTTCTGCTTCATCCATCAGCTGCCGAAGGGGATGCGCAAGAGCCTCTACGTCAAGGACGACGACTTCCGGCTCTCGTTCCTGCACGGCAACTACATCACGCTGACGGATCTGAGCGAGGCGGAGCTCGAGCGCATCGAGCGGCAGCGGCTGTCGCCGCTCTACGTCTCCGTGCACGCCACGGACCCCGCGCGGCGCTGGGAGCTGCTCGGACGTCCGCGCGCGTCCGCGGAGATCCTGCCGCGGCTCGCGCGTCTGGCGAAGGCCGGCATCCGGATGCACGCGCAGATCGTGCTCTGCCCCGGCTGGAACGACGGCGCGCAGCTCGCGCGCACCGTTCACGAGCTGGCGCCGCTTCACCCGCACGTCGCCACCACCGCCATCGTGCCGGTTGGCCTCACCGCGCATCGCGAGCGTCTGCCGTCGCTGCGCACGCTCACCGACGACGAGGCGCGTGCGCTGGTCGACACCGTCCACGACTGGCAAGCGGCGTTCGCCGCGCGGCTCGGCAGTCGCTTCGTCTTCCTCGGCGACGAGGTCTACTTGCAAGCGGGGGCGCCGCTGCCGGCGGCCGCGGCCTACGAGGGCTTCGCCATCGCCGAGGACGGCATCGGCCTCGTCCGGCGCTTCGAGGACGGCTTCGCGCGGGTGGCGCGGCGCATGCCCCCGGACGCCGTGTCCGCGCGCGTCACCGTGGTGACCGGCACCTTGTACGCGCCGCGGCTGGCGGCCCTCCTGACGGCGCTGCCCGGCAATCGCGCCTCGGTCGCCGCGGTGCCGAACCATCATTTCGGCGGCAGCATCTCGGTGACCGGCCTCCTGACCGGCGGCGACATCCAGCGGCATCTCGCCGGGCTCGCGAACCTCGGCGACCGCGTGCTCGTGCCCGCGGTGGCCGTCCGGGACGGTGACGGAGTCTTTCTCGACGACGTCACGCCCGCCGACCTCGCGCGCGATCTCGGCGTCCCCGTCGACGTGGTCGCCCCCGAGCCACGCGCGCTGCTGCGCGCGCTTCATCCCGCGCAATCATCGAGGCGCGCCACGGCTCCGCCGGGGCGCGACGAGCGTGCGGGGGAGTGGGGGGCCATTTCGGGGCCCCCCACCTCGGTATGACGCGACCGGTCATCGCGATCGTGGGGCGCCCGAACGTTGGCAAGTCGACGCTGTTCAACCGGCTCGTCGGACGACGTCAGGCGCTCGTGCGCGACGTGCCCGGCGTGACCCGCGACCGTCTCTACGGGCAGGTGCATTTCGAGCGCTGGCAGGCGACCGTCGTCGATACCGGTGGCTTCGATCCCGGCGCGGCGGAGCCGCTGATCGAAGGCGTCCGCGACCAGGTCCTCATGGCCGTGGAGGAAGCGGACCTCATCGCGTTCGTCGTCGACGCGCGCGCCGGCGCCACCGCGCTCGATCTGGAGATCGCCCGAATCTTGCGCCGCGCGAACAAGCCGGTCGTCCTGGTGGCGAACAAGGTCGACGACCGCGCGCAGGAGGCGGCCCTCGCCGACCTCTACACTCTCGGCCTCGGGGATCCCGTCGGCGTGTCCGCCGAGCACGGTCGCGGGGTTGCCGAGATGCTGGAGACGCTGCGCGATCGCACGCCGACGCCGTCGACGCCGCGGGGTGGCGGCCGCCCGGTGGCCATCGCCGTCATCGGCCGCCCCAACGTCGGCAAGTCGTCGCTCGTGAACGCCATGACCGGCACCGCGCGCGTGCTCGTGCACGATCAGCCGGGCACCACGCGCGATGCCGTCGACACGCCGTTCACGTACGAGGGTCGGCCCTACGTCCTCGTGGACACCGCCGGCATCCGACGCAAGGGCCGCGTGACCGAGCCGCTCGAGAAGCTGGCCGTGGTCATGGCGCTGAAGAGTCTCGACCGGTGCGAGGTGGCGCTGCTCGTGCTCGACGCCTCCGAGGGCCTGGCGGCGCAGGACGCGCACATCGCCGGCTACGCGCACGAGGCGGGCCGCGCCATCGTCATCGTCGTGAACAAGTGGGACCTCGTGCCGGCGGGCATGGTGCGCAAGGCCGAGGTGGTGGATCAGCTGCGCGAGCGGCTGTCGTTCCTCGACTACGCGCCGGTGTGCTTCACGTCGGCCACCACCGGCGACGGCCTGGGCGAGCTCTTCACGACGATCGACCGCGTGGCGGCGCAGGCGCGCCGTCGCGTGGCTGCGGCCGAGGTCACCAGCGTGCTGCAGCAGGCGCTCGACCGCCGCCCCGTCTCGCTACGCGGCGTTCCGCTCGCCATCCAGTCGGCGTCGCAGGTCGCGGTGTCGCCGCCGACGTTCGCCGTGCGCGTGAACCGGCCGGACGGCATCCATTTCTCCTACGAGCGCTATCTCGCGAAATCACTCCGCTTCGCCTTCGGCTTCGAGGGCTCGCCGCTGCGGCTCTCGTTCCGCAAGGCCGGCCGGATGAAGCCGACGGCACCGCGAGCGCGCCGGTGACGCCGGAGCGCCGCCGTCAGCACCCGCTGTTGTGGGTGCTCACGGGCGTCGCCATCGTCGCCGCCGGCGCGGGCGGTGTGACGCTGCTTGGCCAGAAGCCACCGCCGTCGCCGGTGACGGTAGCGCGCACGACGGCGGCCGATGACCCGCCGGCGGCAACGGACCCAGCGAATCGCATCCGCGTGGCGATCGCCGATCCCGCGCCGGTGCGCTTGCCCGCCGACGGCGTCCCGCGCGGCTGGCAGCTCAAGGAGTTCGCGGGGCAGGCGACCGTCGAGGTCGTGCGCGCCGACGGCCGTGTGGCCATGCGGCTCCGCAGCGAGCGCTCGTCGTTCGCCGTCCACCATGACGTCGTCGTCGACCTGAAGACGTTTCCGAATCTCGCGTGTACGTGGAAGGTCACGATCCTGCCCGCCGCCGGCGACGTCAGAGATAGCGCGCGGGACGACGAGGCGGCGCAGCTCTACGTCGTCTTTCCCCGCTGGCCGTCGCCGCGCACGTCGAGCGATGTCATCGGCTACGTCTGGGACAGCCGCGCGCCGGAGGGGACGCAGCTCACGCATCCGCGCGCGAGCAACGTGCGCATCATCGTGGTCGAGTCGGGGCGCGGGGCGCTCGACCAGTGGCAGCGCTATGAGCGCAACGTGGCCGAGGATTACATGGCGCTCTTCGGCAAGCCGGCGCCCCGGGTCGGCAAGGTGGCGCTCATGATCGACTCCGACGACACCCGGAGCGAGGCCGAGGCCTTCATGGGTGATGTTTTTTTCTCTCAGACGCCCGCAGGAAGGGCTGATATCCCAAGCATCGTGCTACGATAGCCCGCATGGCCGACACGAACGACCGTCATCAAGGCTCTGATCACGATCTGTTCGACGAGACTGCGCCACGCTCCATCTTCGCCGCGACGTGGTTCCGTGCCGTTCTCGTGCTCATCGTCCTCGGTGTCATCGGTGCCGTCGCGGTGCCGTACATCCTGGACGCGATGAATGCGCCCAAGCCGAGCGCGACGGCCAAGCTTCCCACACCGGTGCCCGCGAGCAAGCCCGCGATGGCGCCGCCCGTGGCCGTCACGCCGCTGCCGCCACCGGGCGCGCCGCCGGGGATGGCCGCCACGCCGGCTCCGCCGATTGCAACCACACCGGCGCCGGCCATGCCGCCGACGCCCGCCACCGCGCCCTCGACTCCCGCCCCGCCGATCACCGCCGAGCAGCCGACCGACACGAAGCTGAGCGAGACGAAGCCGCTCGGCGATGGGCGGCTCAGTGACAATAGCAGCGGGGCCGATGCGCTCAAGTCTGCCGACGCCAAGTCGAGCGCGACGACGGAGCCCACCGGCACGAAAGAGGCGATGACCGCCCCGACGACGTCGAAGACAGTTGCGCCGGCCAAGGCCGCCGTCAAGACGGTGAAGTCGACGGGCAAGCAGTGGTACGTCCAGGTCGGCGCCTTCAAAAATGCGGCGACGGCGAACAAGGTGGCGGCCAAGCTCCGCGAGGACAACTACAAGGTCGACGACGCGCCGCGTGCGGCGAGCGTCGCGACGGTTGGCAAGACGACGGTCGCCGCGCCGAGCGGCAACGGCGATCAGTACGACGTGATCATCACCGGCCAGTCGCCGGCCGAGCTCAACACGCGGCTGGCCGCGAAGGGACTGACCGTGGAGGCAGCGGGCAACGGCGCCGTGGTGAAGCCGAGCCTGCCGCTGCGTGATGCGGTGGCCCTGTCGAAGGAGCTCGCGGTCGACGGCCTCAAAGTGCAAGTGCGCCGCACCGGAGGCAGCACGGCCACGGCCGAGCGCGCGTCGAGCGGAGACACGCTCCATCGCGTGAGCGTCGGCGGCTTTCCCGACAAGGCGACGGCCATGGCGACGCTGAAAGAGCTCGAGGGCAAGGGCTACAAGCCGTTTCTCACGAGGAGGTGAGGCTCCACTGTGACCAAGAACGACCTGGTCAATGCCGTGGCCGCGCACGGGCTGTCCAAGCGGCAGTCGTCGTCGGTGGTCGAATCGGTGTTCGACATCATCTTCCGCTGCTTCGAGAAGAGCGAGGACGTGAAGATCGTCGGCTTCGGCCACTTCCGCATCCGTCGCAAGGCATCGCGACGCGGGCGCAATCCGCAGACCGGTGACTCCATCGAGATCACGGCGCGGAAGGTGCTGACGTTCAAGCCGAGCAAGGGACTGAAGCAGCGCATCAACAGCACGACGCCCTCGACCGCGCCGTGACGCTCGAAGTCGCCGAGAAGCTCTACTACCGGATCGGCGAGGTCGAGGAGCTGGCCGGCGTGCCGGCTTATGTCCTCCGCTACTGGGAGTCGGAGTTCAAGCTGCTCCGCCCGAAGAAGAACCCGGCCGGGCAGCGCCTCTACCGGCGCCGGGATCTCGAGCTGGTGCAGCGGATCAAGTCGCTGCTCTACGAAGAGCGCCTCACCCTCGAGGGCGCACGCAAACGCCTGCTCGCGGAGTCCCGCGGCAAGACGACCGCGCAGCTCGACCTCGGTATCCGCGAGGCCGCGTATTCGGAGGCGTTGCGTCGCATTCGCGAGCGCCTTTCGACTCTTCGCACTCGCCTCGCGACTTGAAGGTTGCGCCCAGACCACTCCACGCCCGACGCCCCGCGCCACCCATGTAGCCACGCCGTGTAGCGAAGCCTTTCGTACGCGGTCGGCCGGCAGACACGACGGAACAGGGAGCGGTCGCGTGCTCCCTCACACACGGCGCCCGGGCGCGACATACGGTAGTCGGGCTTTGTGACCGAGGCACACGGAAAACGTGCGCCGAACTCGCCGGTTTTCCCCTGCGCGCGCGTGGCACGGCGCCTGCGTACGAGCGCTCCGCAGCAACCACTCAGGCAAGGGGGGATGGAGCATGGCGATCGCAACTGCGGTGTACTACCTGATCGCACTGGCGCTGCCGCTGTGGCTCGTCATCGAAGAGATCGCGCTTCACCAGCGCCGTGAGATGTCTCAGCCGAGGCGCGGTGCGGTACCGTCCATCACGACGGCTCCCTCGCCACACACAGCGTAACCTTCGCCAGCCCGTGGCGGCGGCCCGCCGTCGGCATCGTCCGGCGGCGGGCCGCCACCGCAAGGGGCTCGCCCTGCCTCGACGCTGCGGGAATTGTTTCAAGGGCCGCACGCCGTCGGCCGCTGCTGTTCGCCGGGATGTGATAGAGGCTCGAAAGCGGTGGCCCGCGCCGAAGAGGTCGGGTGGCGTCGCGCACGACGAGGCAGCAAACGCGTGGTATAAACGAACATCGTTTTGATATCGGGGCGTAGCGCAGCCCGGTAGCGCACCGGACTGGGGGTCCGGTGGTCGCTGGTTCAAATCCAGTCGCCCCGACCAATTCCTGGCTGTTCGTGCCCGCGGGACGCGCGCCCGCGGGCACGGAGCAGATCCCGCCGATGCTGCGACGTGGCAAAAAAACATGCACGGCGACGCCCGCGACGTGGCTATAAGAAGCCATGGACCCACGTGCCGAGAGCGGCGAGGGCGGCGAGAGGCAGTCCCGGCGCGAGTCCGTGTCCATCGCCGTGATCATCCGGCGGGACCTCGCGCCGGTGGCCGCGCATCTGCGCGATGAGTTCAGTGGCCTCGCCTCGCTGGTGGCCGTGATCATCGATCGTCGGTATCGCGATCGACGGCGCGCCGAGGCCGTCCCGCCGGTCGAACGGCGCCAGGCGGAGCGTCGGCGCCGCAACGTGTCCGAGCAACTGCGCGACGGCGGCTGGGTCGTCGTGCCCGTCGACGACACGCGTTTCCTCCGGTAGCGCCCGTACCCGCGGGCGCGAAAACCCGCGTAGTATTCACTCGCATGGCCTTGTTGCTCGTGACCAACGACGACGGCATTCACGCGGCAGGGCTGGCCGCGCTCGCCGGCGCCCTCGAGGAGCTCGGTGAGGTCCACGTCATGGCGCCCGAGCGCGAGCAGAGTGCCTGCGGTCACGCGCTCACGCTGCACCGGCCGCTGCGTGCGCACGGCGTGGCCGAGCGCCGCTGGTCGGTGAACGGGACGCCGTCGGACTGTGTCAATCTCGGCGTGCTCGGCTTCCTGCCCGAGCGGCCGGTGCTGATCGCCTCGGGCATCAACCACGGCTCGAATCTGGGCGACGACGTCACGTACTCTGGAACCGTCTCCGCGGCCATGGAGGGCACGCTGCTGGGCGTGCCGTCACTCGCCGTCTCGCTGGCCGACGGCGTCGACTTCACCGAGGCCGCACGGGTCGCCAAGCAGGTCGCCATGCGCGTGCTCGTGAGCGGACTGCCGCCGAAGACGCTGCTCAACGTGAACGTGCCGCAAGGCGCGGTCAAAGGCATCCGCCTCACGCGGCTGGGCCACCGCGTGTACTCCGGCAAGATCGTCGAGCAGGCCGATCCGCGTGGGCGTGCGCACTACTGGATCGGCGCCGGCCCGCCGGCATGGGAGGCGCTCGACGGCACGGACATGGGCGCGCTCCACGAGGGTTTTGCCGCCGTGACGCCGCTCCATCTGGACCTCACGCATCATCGCGCGCTCGCGCAGATGACCGACTGGGAGCCCGCGCTCAACGCCGCGCTCCGCGCGCGCCCCGCGCCCGTTCGCACTCCGTCGAAGAAGGCGCGGAGGCGATGAGGATGGAGGGCGGCTTCGAGGCGCGGCTGGCCCGTGAGCGGGAGCGCATGGTCGAGGAGCAGCTCGTGCGACGCGGCATCACCGATGTGCGCGTGCTGGAGGCGATGCGCCGCATTCCGCGACATCGCTTCGTCGACGAGGGCCTCGCCCACAGCGCGTATGGCGATCATCCGCTGCCGATCGGGGAGGAGCAGACGATCTCGCAGCCGTACATCGTCGGGCTCATGTCGGCGCTGCTCCGCCTGACCGGGCAGGAGAAGGTGCTCGAGGTCGGCACGGGCTCCGGCTATCAGACGGCTGTGCTCGGCGCGCTCGCGCGTCGCGTGTGTTCGATCGAGCGCCTGCCGCGGCTCGCCGATCGCGCGCGGGCGACGCTCGAATCCCTCGGTGTCGACAACGTGTGGGTGCGCGTCGGCAACGGCGCGCTCGGCTGGCCAGATCAGGCGCCGTTCGACCGAATTCTCGTCGCCGCCGGCGGTCCGTCGATCCCGCCGCCGCTCATCGCCCAGCTTGCCGACGGTGGACGGATGGTGCTGCCCATCGGCAGCCCCGACGACCAGGTCCTCACCGTCGTGGAGCGCGTCGGCAACGAGGTCCGGAAGGAGGCGTACGGCGAGTGCAAGTTCGTGAAGCTCGTCGGAAAGTACGCCTGGGAGTCCTGACCCGGGATATGTACAATAGGCCGGTCGGATCGGGGCGTAGCGCAGCCTGGTAGCGCGCACGGTTCGGGACCGTGAAGTCGGAGGTTCAAATCCTCTCGCCCCGACCACTTCTTCCGCCGCCCGCCGTCGGGGCTCGTCCCGCCGGCGGCGCGACGACATGCTCGCACCGGTGAACAAGTCGGCAGCGGACGTCATCGTCGAAGGACGTGTCCAGGGCGTGGGCTACCGCAACTACGCCCAGCGCCGCGCCGAGCTCGCCGGTCTCGTCGGATACGTGATGAACCTCAAGGACGGCCGCGTCCGCGCGCGCGTCGAGGGCCCGCGGCCCGTGATCGAGGAGTTCGTGCGCGCGCTCGAGAAAGGACCGCCGCTGTCGCGCATCGAGAACGTGACCGTCCGCTGGCTGCCGGCGACGAACCGGTTCGTCGGCTTCGATATCCGGTACTCGAGCGCCGACGCGTGACGGGTTACGCGCGGCCGCTGGCCGCCGCGCTGCTGCTGGGCCTGGTGGTGGTGAGCGCGTGGGCGGCGCCGCCGGCGAAACCGAGCACGACACCGACGGCGCGGGTGCATCAGGTGGAGCGCGGGGACACGCTCTCCTCGGTCGCGCGACGCTATGGCGTCACCGTATCCGCGCTGCTCGCTGCCAATCGGCTCGCGAACGACCGCGTGACGCTGAGAGTCGGACAGCGGCTCGTCATTCCGGGCGCGGGGAGCGCGGCCACGGTCGATCACGCCGTGGCGCGTGTGACGCGCAAGCACGCCGAGGCGTCGCCGCGGTCGGCGGGCGCACGCGCGCCCGCCGACTTCTTCTTCGCCGTTCCCGATTTCGCCGACGCGCTGACCGCCTTCGTGTGGCCGAAGGAGGGTGCCATCACCTCGTCGTTCGGCCGGCGACGGCTCGGCTGGCATCGCGGCATCGACATCCAGGGCGAGCGCGGTGAGGCGATCGGGGCCGCGGCGCCGGGGGTGGTGGTCGTCAGCAGCGTGGAGCCGCGCTACGGCCGCGTCGTCAAGATCGAGCACCAGCATGGCTTCACCACCGTGTACGCACACAACGACGACAACCTGGTCGAGGTGGGCGACTGGGTGATCGCCGGTCAGCGCATCGCCAGCCTCGGCCGCACCGGCCGCGCGACGAGCTATCATCTCCACTTCGAGATTCGGCGTGAAGGCCGCGTTTACAATCCGCTGTACATGCTGCCGTTGCCGGCGCGCGTGGCCCACGTGACAGAGACGGACGAGGACGAGGGGGATGAGTAGCCGCGAGGCGGAGGAGGTCGTTCCGGACGAGCCGCTCGAGCCGCTGCTGGACGAGGTCGACGAGGACGTCCGCGACGAGACCCGCGAGCAGAGCCGCGCGAATCTGGGTGTCTACCTCGGCGAGATCTCACGCATCCCGCTCTTGTCGCGCGCCGAGGAGCACGAGCTGGCGATGCGCGTCCGGGCGGGCGACGAGGCGGCCAAGCAGCGGATGATCGAGGCGAACCTCCGGCTCGTCGTACAGATCGCGCGTCGCTATCGCAATCGCGGGCTGCCGCTGCCCGATCTGATCGAGGAGGGCAATCTCGGTCTGTTGCGCGCCGTCGACAAGTTCGATCCGGATCGCGGCACACGCTTCTCGACGTACGCGACCTGGTGGATTCGCCAGGCCGTGGTGCGCGCGCTCGCCAACCAGGCGCGCACCATCCGGCTCCCCGTCCACGTCGAGCTGCTGCTGTCGCGCTACGTGCGCGAGCAGCGGCGCCTCACGCAAACGCTTGGCCGCACGCCAACCCCCGCCGAGCTGGCGGCCGCCCTCGGCATCACCGAGGAAGAAGTGGAGGAGCTGGACGAGGTGCGCCAGCAGCCCGTCTCGCTCGATGCGCCGGTTGGCGGGGAGCGCCAGTCGACACTCGGCGACATGATCGCGGACCGCACCGCCGATCCCGCAGGCTCGTTCGTGTCGCTCTTTCAGAACCGGACCGAGCTGGTGTCCGTCCTCGACGATCTCGCCGCGAACGAGCGCACTGTGCTGCGTCGGCGGTTCGGCCTCGAGGGCGATCCACCGGAGACGCTGGAGACGATCGGCCAGCGGCTGACGCTCAGCCGCGAGCGCGTGCGTCAGATCGAGGCGGCCGGCATTCGCAAGCTCCGCGCGCTCCTGGCCGCGCGCGGCATCGACGCGTCCGATCTGTTGTAGCTTTCGGTAAAGGCTTCGAAGAAGTGACGGGCCGAGCGAAACCCGCGTCGTACTGCGGCTCCCGGCCTTGACTTCCCACCGTGAGGCATCAGCACGTCCGCCCGGCCCGTCGGGCTATGACGTACTGCAAGCGCGTGGCCAGCGAGGATGTCCTTCAACGAGCAGTTTACTTGTCGCCTGCCTGAGTCCTTATGACGGTCAGGAGTTCCCGCGCCAGCACGTCTCCTACGATCGCGGATCCCTCTAATGACCAATGGGTAATGTCATGGCGACCGAAAAGCCACGTCTGGCGAGCCTTCACTTCCTGTCGGAGCGGTTCCGTCAGGTCCAAGAATTGCCACCCGTGCACGTCGGCAAAGCGGGCAAGTGCAGCCCGCGTCGAGCCTAGCGATCGATCCGATTCAGGCTCGCGATCGATCCACACATCACGGTAGACCTGATATGGCGTCGGATTGTAGAGAAGGATTACACTCGGCTTCGGGCGGATCCCCTCCAGTGTCGTCACCAATCGCTCGTACTGGCGTTTGGTCGCTGCCATCCCAACAGCGAGCCAGTCGTCCCATCGACCTTGACGGACTCGGACTCCGCCCGGCGGAAATGGTAGCCCGGACGCCCAGATGGTATGGCCTTCGCGCTCGCCACTGCCATTCGACGAGGGGACATCATTCCCGGGTTGTGTCACGACATGTGTCGAGGAAGAGGGCGGAGGTGGCCCCGGCTTAACGCGGCGTCTGAGCCCATTTTTGATCGCCTCGATGAGATGGCGTGTCATCGCGAGCGTGAAATTGTGTGCTGAGTAGTAGCGCAATGTCGCCCAGCCGTTCGGCAGGTCGAAGATGCTCCGATACACAGGGTGCTGCGCGAGTCGCCGGTGGAATTCTGGCTCGTTGTAGCGACAGCGGTAGTCGCAGCCCTCAGCGAACACGTCGTCCCGGATGGCTTCCGACAGGTCATTGAGGGCGTAGAACTCCACCACAAGCCATCGAGGTTGCTTCGGGATCGCATACGTGAGCAGCGCGCTGACTTTCTGTCTCGGAGCATACCCGGCGATTGACAGATTCCACATCGTCACGGGGACGCGCTGTCGCGCCCACTCGAGTATGCTCGGGACACCCATTCCTTGCATGACGGAATCGCCCGCCAGAAACATATCGATCTGCGGGTGCCGCTCCATGAGGCCACGTTCCTGATTGAGGTAACCGGCCTCGTCGACGATCACTTCATACGGCTCGCGACAAGAGGGGCAGTCGTACGCGAAGCGGTAGCGGGATCCCGGGCGATAGCGCCACGTTAACGAATCGGCACAACACGATTCGTGATCTGCGACCCGGTCGCGGAGATTCGCCAGGACATATGTCTGCAAGCGCACGCCCAGGCTCAAGCGCTCACTGAGGCGGGTGTGGAGCAGGTTGTCGATCAGTACGATATGCTCACAGATCAGGATCCAGGTGAGAAGTGCCATCGACATTCCAAAATACGAAGCCACCACGCGCGGGTTCTTCCGCTGACGCCAGTATGCCCACGCCACGCCGACCATGGGGACGAATACCAGCAGCTGGTAGGACAGATTGATGAACGTGAAGAGGAGGATCAGCGCACTCACAACCAGACCGACGACGTTGACGACATGAACGAGCGGAGGAATCCTATCGCTGTGCCGGAACGGCTTCCCGGGCATTGGCAATATTATGCTGGGAGCGTCAAACTTACGGATGATTGGGCCTGCGATACTACGCACGAGCGCGTTGCGCGAGAAGTCGCGGCCACCACGCCGACTGATTGTCTGACGGCACATAAAAGTGCGCAGAACGCGATAGAATTGGGTGAACGCGCTGTAAGTGCGCATGCCCCCGTAGCTCAGGTGGATAGAGCAGCAGTTTCCTAAACTGCGTGCCGGGTGTTCGAATCACCCCGGGGGCACCAACTTCGTTGCTAACACCAACCCCCCGGCGACAATCTTACCGAGTGACCCGGACCGCTGAACTCGTAGTAGCGGTCCTTGTCTTTACCTTTCGGCTCGAAGCTGAGCCGACCAGTGAGCAACGCGGTGAGCACGTGGCGTGACTGCGGGCCCTCCTGGCGCAGCATGCCTTGCCAGTCGGTGAGGTGGTCGCGAAGCTTCGTGGAGGCCGCGCGCACGTCGAATCGCGGCGCCGCCCTCGTCGTCGTCCGATCCAGCGTGACTCTACTGGCGAGAACACGGAGGTCTGCTTCGGAAGTTCGGTGCCGGTTCGTAGTGTTTCGAGTCGAAACAGGCCGACCGCGCCGACGAATGCGGCAAGCGCCACGCACGTCTACGCGAACGACTGTCCTAGCCTCCTCATCGGAGATCATGGCTTCGACAACGCCTCCCACGCTGCCCACTGCACCGTCCGCCAGGGGGTCTCCTCGAACGCAGATGCCGTCGCGCTCGTCGCGCTGTCTTCCATGCCAGTGATATAGAACGTCGCGCGCCAGCCGCGCTGCTCGTACTGCGTGAGCTGAAGGTCGTAGCCCTGGCGGTGCATCCCGACACTACGTCGCCAATGCCGCGCCACGAGTCGAGCCAGCCGTGGAACGCGGTGAGGCTGGGATCGCGGGGTGCGGCGCGCAGGACAGCGAACCCAAGAGCTGTATGGAGAAGGCGGCCGCGCGCGTCGAGCACGCGCTACTCAATCACCCGATCCGCCCGCACCAGTAGCGACTGTGGAATCATCAGGCCGAGGGCCTTCGCAGTCTTGAGATTGATAAACAGCTCGTACTTCGTCGGCTGCTCTATCGGCAGATCCGCCGGCTTGGCGCCCTTGAAGATCTTATGCACGAAGGTCGCTGCGCGGTGGTACATGTGGAAATCGCTCGACCCATAGGTCATCAGCCCGCCGACGTGCGCATAGTCCCGGGCCGGATAGATGGAGGGTAACCGATGGGTCAGCGCCAGCTCTGCAATCGGTCGCAGGTTCGCCTGCGTCACCCCGTCCAGCCCGACAACAACGGCCTCCGCCTGCGCTTTGGAGGCGGCCTCGAACGCTGCCGGTAAGTCTTCGGGCCGTCGGATGTCCAGCAGCCGAGCCTGAATACCGCGGGACCGTGCCGACGTCTCCACGATAGTCCATTGAGGCGGAACGACACGGTTGCCCATGTTCAAGATCGCGCCGATTCGCTGTAGCTTGGGGAGCAACTCGGCCAGCAACTCCACGCGTTTCGGAAAGGATTCCGTTATCCCACTGCTGAGACCGGTGATATTCGCGTCTGGCCGAGCCAGGCTCGTGACAATGCCGGCTTCGATGGGGCCGCCACTTGCCGCCATCACGACCGGGATCGTTCGTGTCGCTCTTTTGGCGGCAAGGACCGCTGGTGTCCCCCTGGTCAGGATCAGATCAACCTTCAGATTGACCAGCTCGAGCGCGAGGCCTGCGAACCGCTCGTCACGCCCGTCCGACGATCGGTACTCGATCTCGAAGTTTTCGCCCTCGCTGTACCCGAGCTCGCGCATACCCTGGAGAAATGCGTCGATATTCGCGGCGTTGAGAGCCGGGGATCGCGTCTCCAGCATGCCAATGCGATGGACCTTCGCCATCTGCTGCGCGTCGACTGTGAAGGGCGCCACGAGCGAAGCCAGCGAGGTGAGTAGGAAGCGGCGGCGGTCCATGCCGGGGATGGTCGACGGAGTGACGGATTAGGTCAAGCGCACTTGTCGCGGCGCCACGCTGATCCGCCGCGTCCACCGCTCATCGGGATGCCACGCATGGATGTTGCCTCCGGGGCGACCGAGGCTCGCCACGAGGCCTGGCGGAACCGGATCGGGCGTGTGGAGCATGACGATAGGAATCGACGTCGTGGCCGTCTTCGCCGCAATGGTCGGGGGCAACGAGCACATCAACCTTGAGACGTACGAGCTCTGCTGCCAGCTCAACAAACCGCTCCGGCTTGCCTTCGGGGTCGCGCCATTCGATCGTGACGTTGTGGCCTTCGACGTAGCCGGCTTCACGTAGCGTCTGCCGCAACAACTGGGACTCGCCGACGCCGATGGAGGGACGCAAGACCTCGCCGCCGCGACGTAGTCCTTCCGCTGCGCCGTTCGTGCGGCCGAGCGGTCGTCGCGCGGTCGCTTACGACACGAACGCTCGCTTCGGGCAACGATCTGCACACAGCCGGAAACTGCCTCGCATCCGGGCGTCGTAACTATGCAGAACTTTGGTAGGGCACAGACGTTGCACATGACACACAATTCTGTCCGGAAACGGGCAGAGACGAAACAACAGGCAAATGTGATGTCCAGGGAGCGCTCATGATCCATCGCCTCCTTGAGCTCTACGGCAAGACCGTACGGGTCACGGATCCAGACCGTAGAATCGCCAGTGAGACAGGGCCGACTAAGACAGAGCTGGTTGAGTATTACGTCAAAGTTGCGCCGCGCCTGCTGCCGTTCCTGCGCGGGCGGCCGGTGAGCACCGTGTGGCTTCCAGACCACTCCACCCAAGAGTTCCGCTTCGCAAGGAGCGCACCGGCTGCATGCCTGGGCCGGTTTCCAATCTGCCGCTTGGTGGGTCTCGATCGTAGCCGTGAAGAACGATACTTGAGCGTGCCAGACGCTGAGACTCTGGCCGGCCTAATCAACCACGGCTGTCTGTCGTTTCATCCCTGGAGCAGCACCGCCAGCGCACCGATGCGGGCGGATCGGGTCGTGTTCAATCTCGATCCAGAGAGAATCGCCTTTCGAGAGGTTCGGAACGCGGCGCTTCTGTTACGCGACTTACTTGCCGCTTGCGGCCTCATGGCCTGGGTCAAAACATCAGGCGGACAAGGGCTACATGTGATCGTCCCTGTGAACGGTAGCCTGTCGTATGCCGATGTTCGACTCATCGCCGAAACGATCGTGACCCGCGCTATTCGGCGCGACCCAACGCTCTTCAGTCGACAGGTGCGGCCGGCCCGACGACGTGGACGCATTCTCATCGACATATCGCGTAATGACTATGGAACCACCATCATCGCTCCCTATGCGGTCGCAACATCGGGTCTTGTATCGGCGCTTGTCGAATGGGATGAGTTACAGCGGCCGCTGTATCCCGAGGACCTTGACATGGCTCGGGTCATCGCGCGACAAGACAGTGATCTGAACAATCAGCGATCATTCTTCGCCGTCGAGCAATCAGTCGATCCACTGCTGCGAGCCAAGCGGGCTTGCTGCCGAGCCGGCAATACTGAACGAGGGGTCAACAAGGAGTGGCTCCTCGGCGATGCGCCCGACGCTCTTTGGGCGCAGACACAGACGCTTTAAAGCACCGTCCAGTGCGCGACGGCGTCGATGATGTGCGTGAATGCGGCCGATATGCTCGAGAAGGCAAAGGCGATGTCCGAACGGGCGGCAAAGATGCGGGAGCACGTCACCGCGGCACGAGCCGTGATGGCGACGCAAAGCCCGTCAGCGCAGCTCGACGGCACTCGCGATAGCGTTCGTCAACTCTGCGGGCTCCACCGGCTTTGGAACGTGCATGCTGTAACCGGCCGTGAGTGACCGCGCTCGGTCGTCGGCTCGACCGTAGGCGGTGAGAGCGATGGCGGGAATCTTCCCACCTTCGGACTCATCGAGCGCCCGAAGTTTGCGGATCAGCGAGTAGCCATCCTCGCCGGCCATTGCGATGTCGGCGACCATGACGTCCGGACGCCAGTCGCGGACGCGCGCCAGCGCCTCCGGCGCCGTCGCGCACGTCCGTACCGTCGCGCCCGCCGCGTTGAGGATCGCGGAGGCGACATCGACGGCGTCCGGATCGTCGTCCACGACGACGACGCGCAAGCCGTCCAGCCGAACGCGCGCCGCATCAGCGTCGACATGAGCTCGACGTAGGCTGCCATCAGCCCGCGTCTCGGTCGTTTGCAGTGGCAGACGAACGACGAACGTCGCGCCGCAGCCCGGGCCGGCGCTGTCCGCCGTCACGGTGCCGCCGTGCAGGTCGACGAGATGCTTGACAAGCGCCAGGCCGAGGCCGAGCCCCGAGTGCGTACGCGTCGACGAGCTGTCCGCCTGCCGAAACCGGTCGAAGACGAACGGCAGCACGTCGGCCGCAATGCCCTGTCCCGTGTCGGTGACCAAGATCTCGACGTACCCGTTCACCGGCTGTACGAGCACGGTGATGCGCCCGCCGCGGGGCGTGAACTTTACCGCGTTCATCAGCAGATTCCACATCACCTGTCCGAGACGATCCGGGTCGGCGGCGACCGATCCGGTCTTCGGATCGACGGTGCTCTGCGCGTGGATCGCCTTGGCGTCGGCGGCAGGACGCATCGCATCCAGTGCGGTCTCGACCACCACAGCAGGATCGACGGAGCGCATCTGCAGCCGCATCTTGCCGGTGATCACGCGCGACACGTCGAGAAGATCGTCGATGAGCTGCACCTGGGCATTGGCGTTTCGCTCGATCGCTTCGAGCGCCCGGTCGATCCGCTCGCCGCGGACCGCCCCGCTCCGCAGCATCCGCGCCCAACCGTACACGGCATTCAGTGGCGTACGCAGCTCGTGGGACAGGACGGCGAGAAACTCGTCCTTGGCGCGGTTGGCTTCTTCGGCCGCCGCGCGCGCGTCCTGTTCCCGGTGGAGCAGCGCCTCGCGCTGGCGTTCGGCCTGGCGTCGCGCCTCGCTGGCAGTTGAGAGCGCGTCCGCGACCTCGCCGACCTCCACGAGCTTCGTGCGGGGCGGGGTGGGTTGTTCGCCGCGGCCGAGTGCCTGCGCGGGTGCTCGAAGCGCCTGCATGGGGCGGCTCACGCTGCGCGCGACGGGAACGTGCTGCTTGGCGGTGAGGGCCACGCGCGCCGCGGGTCGGATGATCCCGGTGACCATGTACAGCACGTTGTCGCCGCGGACAACCGGGACGTCGATCGTGAAGAAGGCTCCCGAAGAATCGGCCCGAACGGCACGAGCGGGCCGATCACCGGCCGCCGCTCGGCCAGCGCGCGCTTGAATGGCTCCGGCCACAGTGCGCTCGTCGGCAACGGCGCGGCCGGCGGACGAATGAGATTCACGAGCTGCGTGGTCGACACATCGGCCAGAATGACGTTCGCCCAGGCGCCATCCGCCTCCTTCACACGGAGCGCCGCCGCGCGGAACGCGAGGAGATCGCGGCGATCGAGCGCTTCATTCGCCGCGAGCGTCTGCAGAATGGAGGTCAGGCGCGCCAGCTCGGTGTCGACGGCGCCGACCATTGCACGCATCGTCTGAAATCGTGGAGTTTCGGATCTCTGCGCTCTGCTGGCGTGCCAAGAGCACGAGCGTCACGACCGAGAGCACGACGACGGGGGCGAGCGCAACGACGACGACGGCGAGAAGGCGGCGTTGAAGGGAGCGCGGGCCGATCATTGCGGCAGTGTCGCACGACCGGGGCATCCGCGACGCTCCCGAGGCGGCAGTGCTAAATTGACTGTGCCCGGGCGAGCGTATCGCTGGCGGAGGCAGATTGGCGTCTTGAAGGAGTAGAACTCAGCGTGTTCCGACTCGATCTGGCGACGATCACGTTGTCGGGCGGAGTCGCGGTACGAATCCGTCCCGTCGGGCCGGATGGCGACATCGGGCCGGTTGTCGAGCGGTGGGATGGCTCGGCGTGGGTGACTGGACCCGACGTGGTGGACTGGGCCAACGGCCGGCCGGCGACCGCGGAAGAGCTTGCCGCTCTCCGCATCCCGACCTCCGACTGGCCTCCGATGTGAGCGATCCGGGCGGTCGGTGGCATGGTAACTGCTGCCAGTCGGGACGTGCCGGACATGGATTTACGGCAAGAGCTCGAAAATCTCCAGGAGCGAATGTGCTCGGTGCTGATCACGCTGCAGGAAGTGCACGCAAAGATTTCGGCGACCGCGGAGACGGCGGATCGCCTCTTCGCAGAGGTGCGCGGCGAGAGCTCCGTCACAACCGACGCGTCGACCGCCCGCTGACGCGTGCCGTCAGCGCCGATAGAATTCGACGCGGCGATTCAGAGAGGCCGGTTGATCGCCGCGAGCCGCCAACGGATGTGACGCGCCAAATGCGGTGATGCTGAGCCTATCCTTCGGGATGCCGGCCGACTCGAGGTACTGCTTGGCGGCCGCCGCGCGGCGGTGAGACAAGGCGAGGTTGTGCTCGGGCGTGCCAGAGGCGTCGGTGTGGCCTTCGATCCGAAAGCGCCATTCCGGGTGCGCCTGCATCGCGATCAAGATCTTCTGAAGCGTGCGCACCGATTCGCCGCTCAGACGCTCGGAGTCGAAGTCGAACGTGATGCGATACGCCAGCCGCACGTCCGCAGTTGCAACATCCCGAGGCCGCGTGGCGTCCGGCTCGGTCGCAGGCAGCGACGTCGCGGCCGGGTTCGCACGCGACGGAGTCGTCGTCCGGGGCGATTCTTCCACGCGGGGGGGCTCCACCGTCTTGCTCGGGACTGAGGCGACGGGTCGAGGCGCATCCGCGAGCGCGGGCTGGTCCACTGGTATCGCGCGCGTCGTCGGCACGCGATGCGCGGGCCAGCCGACGAGGCGGCGCATCTCCGGCCGAAGCGCGAGCACGACGACGACGGCGGTTACCCCGGCCGCGAGCAGAACGCGACGGCCAGACCGCGCGATCGGAGGGCGTCGTCGTCTCGGTCGCGGCGTGACCTCGGGTCGATAAGCAGCCGCTTCACCGGCCGGGGCCGCTGGCGCCGCGGGCAATCCGATCTCGTCGGCGTAGATCTGCCATATCCGCGCGGCATCCGTGGACTCGGGAACGGGGTCCTGGCGCTGAGGAGTCATGGCCTGTTCGGACAGGCTAGTGTTTGCGCACGCTCGGAACAATGTATCGCTTGATGTGGCGGGCTTATACCTTTCGATACTCGCCCAACGCCGTCACATTCGAGACGTCACGCATCCATCCGCCGCTCCTCGAAGTCGAGCTCGCGCTCGAGGTCGCGCAGGACCTGATCGCTGATCTCTCCCTCGGCGCCGAGGCGCAGGAGGGCCTCGCGCTCGGCGTCGATGATCGTCCGCCGGATCTCGCGGTGCTCGATGAGCTCGCGATCCTCGCCGTCGGCGCTGGCGGCCGGCGTGAACTGCCGCTCGACGTGCTGGGAGCGGTGGCGATAAGTCTCGCGCAGCTGATCGAGCAGCGGTCGATGCCCCGGCCAGACCGGATAGAGCTCGTCGAGGCGAAACAGAGCTGCGTCGACGAGCCGCTGCCGAGCCCGCGCTTCCTCTTCGCGCACGCCGACGTCCCTGCCCACGCGCAACGAGCGAATGAGCCAGGGTAGCGTCAGTCCGTGGCCGAGGAGCGTCACGACGATGACGACGAGAGTGATGATGACGATGGCGTCACGCGCGGGGAACGCCGTGCCATCCGGGAGCGCGAGCGGCACCGCGAGCGCCGCCGCCAGCGACACGACTCCGCGCATGCCGGCCCAGGACAAGACGACCGTACAGGGCAGCGCGTCCGAGCGGCCGCCGAGCCGCTGGGGCGTGTAGACGGTCAATGCGATCCAGACGGCGCGCACGGCCACGAGCACGAGCGTGACGACGAGGCCGATCGCGACCAGGCGCATGGCGACGCCGGGGCTCAGCGAGCGCAGCAGCAAGGGCACCTCGAAGCCCATCATGATGAACACGAATCCGTTCAGCAGGAACGTCAGCGTGTTCCACAACGCGCTGCCCGTGATCCGCGCCTCGGCCCCCATGATCGATGCGTGCCGATGGCCGAGGTAGAGGCCGGCCGTCACGGTGGCGATCACGCCCGAGGCATCGAGGCGATCGGCAGGCAGAAAGGCCGCGTAGGGCGTCAGGAGCGAGATTGTCATCTCGACCGGCGTGTCCTGGAGCCGCGTGCGGATCTGCCCGATGATCCAGCCGACGAGGATGCCGATCACCACGCCGCCCACCAGCGCCGCCGTGAACGTGATGGCGACCCTCTTCGGCGCGAACAGGGAGCCGGCGACGACGGCGAGCGCCATGCTGTAGATCGTCAGCGCCGTCGCATCGTTCAACAGGCTCTCGCCCTCGAGGATCGTCCCGATCTGCCGGGGCACGGCGAGTCGCGCGCTGATCGCGCTGGCGGCGATGGCGTCCGGCGGCGCCACGATGCCGCCGAGGACGAACGCGACCGACCACGGCATGTCGGGAATGAGCGCACGCGCCGCCACGGCTACCGCGGCCGCCGAGACGACGACGAGTCCGACGGCGAGCGAGCTGATGGTGGTCAGGTTCGCGCGGAGATCGCGCACGGGTGTCAGGTAGGCGGCGATGTAGAGCAGCGGCGGCAGCACGAGCAGGAAGATGAGATCCGGATCGACGCGGATGGGCGGCAGCCCGGGCACCAGGCCGAGGGCCAGGCCGCCGATGAGCAGAAAGATCGGATACGCGATACCGAGCCGCCGCGCCACGGTGACCAGCGCGGCCACCGCGATGAGCAGTCCGAGCACGAGCTCGGCGCTGTGCAGCTCAGACCTTCATGTGCGGATCGAGCCAGTCGCGAAGAGCGTTGCCCAGCAGATTGATGGCCAGCGTGGTGATGAAGATGGCCAGACCGGGAAAGGTGGCGATCCACCACGAGTTCAGCATGTAGACGCGCCCTTCGCCGAGCATGTTGCCCCACGCCGGCGTGGGGGGCTGCACGCCGAGGCCGAGGAACGAGAGGAACGACTCGAGGATGATCACGCGCGCGACCTGCAGGGTGGCGATGACGACGATCACGGAGATCAGATTCGGCAGGATCTGACCGAACACGATCCGGATGTGGCTCATGCCGAGCGCGCGGCCGGCCAGCACGAACTCCCGCTCGCGGATGGCCAGCGTCTCGGCGCGGATGACGCGCGCGTAGAGCGGCCAGTCGGCCACGCCGAGCACGATGATCATGTTCACGAGGCTCGGCCCGAGCACGGCGATGACGGCGAGGGCGAGGAGGACGAACGGAAACGTCAGCATGACGTTGATCAGCGTCATGATCGCCCAATCGATACGGCCGACGAAGTAGCCGGCGGCCAGGCCGAGGAGCACGCCGATCGTCGAGGACACCAGCACGGCCGCGGTGCCGATGACGAGCGACACGCGGCCACCATAGATGACGCGCGAGAGCAGATCGCGCCCGATCTGATCCGTGCCGAGGACGTGCGCGCGCGTGCCGCCGTCCATCCAGGCCGGTGGCCCGAGCCGGTGCTGGATGTCGACGGTGACGGGACTGTACGGCGCGATCCACGGCGCGCACAGCGCGCTGGCGATGACGAGGGTGAGCACGAGGGCGGCCAGGACGCCCCACTTGAAGCGCCACACGTGCCGGAGCGGCAGGCGCGCGCGGGCGGGCCTCGATGCCGCCGCCTCGGCGCCCAGCGCCACCTCGCCGCTCGCGCTGACGGTCTTCACGCGCCGAGCCGGATGCGCGGATCGAGGAGACCCACGATCATGTCCACGGCGAAGTTGATGGCCACGATGATGAGCGCGAGCAGCACGACCGCGCACTGCACCACCGGGAAGTCCTGATTGCGAATCGAGTCCACGGTGAGAGTGGCCACACCGGGCCAGGCGAACACGGTCTCGGTCACGATGGCGCCGCCGAGCAGCTGTCCGAACTGCAGCCCGAGCACGGTGATCACCGGGATGCAGGCGTTGCGGAAGGCGTGCTTGACGATGACGGTCGGCTCGGCGAAGCCCTTGGCGCGCGCTGTGCGGATGTAATCCATGTTCAGGATCTCGATCACGCCCGAGCGGACGAGTCGCATCGTGATCGGTGCCAGGAAGGCGCCGAGCGTGAAGGCCGGCATCAGGAAGTGCTCCCACGTGCCGTACCCGGAGGCGGGCAAGGCCTTCAGCCGGACGGCAAAAATGATGATGAGCATGATGCCGAGCCAGAAGATCGGCATGGCCTGTCCGGCCACGGCCAGCATGGTGCAGAGGTTGTCGACGAACGAATGCCGCTTGAGCGCGGCCAGGATCCCGAGCGGCAGCGCGATCAGGAGCGCGGTCACGAGCCCGGCCGTCGTGAGGTAGAGCGTGGGCGGCATGCGCTCGAGCACGAGCTTGAACGCCGGCGTGTCGGTGTACCAGGACTTGCCGAAGTCACCCTGGAGGGCGCGGCTCGCGAACTTCCAGTACTGCACGTGGATCGGCTTGTCCAGGCCGAGCAGCTTCGTGTAGCGCTCGTATTCCTCCTTGCCGGCGTTCTGCGGCAGCAGGAGCAGGACGGGGTCGCCGATGACGTGGAGGATCGCGAAGGCCAGCATGGAGATGCCCACGACGACCACGAGGAGCTGGATGACCTGCCGGAGCGCGTAGCGCTTCATGAGGCGGCGGGTGCAGCGCGCCCCACCGCGGGGTGGGGCGCGCGCTCCATCATTTCTTGCGCAGCGTGACGAGGAACATGCGATCGACCTCGTCGGCCGGCGCTTCGTACTCGACGCGGTTGGACACGCCCCAGACACCGCGCAGGCCCCACTTGAAGAGATAGGCCGCCTCGTCGAAGAGATGCCGCTGGGCCTTCACGTAGATGTCCGCGCGCCGCTTTTGATCCAGCGTCGACCGCCCCTGAAGGATCAGGTCGTCCATCACGGGGTTGCAGTAGTAACTGTACGTTTCGCCACACTTGAAGATGTCGTACAGGATCGCGTCGGCATCGAAGACCGAATAGTAGCCCCAGGACCAGGAGAACATCGGGCCACCCTTGCTCTCCTTGACCCGGGCGACGTGCACGGTGTTGTCGCCGATGTAATTCTGCTTCACGCGGAAACCGGCCTTCGTGAGATCGGCGACGATGGCCTCGTCGGTCTGCATCAGCCCGGGCTCCACTGTCGGTGGGCCCTGGTTGTACACGACGTCCACCCCGTTGGGATAGCCGGCCTCGGCGAGAAGCTTCTTGGCCCGCTCGACGTCCTGCGTGTACGGCTTCAGGCTCGGATCGAAGCCGAAGGCCATCGGATTCACGGCGGTCGCCGTCCGATCGCCGAGTCCGTTGAGCACGTGCTTGATGATGCCGTCCATGTTGGTGGCGAGATTCGCCGCCTGCCGCACGCGGCGATCCTTGAAGGGATTCGGTCCGCTGCGCCCGGCCTGGTCCAACTGGATGAACGCCGTGCGCAGGATCGGCGAGATCGACGTTCGCGCCGCGCCGGACTTGTTGATCACGTCCATCTGGTCTGGCGGAACGGCCTTGATGACGTCCACGCCGCCGGAGATCAGCTCCGCGATCTGCGTCGCCTGCTCGGGGATGATCCGGATGCGGAGGTTCTTGAAGGCGGCCTTGGTGCCCCAGTAGTCGTCGTTGCGGACGAGCAGGTGCTCCTGCTTCCGATTCCAGCGCACCAGCTTGTACGGCCCGGTGCCGATCGGGTTCTCTTGCACCCACTCATGCGGCTTCTCGCGCAGCACCTTCTCCGAGTGCATCACGAGCGCGGTCATGCGCTCGACGAACAGCGGGTAGGGGCCATCGGTCCGGAAGCGGACGGTGTGGTCGTCGATGATGTCGACGCCTTTGATCTTGGCGTGATTACCCCGCGCCGTCATCTTCTTCGCCGGATCGAGGACTCGCTCGAACGAGGCCTTCACGTCCTTGGCGGTGAACGGCGAGCCGTCGTGGAACTTCACGTTCTGCCGCAGCTTCACTTCCCAGGTCGTGTCGTCGATGTTCTTCCACGAGGTGGCCAGGCTCGGAATGACCCGGCGCGTCTTCAGGTCGCGGGTGGCCAGGTGGTCGAAGACGTGGTAGCCGAGGATGATGGCCTCTCGCAGCACCGAGTTCGGTGGGTCCCATGTATCAATGTCGGACTGGAGCGCGTAGACGAGGGTGTCGTCCTTCGACTGCGCATGACCGTCCGACGCCCAGCCGAGCGCCAGAACGAGCAGTACCGCGGATCCGATGACCATCGTGCGCCGCATGGCGGCCTCCTTATCGCTGCTTCGTTCGTCCTTCTCGGAGGGAGAGGTGCGAAAGTGCTGGAACAATATCCGCGCGCCCGGAAACCGTCAAGCTGTGGTACACACGGCCTCATCGAAACCAAGCGTCTCCGGCTCCGCCGGCTGTCGCCGGCAGACGAGCCCGACCTGATCGCCCTCGACAGCGATCCCGACGTCATGCGCTACGTCGGGAGCCCGGCCGGCGTCAAATCGCCCGCGGTGACGCTCGAGCGCGTCCGCCAGCGGATCGCGACCGATCACGGGCCACTCGGCTTCTGGCGGATCGAGGCCCGCACGGACGGCGCCTTCTACGGCCTCGGCGCGCTGATTCCGATGCCGACCGGCGCGGACGTCGAGCTCGCGTATCGACTCGTCCGGCGCGCCTGGGGTCAGGGGATCGCCACCGAGGCCGGCACGGCGCTCGTCGATTACGCGTTTCGGGCGCTTGGACTGCCGCGCGTGGTCGCGGTGACGTATCCCGAGAACGGGACATCGCGGCGCGTCCTCACCAAGCTGGGCTTCACGGCGCAGGGCGAGCGCGATTACAAGGGCGCGCAGACGGTGTTTTACGTCCTCCCGCGGCCCGGCTAGACGCCGGCCGCTCATATAAAGGATGGCCGCCGGCTAGGCGTTCCGGAAGGCGATGGCACCGAAGAACGCCTCGGCCGATGAGCGCGTGTCGTTGGTGTCGATCGACAGCGCGACGGCGCCCGCGTCCTCGGGCTCCTCACCGTAGATGCGCCGGTAGTCCTCCGCGACGTTGCGTCGCTCGGTCACCCAGGTCGACGCCTCCGCCGTCCCCGAGCGCACCACGACGAACGTGACGGTGCCGGTCTTGCGGCTCGGCTCGATGCTGTCGGCGGCGATGTGCTCGTCCCAGACGTAGCCGATCAGACGCGAGCGGAACATGGCCGGTTGCCGCGGCCAGACGACGAAGAGGTGACCGCTGAGATCCGACCTGTCCTTTCGACGCACGTCGGCGCGGGCGGGGAACTGCACGAGCTTCCAGCTCCACTCGAGCACGGGCGTGGCCTTGAGGCTGATCCGGAGCCGCCGGGCGATCGTGGAGTGATCGCCGCGGCTCCGCAGCTGCAGGCAGCGATGGCCTTCGTTCTCGACCACGGTGAAGTCGTACGCGGGATGGCCGCCGATCGTCTCGTACGGCCGCCAGCCGGCGGGGATGCCGCGGGCGCCAAGCTCCTGTCGCGCCCAGTTCTCGACCGAGGCGATCTCGACGCGCTCTCCGCTGCCGCCCGCGTACGCCGCCCACGGCAAGCTCATCCCGAGCACACCCTGCAGGAGCACGCGCCGCGTCAGGCCCATGCGTCCATATCTAGGACCCGGAGCGCTTGCCGACGGCGTGACGGACTTCCTCGACCGCGAGGGGCCCCACGTCGAGAAAGGCGATGATGCGACACGGGCACGCCTCGCCGCCCTCGAACTTCCAGGGGAACGCGCCGATGATGCACCGAGTGTTCAGCACGTTTTCGATGTCGCCGCCGACGTTCTCGGCGTGGATGCAGCCTTCGGGGAAGGCGAGATAGTGCATCGGAAAGATCTCTTCCTTCACGATGCGGCCGCTCTTGTGGTGGCGATACTCGTACTCGCCGAAGAACTCCCGCACCGAGCGGCCGACCTTTTCCTCGAAGCGATGGGTGAGGTCCGGGCGCATGTAGCGGATGGTGGTGTTCATGGGATGATCGCCGGACCCGGCGTCGATGCCCCACCACGCGATCTGCATGTCGTGCATCCACTGCGCGAGCTCCCGCGTGCCGCCGGGATGCATGCAGAAGTAGCGCGTGAGGTCCTGCTGCGGCTTGCCCTCGTAGTAGCGGTGATAGCCGGTGTGCAGGATCAGGATGTCGCCGCGCTTGATCTCCATCCGATCGGTGATGTGCTTGGGGGTGATGATGCTCCAGTCCTCGACGACGTCCGAGACGTCGACGACGACCCCCTCGCGGACGAGCTTGGTCAGCGGCAGGGAGGCGATGTCGCCGGCCCCATCGGCGGCATGCATCGGGCCGTCCAGGTGCGTGCCGACGTGCAGCGAGGTCTCCACGCGCTGTGAGACGATGCGATTGGTCTGGAGCGTCTGCGTGTAGTAGATCTTGGAGCCGGGATAGCCGATCCAGCCGGGCGTATGCATGTTCCACGGATGCGAGAGATCGACGAGTCTCATGCCCTCCCCGGGGCGGCGCTCAACGCGCCTTTCTTCAGATTCGTGATGTGCCAGGCCACCAGCTCGGCGCCGCGCTCGACGCGACCTTCCTCCAGCGCCTCCAGAATCGCCTCGTGCTCGACCTGGAAGCGGTCGGGCTCGCCGGGCGGCGCCAGCACGGAGATCTGATAACGCCGCAGCGAGGTCTTCAGCTCCTCGTGCAGCCGCGTGAGGTGGCGATTGGACGCGAGCATCACCAGCCCGTCATGAAAGCGCAGCGAGGCCTGGTGCCAGCGCTCCATATCCGACGCGCCGAGCGCCGCCCGGGCGTCGTCGACCGCACGCCGGAGCGGCGTGAGCGCGTCCGGCGCCAGCCGGTGGAGGTGGCGCAGCACGCCGTGGCTCTCCAGCATCAGGCGCACGTCGAAGATCTCCTCGAGGTCCTGCTCGGACACGGCGCGCACGCGCGCGCCGCGGTGGGGCTCGAGCGTCACCAGGCCCTCGGACTCGAGGATGCGCAGCGCTTCGCGCACGGGCGAGCGGCTCAGCGCCAGCTGCCGGGTGACGCGCGTCTCGTTCACCCGCTCGCCGGCGGGCAGGGCGCCGCTGATGATCTGCTCGCGCAGGTGGCGCGCGATCTCGATGGCCAGTGTCGTCGGCTTCTCGAAGTCGGCGCCGCGGGTCATGGCTCGGCGTAGACCTCCACCTTCACCGGCGTGCAGCGATAGCCGTTGCAGGCGTTGAGCACGTCGAGCGGGCAGTTGGAGAGCCCGACGACGAGATCCATCTCGGCGCGGAACTCCACGTAATCGCCCGCCCGCGACACGGGCTCGCCGATGACCCAGCGGCCGCGCGCGCAGTCGTGCGCGTAGTTCATGAAGAGATCCATGGTGTCCGGAATGTCCTCCGGCAGGAGGCCCCACCGCGCCACCGCCTTGCTGATGTTCTCGTGGCATCCGTCGCGGGGCCCGAAGCCGTACGACTCGTAGAGGTAGCGATTGCACATGCGATTGTGCGTATCGTGCACGCCTTTCGGCTCCGGCGTCTCCTTCACGAAGATCGCCATCGGCCGGCACAGCGTGGACATCAGCGTGTCGCCTTCGACGAGCTTGTCGCGCGGAACGTATTCGGCGCCCGGCTTGGGGATGTAGCGCGTGCGCGAGTAGGACGTCGACAGCTTTTCGCGCGGGTTCGCCTCGTTGAAGACGGCCATGTCGACGACCTGCTTGCCTTCCAGATCGATCACGCGCCAGTGCTGGCCGCGCTTGACGGTCAGGCCGTAGCCGAGCTTGGGCGGAATCACGTGCTCGAGGATGCGTTTCATCACGCGCGGGATGATATGCGTTTGACAATCGATTGTCGATTGTCTACCTTCCGCCTGCGGCCGCGCGGCCCCCAATTCCATCAAGGAGCTTTCAATGGACCTCGGTCTGAAAGGCAAAGTGGCGCTCGTGACCGGAGGCAGCAAGGGGATCGGCAAGGCGGTCGCGCGCGGTCTCCTCGAAGAAGGCGCCAGGGTTGCCATCTGCGCGCGCACCAAGTCCGAGCTCGACCACGCGTCGACCGAGCTGGCGAAGACGACGAGCGGCGACGTCTTCGCGGTGGCCGGCGATCTCACGCGTGAGAGCGACGTGAAGAAGATCGTGGACGCCGTCATCGGTCGCTACGGCCGCATCGACATCCTCGTCAACAACGCGGGCGCCGCGCCCGGCGGACTGTTGCTCGACCTCACGGAGGACGACTGGCAGAGCGCGATGCAGCTCAAGTTCATGGGCTACGTCCGCTGCATGAAGGCGGTCATTCCTCACATGCTCAAGCAGGAGGGCGGGCGCATCGTGAACATCGTCGGCAACGACGGTGTCAAGCCGATCGGCGTCGAGCTGACGCCGAGCGCCGCCAATGCCGCCGACCTGGCCGTCACCGTGGCCCTGGCCGAGCAGTACGGGCGGGAGAACATCTGCATCAACGCCATCAATCCGGGCCCCGTGGCCACCGAGCGATGGGACGGTCTCGTGGCCGGCATCGCCAAGGTTCGGAACATCCCCGTGGCGGAGGCCCAGAAGCGCGCGGAGCGCAGCATCCCGCTCGGACGGATCTGCACGCCCGAGGAGGTCGCCAACGTGGCCGTCTTCGTGGCGTCGCCGCGGGCGAGCTTCATGAACGGCGCGATCATCAACTGCGACGGCGCGCAGCGCAAGGCGCTGCTCGACTGAGCGAAACGGAGGAGCTCGAATGAGGACCCGCTGGCTGGCCACCGTCGTTCTGATCGCCGTCGCGATGGCGTCGCCGGGCGCGCCGTGGATCGGCGCCGAGCGCGCCGATGGACAGCCGAAGGAGTTCAAGGTCGGCGTGGCGCTGTCGCTGTCCGGCATCTTCAGCAAGGACGCCGGGCTCTTCAAGGAGGTCTACGACCTCTGGGCGGACACGGTGAACAAGGCGGGTGGCATCAAGGTAAAGGGCACGGGCTATCCGATCCGCATCACGTACTACGACGACGAGTCGAGCCCGCAGAAGAGCGCGCAGCTGATCGAGCGCCTGGCCACGGCCGACAAGGTCGACCTGATCCTGGCCGGGTTCGGCTCCAGCATCGCCTTCGCGGCCACCGCCGTCGCGGAGAAATACAAGTACCCGTACATCTCCGGCGCGGCCAGCGCCAACCCGCTCTTCGAGCGCAACTACAAGTACTTCTTCGCCACGCTCAACAAGACCTTCGACGAGGTGGAGGGCGCGGCCAAGGTCTTCACGCTCGCCCAGCCGAAGCCGACGAAGGCCGCCGTCATCGGCTCCGACCATCTCTTCGGCAAGCTCGCCGCGGAAGGGTTCAAGAAGTTCATGGGCGAGATCGGTGTCGACCTCGTCCACTTCGAGATCTTCCCGCTGGACCTGCAGGACTACAACTCGCTGCTGCTGAAGGTCAAGCGCGCGAATCCCGACGTGCTGCTGGTCGGCGGTCTCTTCAATCACGCGCTGCGCGTCATGAAGGCGACCAAGGAGGTCGACTTCTCGCCGAAAGGCCTCGCATTCAGCTACGGGCCGACGGTGCCGGACTTCCTGAAGGAGTTCGGCAAGGATGCCGACGGCGTCATCGCCGCCTCCGAGTGGCTGCCGAGCTTTCCGTTCAAGGACCCGATCTTCGGCTCGGCCGCGCAGTTCAACGACACCATCCAGCAGAAGTTCGGTCATCCCGCCGACTACGTTCAGGCGGCGGCGGCTGGTGGTCTCGTGGCCCAGCAGACGGCGATCGAGAAGCTCGGCCTGCAGCCGCCGCTCGACGAGAAGGCGCGCGAGGCGCTCATGGAGCAGCTGCACAAGCAGGACGTCGCGACGCTCTACGGCCAGGTGAAGTTCGGGGCCGACGGCGCCATCGTGCAGAAGCCGCCGATCGCCGTGCAGATCCAGAACGGCAAGTTCGCGATGGTGTACCCGCGAGAGGTGGGGGGCGCGCAGGCGGCGAAGCTGCTCTATCCGCTGGCGCCGTGGCGGTCCCGGTAGAGCTCGTCCAGACGCTGATCAACGGCATCCTGCAGGGCGGGGTCTACGCGGCGGCGGCGGTGGGGCTGTCGCTGATCTTCGGGGTCAGCGGCATCCTCAACGCCGCCCATGGTGAGCTGGTCATGCTGGGGGCGTTCTCGACCTACTGGCTGTTCACGCTCTATCACGTCGACGCGCTGCTCACGCTGCCGCTCTCGTTCCTGCTGCTCTTCGCGCTCGGCTGGGCGCTGCAGTACTTCCTCCTCAACCGCACGCTCGGCCGGCCGCTCCTCCTGTCGCTGCTCGTCACCTTCGGCATCTCGCTCATCCTCGTCAACGTCGCGCTGCGCCTCTGGAGCGCGGATCACCGCATGCTGCGGATCCCGTACTTCCAGCGGAGCTGGATCATCGGCGACTTCATCGTGCCGCTCTCACGCGTGGTGGCGTGCGTGGTCGGCTTCGGGATGGTGGCCGGCCTCTCGTGGCTGCTGTCCGCCACGCGCCTGGGGCGGATGATTCGCGCGACGGCCCAGGACGGCGAGATGGCGCGCATGTGTGGCGTCAATCCTCGGGCGATCTATGCGATCACCTTCGGCATCGGTAGCGGCGTCTCGGGAGTGGCGGGCTCGCTGGTCGCGTTCTACGCGCCGGTGGAGCCCAACATGGGGCTGACGTACACGCTGTTCGCGTTCGCGGTGGTGGTCCTCGGCGGCCTCGGCTACACGGCCGGCGTCATCTGGGGCGGGCTCACGCTCGGCGTCGCCCAGGCGCTCACGGAGACGTACCTCGAGGCGGGTCTCTCGCTGCTCGTCGCGTTCGTCCTGCTCTACGCGATCTTGAGATTCATGCCCGCCGGCATCATGGGCAAAGGTCGGCTCGAGTAACGTGCTGCGCGCGCTGCCGCTCACCGAGACGCTGTCGTTGACGGCGCTCGCCGTCCTGCTGCTGCTGCCCCTTGGTATCGGCGCCTATCCCGTCCGGCTGGCGACGGTCATCTTCATGTGGGCGGCGCTGGCCGGGGCGTGGAACCTGCTCGCGGGCTACGCCGGAAGCGTCGACCTCGGCCCTGTGGTGCATTACGGCGTGGGCAGCTTCGCCACGGCGGCGTTCATGCTGAAGCTCGGGCTTCCGTTCGTCGTGAGCGCTGTGCTGGCCGGCGTGGTGGCGATGGGCATCGCGTACGCGGTCGGCACCCCGACGCTCCGGCTGCGCGGCGCCTACTTCGCGATCGGCACGCTCGCGCTCGCCGAGTCGGCCAAGCAGTTGGCGCTCGCCTGGGACCGCCTCATCCCGTTTCCGCTCACGGGCGGCAGCGCCGGCGTCTCGCTGCCGCTCGCTTCGGGCTACGTGGGCTTTTACTACGTGATGCTCGTGCTCATGACGGCCGTTACCGGCGCCGCCCTGTGGCTGCAGCGGTCGAAGTTCGGCTACGGCCTGCGCGCGGTCGGTGAGAACGACCGGCTGGCAGAGGCTTCGGGGATCAACATCCATCGGCTGCGGCGGCGCCTCTACGTCGGCAGCGCCTTCGTCATCGCGGTCACGGGCGGCACCGCGGGCTACTGGCTCTCGTACATCAACGCGATGGAGTCGTTCAGCGCGGCCGTGACGTTCCAGATGGTGGTGATGACGCTGCTCGGCGGCCTCGGCACGCCGTTCGGGCCCGTGCTGGGGGCGGCGTTCCTCACGCTCATCTCCGAGTATCTCGGGACCCGGCTCGTCTACTACTACCTCATCGTGATCGGCGGGATCATCGTGGCCATCTCGCTCTTCGCACCGTCCGGTCTGTCGGGACTCTTGCAGCTCGGCCGGCGGCGCCGGCTCGAGGCGACGCCGTGAGGCTTCTCGAAGTGCGAAGGGTGACCAAGCGCTTCGGCTCGCTGCTGGCGCTCAACGGCGTCGACTTCACGCTGGCCGAGCACGAGATCCTCGGGATCATCGGCCCGAATGGCGCCGGCAAGAGCACACTGTTCAACGTCATCGCCGGGCTCGACGCGCCGAGCGAGGGCGAGGTGGTCTACCGCGGCCGCTCCATCAGCGGGCTCGGCCCGGATGCCGTCTGCCGGCTCGGCATCGCGAAGACGTTCCAGATTCCGCAGCTGTTCCCGCGGATGACGGTGGCCGAGAACGTGCTCGTGGCGGCGCTCTACGGCCACGGCGCCACCCTCACCGACGCGCGACGCCAGGCACGCGAGTGGCTCGCCTTCGTCGGGCTGCGGGACAAGGAGCGGGCGGCCGCGGAGACGCTCTCCGTGGCCGAGCGGCGCCGCGCCGATCTCGCGCGCGTGCTGGCCACCGGCGCACCGCTGATCCTGCTCGACGAGAACATGGCGGGCCTGAACCAGACGGAGGTGGAGGCGGCGGTCGCGCTGCTCCACCAGGTGCGCGAGCGCGGCCGCACGCTGGTGGTGACCGAGCACATCATGCGCGCGATTCTCGGCCTGGCCGACCGCGTGGTGGTGCTGAACTACGGCGAGAAGATCGCCGAAGGACGGCCGGCCGACGTGATGCAGGATGCCACCGTGGTGAAAGCCTATCTCGGTGAAGCGCATGGCTGAGCCGATGCTGGCGCTGACCGACGTCGAGGCCGGCTACGGTCCGCTGCAGGTGCTACATCGCGTGAGCCTGCGCGTGGGGGCCGGCGAGATCGTGAGCCTGATCGGCCCGAACGGGGCGGGGAAGACGACGGTGATCCGCGCCATCCTCGGCCTGATTCGCCTGCGCCCGCGCGGCCACGGCGCCATCTATTTCAAGAGCGCACGCATCGACGGGCTCGAGACCGAAGCGATCGTGCGCCGGGGGATCGCTGTGGTGCCCGAGGGAGCGCGCGTGTTTCCGGAGATGAGCGTGCTCGACAACCTGCGCATGGGCGCCCTCGGCGAGCGAGGGCGCGGACGCGAAGCCGAGACATTGCGCGAGGTGTACGCGATGTTCCCGAGGCTCGAGGAGCGCCAGCGGCAGCTCGCGCGGACGCTGTCCGGCGGCGAGCGTCAGATGCTCGCGATGGGGCGCGCGCTCATGAGCTGCCCCGATCTCCTGCTGCTCGACGAGCCGTCGCTCGGGCTCCAGCCGAGCCTGGTGCGCGGCATCATCGACGCGATTTGCCGGATCAACGAGCGCGGGATCACCGTGCTGCTCATCGAGCAGAACGTGCACATGGCCTTGCCGATCAGCCATCGAGGCTACGTGCTCGAGCAAGGGCGCGTGACGCTCGAGGACGCCGGCGTGACGCTGCTCGACAACCCGCACGTCCGCGTCTCCTACCTCGGAGCCTGACCGGCGATGAAGCCGCCGCGCTTCGACTACCTCTTGCCGCGCTCGCTGGACGAGGCGCTCGGGCTGCTCGCGCAACACGGCGAGGAGGCCAAGGTGCTGGCCGGAGGCCAGAGCCTCGTGCCGCTCCTGAACTTCCGGCTCATCCGGCCCGCCTATCTCGTCGACGTCAACGAGATCCCCGGCCTGGACGGCATCCGGGTGGACGATGGCCGGCTCGTCATCGGCGCCATGACGCGCCAGCGCGTGGCCGAGACATCGCCGGTGGTGCGCGAGCGCTGTCCGCTGCTGGCCGAGGCCATGCCGCAGATCGGCCACGTGCAGATCCGCAACCGGGGAACGGTCGGCGGCAGCCTCGCGCACGCCGACCCCGCGGGCGAGCTGCCGGCGGTGGTGGCCGCGCTCGACGGCGAGCTGCTCTTGAAGTCGCGGCGCGGCGAGCGCCGGCTGACCGCCGAGCAATTCTTCGTCGGCTACCTCACCACAGCGACCGAGCCCGACGAGCTGCTGGTGGAGGCGCGCGTCGCCGTCGCGCCGCCGCGCACGGGCGCCGCGTTCATGGAGGTGAGCCGTCGCCACGGCGACTTCGCGCTGGTCGGCGTGGCCGCCACGGTGACGGTCGACGCGGACGGCGTGTGCACGGCGTGCGCGATCGCGCTCACCGGCGTCGGCCCCACCCCGGTGGTGGCCCGCGATGCCGCGCGTACCCTGGTGGGTGCCAGGCCGACGGCCGATGCCTATGACGAAGTCGGGCGGCGCGTGGCCAGCGCGCTCCGGCCCGACAGCGATCTTCACGCGTCGGCGGACTATCGCAAGCATCTTGGCGGCGTGCTGACACGGCGAGCGCTCGCGCGCGCCGTCGAGCGCGTGGACCATGCAACGGCCTCGAAGGAGCGGCGATGAACGAGCGCGCGATTCGCCTCACCGTGAACGGACGGACGTACGAGCGCACGGTCGAGGTGCGCAAGACGCTGGCCGACTTCCTGCGCGACGACCTCGATCTCACCGGCACCCATCTCGGGTGCGAGCACGGCGTGTGCGGTGCGTGCACGATCGTGCTGGACGGCGCCGCCGTCCGCTCGTGTCTGATGTTCGCCGCTCAGGCGCACGGGCGGGAGCTCCAGACCGTCGAGGGCCTCGCCGACGGCGAGCGCCTGAATCCGCTGCAGGAGGCCTTTCGCGAGCATCACGGACTGCAGTGCGGCTTCTGCACGCCGGGCTTTCTGATGACGCTCACGTGCTTTTTGCGGGAGACTCCGAACCCGACCGAGGCCCAGGTCCGCGAGGCGATCTCCGGCAACCTGTGCCGCTGCACCGGCTACAAGAACATCGTCGCGGCCGCCCTCGCGGCCGCGCGGAGGAGCTGACATGATTCCGCGACGTGTGTCCTTGTTGTTGATCGCGCTGGCGCTCGGCGCCGGCGCCCTGCGCCCGGTCGCGGCCGCCGAGGAGCTGACGCTGCTGACCACCGTCACGCGGGTCGTCAACGTGCCGATGCTGGTGGGCCTGCGCCTGCTGGAGCGTGAGGACGGCATCAAGGTGACCGTGAAGGACCTCCGCTCGCCGGAAGCGGTGATGCTCGCCGTCATCGAAGGCCAGGGCCAGGTCGCCACCGGCTTCGCGCCCTTCTATCCGGCCATCGAGAAGAACGCGCCGGTGCGGGCGGTGATGGAGCTCTCGCGCCCGGAGTTCGTGGTCATGGCGAAGAAGCAGATCGCCGACGTGAAGGCGCTGAACGGCGTCCGGCTCGCCTCGCACTCGCCGAAGGCGACCGTGCAATCGCTGCTGGAGTTCTACTTGAAGAGCCAGCCCGGCGTGCAGCCGAACGTGGTCTTCATTCCGGAGGGCTCGCCGGCGCGGGCCGAGGCGCTGCTGCGTGGTGCCGTCGACGCCGCCGCCTTCGATCTCTCGGCGGCGCAGGTCGTGAACGACCGGGCGCCCGGAAAATTTCACGTGCTGGTCGATTTCACCGACAGGCCGGTGTCGTCGAGCTCGCTGGTCGTCAACAACGACTTCGCCGCGAAGCGGCCCGAGGTCGTGCAGAAGCTCGTGCGGCGGCTCGTGCAGTCGTACCGCGAGGGGGCGAAGGACCCGAAGTTCTGGCTGAGCAACCGCGGCGACGCGCTGAAGGAGCTGGACGACGCCAAGCTCGAGACGCAGCTGCGCGCGCTGGTGAAGATCTTCGACCTGAACGGCGGTCTCGACCGGATGAAGGGACCCGGCGCCGCCGAGAACCTCGGGTTCCAGGTGGCGACCGGCAACCTCACGGGGCCGCCCGGCAAGTGGAAGCCCGAGCAGTTCTTCGACACGGCACCCCTCGAGGCGGTGCTGAAAGACGTCGGCCGGCGCTAGATCGTGGTCGCCGCCCTGCGCCTGGCGTCGATCGCGGCGTTCCTGTTGCTCTGGGAATGGGCGGCCCGCGTGCCGATCAGCTTCGCATTTCCCTCGCCGTGGTCGACCCTCG
>DASTCJ010000111.1:0-3091 GCA_035605575.1 Candidatus Methylomirabilota bacterium
CGGCAGATCGACCTCGTTCTTGGCGCCGACGGTGGAGCTCATCCAGCCCGAGATCTCCTCGTAGACCGGCTCGACGGCGGCCATGGCCGTCTGCTCCTCCGGAAGCTCCGTGATGATGTCGCCGCGATAGCGATAGCCCGTGCACACCTTCACCGTCTCGCACTGGTCCAGCACGTCGAGCTTGGTGAGGGCAACCGTGTCGAAGCCGTTGATACGCACCGCGTACCGCGCGACCACGCCGTCGAACCAGCCGCAGCGACGCGGGCGCCCCGTGGTGGCGCCGTACTCATTGCCGCGCGCGCGGATCGTCTCCGCGAGCTTGCCGCTCATCTCGGTGGGGAACGGCCCACCTCCGACGCGCGTGGAGTACGCCTGGGCCACGCCGAGCACGCCGTGGATCTTCGTCGGCGGCACGCCGGTGCCCGTGGCCGCGCCGCCGGCCGTGGTCGACGACGACGTGATGTACGGATACGTGCCGTGATCGATGTCGAGCATCGTCGCCTGCGCACCCTCGAAGAGCACCGAGTAGCCGCTGTCGATCCAGCGGTGCAGGAGCAGCGCGGTGTCGGTGATGTAGGGCGCCAGCCAGCCCGCGTACCGCAGGTACTGGTTCAGGATCTCGTCGACCGTGAACGTCTGCGCATCGTAGATCTCGCGCAGCAGCCGGTTCTTCTGCGCCAGGTTGAACTCGAGCTTCTCGCGGAACAGGCGCTCGTCGAGCAGGTCCGCCATGCGGATGCCGACTCGCGCCGCCTTATCGACGTAGGCGGGGCCGACGCCTTTGCCCGTGGTCCCGATCCGGCGCGCGCCGAGCTTGGCTTCCGATGCGCGATCGAGCGCCGGATGGTACGGCATGATCAGGTGCGCGTTCTTCGAGATGTAGAGGTTGCCGTCGAGCGTCACGCCGCGCTGCACGAGCGATTCCATCTCCTCGATGAGCGAGCCGGGATCGATGACGACGCCGCAGCCGATGACGCAGCGGCAGCCATTGTGCAGGATGCCTGACGGAATCGTGTGGAGGACGTACTTCTCACGGCCGACGACCACGGTGTGACCCGCGTTGTTGCCGCCCTGGAAGCGCACCACGACGTTGACGTGCGGCGTGATGACGTCGACCACCTTACCCTTGCCTTCGTCACCCCACTGCGCCCCGATCACCACGATGTTAGGCATCCCGCTGTCCTCCCAGCTCCTCGAAGTACTTCACCGGCTCCGCGAGAGCGTCCGCGACCGGCAGCTTGCGTTCCCCGCCCTGCTTCAGGTCGAGCACGAGCAGCTCGCCCGCCTCCGAGCGCGGGCTGCCGACGACGAGCACATGGCGCACGCGCTGCGCCCGCGCGTACTCGATCGACTCCTCGAGCCCCCGGCTGATGATGTCGCGGGCGACGGACGCGCCCAGATCACGCAGCCGCCGCGCCAGCGACAGCGCCGCCGTCTTCTCGCGCGTGAAGTCGATGATGAAGAAGTCCGGGCCCGGCAGCTCCACCGTCACGCGCTGTGTCTCCATGATGGCGAGCGCGCGCGCCACGTCGAAGGCGAACCCCACCGCCGGGCAGTCGTAACCGAAGCGCGCCAGCATGTCGTCGTAGCGCCCGCCGCCTGCGATGGAGGCGCCGAAGCCGGCGATGTAGGCCTCGAAGTAGAGGCCGGAGTAATAGTCGAAACCGCGCACCTCGCCGAGATCGAGCAGCACGGACTCCGCGAGCCCGTAGATCTTCAGCAGCCGGTACACTTCGGTCAGATTTGCCAGCGCGCGCCGCGCGCGATCCGTGCGCGCGTACTTCGCCGCCCGCTCGAGCACGATCTCGCGTCCGAACAGCATCGGGAGCGCCAGCAACGCCTCGGCCAGGTCGGACGGCGGCGCCAGCTCCGCCACCAGGCGCGCCAGCGTCGAGGAATCCTTGCGCGCCAGCGCCTCCCGGATCTCGCGCCGCGTGCCGCTGTCCGGCGTGATTTCCTCGAGCAGCCCGCGGAAGAAATCGGGATGCCCCAGGTCGATCTGGAACCGGTCGAGCCCCAGCGCGCGCAGGCCCTCGATGGCCATCGCGATGATCTCCACCTCGGCTTCGGGCTTCTCGAGGCCGATCAGCTCCACGCCCGCCTGGTAGAACTCCCGGTAGTGCGACACGCGCGGCTCGTCGTAGCGAAACACGTTGGTGATGTAGGCGAGGCGCACGGGCTTCGGCTCGTCGCGGAGCCGCGTGGCCACCACGCGCGCGATCTGCGGCGTGATATCCGCGCGCAGCGCCAGCATGCGGCCCGTCTCCCGGTCGACGAACTTGAACATGGACTCTTGAACGCCGACATCGGTGCCCACCGAGAGCACCTCGGAGAACTCGAACGTGGGCGTGACCACTTCCCGGTAGCCCCACCGCCGGAACACCTCGAACAGCCGTGTCTCCACGTATCGCTTGCGCGCCGCCTCGTCCGGCAGGTAGATGCGCGCGCCCTTCGGCAACTGTGCGTGCACGGGCTTCACGCGCCGTCCTCCCGCAGCCCATCGAGGTGCGTGAGCGTGTTCATGCGGTGCACGGTGGCCCAGTCGCCCTGGTACTCGATCTCCGTGATCCCCGCCGGCGAGGCGTCGACGGACCAGAGCCGCTCGGGGCCAAGGCCGAGCGCGGCGAGCACGATCAGCCGCAGGACGATCGCGTGGGAGACCAGGATCGCCGTCTGGCCGCGATGCCGCTCCACGAGCGCGCCGAGCGCGGCGCGTACGCGCGAGTCGACCGCGCCGAGCGACTCTCCGTCCGGCGGCGTGACGCGATCGGGCGAGCTGGCCCATGCGGTGAATTCGGCGGGAAACCGCGTCGCCACTTCCTCGCGGGTCAGGCCCTCCCAGACGCCGAACGCCATTTCTCGGAACGCGGGCTCGATGACCGGGTCGAGGCGATGCCGCTTGGCGATCACGTCGGCCGACATTCGAGCGCGCTCGAGCGGACTCGTGTACACGGCGGCCGTCACCGTCTCACCGAGCGCCTGCGCCACCGCCTCGGCCTGCAGCCGCCCCTGGGCGATGAGCGGGATGTCGCGCGAGCCGGCAAAGCGCCGCGCCTGCGACCACTCCGTGGCGCCATGTCGTACAGCGAGG
>DASTCJ010000110.1:0-37777 GCA_035605575.1 Candidatus Methylomirabilota bacterium
ATCGCATGCCCAATCATTGATTTGATCGAGCTCACGGGAATACTGTAGGCAATTCCACCGAACGCTTCTTTGAATGCGCGCGTTTCGACGAGATCGTAATCCGGCATTCCGTTGCCATGAGCGCTGATGTAATCGATGTCGGCCGGGTTCAACTTTGCTCTCACGAGCGCGGTTCGTATCGCATTCGACAGCGCTTTTTCTGCGGTGTCTGTTCGCCGACCGTAGCCACCCTCGTTGCCGTGCCCCGCGGCCAAGACACTCGCATAGAGCGGCGCGCCGCGCGCTCGCGCGCGGTCCGCGTCCTCGAGAACTAGTATTGCTGCGCCTTCACCAAGCACCATACCGGTACGATTCAGGTCATACGGTCGCGAAACGCCATCTGATGCGAAGATTCCAAGTGCCGAAAGCGTCGCATATGCTAATTCAGCGAGAGGCGCGTCGGTCGCGCCTGCGAGGGCCAAATCAGCATATCCGTCAGCGATCTGAGACGCAGCCCAGTCGACTGCATCCAACCCGGTCGTGCACGCGGAGCCCAGCGTTAACGCCTGACCTTGAATGCCAAGTTCAACGGAGACATGGCCGACAGCCGCGTGTGAGGCAAACTCGATCGCGCTTACGACCGGGATGCCCTTGAACCCGTTCTTCGCGAAGCCGAGTCGCATTTCTTCGCCGATATCGCCTGCACCGCCCATCGAAGTTCCGATGGCAATCCGCAGGCGCTCGCCATTGAGCTTTTTAAAGTCGGCGACGTCTAAGAGGGCATCCTTTAACGCAAGTTTCGCTGCGGCGACTGCCAGTTGGGAGAACCGTCCGCGATGCTTGGCGCGCGCCGGTAACATGAACGCGTCCGCTTGGAAATTCGTAATTTCGGCGGCGACTCCACACGGGAAAACGGATGCATCAAAGTGTGAAATTGGGCCAATAGCGGACTTGCCGGCGGCGAGATTCGCCCAGAAGACGTCCTTGCCAATACCATTCGGCGCAACAACGCCAAGACCTGTAATCACGACTTCACGTCGCCGATTCATCGCAGCGGAACTCTCCTAGGCATGTCTAAATCGAGGTCGCCGACCAATGAAGATAGAACCGTTCGAACCTTTGGGTAGAGTCATCGTCAGTATCGAGCATTCTAGCCCGTGCCTTCATGTATAGAACAGCAAATATCAGGCGGACTTAGGCGCATATTGAAGGAGCGAGAATCGACCGACTTGCTGGCTGAGAGTCGGCCAAAGAGGCGCCTCGTCGTGATCCGGCCCAAATGACCCTGCTCCCAAATGACCCTGCTATAGTCATCCGGCATGGTGGGGGGGATTCTTGATGGCCTGAATCGGGGACAGCGCGAGGCCGTTACCCACGATACGGGGCCGTTGCTGATCGTCGCCGGTGCCGGGACGGGGAAGACGACCGTCATCACCCGGCGAATTGCCCATCTGATCGCCCAGGGCAAGGCGCGGCCCGAAGAGATCCTGGCGCTGACCTTCACCGACAAGGCGGCGGCCGAGATGGAAGCGCGGATCGACGAGCTGGTGCCGTATGGCTACGCGGACGTCGAGATCGCAACCTTCCACGCCTTCGGCGACTCGCTCCTGCGCGGCCACTCGCTCGAGCTCGGGCTGCGCAACGACTTCAAGGTATTGAGCCGCGCAGAGCAGGTGATCTTTCTGCGCGACAGGCTGTTCGAATTACCGCTCGCGCGATATCGGCCGCTCGGCGATCCCACTCGGCACTTGCAGGCGATCATCACCCTGGTCAGTCGCTGCAAGGACGAGGACATCTCGCCCGATGATTACATCGCGTGTGCAGCACGGCTCCGCGAGGCGGCGGCGGCGACGCCTGACGCGGACGACAGCGCCGACCGGGCGGACGCGCAGGCGGAGCTGGCGGCCGTCTACGCCGCCTATCAAGCGCTCATGTTGCGCGAGGGCCACATCGATTTCGGCGACCAGATCGTCCTCGCTCTGCGGCTGCTGCGTCTGCGGAGGCACGTGCTCTCGTTTTACCAGCGGCGGTTCAAATACGTCCTCGTCGACGAATTCCAGGACACCAACTATGCGCAGTTCGAGCTCGTGAAGCTGCTGGCCGCGCGCCACCGGAACGTGGCGGTCGTGGCCGACGACGATCAAAGTATCTACAAGTGGCGGGGGGCGGCGATCTCGAACGTGCTCGGGTTCCTCGACCACTACGCCGACGCCCGCCAGATCGTGCTTACCGAGAACTTTCGCTCCCATCAGGCGATCCTCGATGCGGCCTATCGGCTCATTCAGCACAACAATCCCGACCGTCTGGAGGTGAAGAGCGGAATCGTGAAGCACCTGGTGGCGGTGCGCGAGCCAGCCGGACCGGAGCCGCACCACTGGCACTTCGAGACGGCCACCCAGGAAGCCGACCAGGTGGCGGCCACCATCCGTGAGCGCATCGAGCAGGGGCAGTGGAAGCCGAACGACGTGGCGATCCTCGTGCGGTCGAACGACGATGCGGATCCCTTCCTGCGCGCGCTGAACTTGCGTGCGATCCCGTGGACCTTCTCGGGCAATGCGGGCCTCTACGGACGTCCCGAGGTGCGGCTCTTGCTCGCCTTCTTGCGCGCGGTCGCGCACCCCGACGACTCGGTCAGCCTCCACTATCTCGCCTCGTCCGATCTGTACGGCGTGCCGATCGTGGATCTCACGCGCTGCGCCACTCACGCGGATCGGAAGCATCGGTGGCTCTTCGACGTCCTAAAAGAATCAGAGACCATTCCCGAGCTCTCCGGCGAGCTGAGCGAGGAGGCGCGGCCCGCCATTCGCCACCTCGTGGCCGATCTCGTCCGGTACATGGAGCTCGGGCGCGAGATGCCGACCGGGGAGTTGCTCTACCAGTTTCTCGTCGACTCCGGCTGGCTGGCTCGGATGTCAAAGGCGGCGACCGCACGCGACGAGGCGGAGGTACAGAACATCTCCAAGTTCTTCCGCCGCATCCTCGATGCGTCGAAGGCGCTCAAATACGACAACATCCGGGAATTCGTGAAGCACCTCGACGCGCTCATCGACGCCGGCGAGGACCCGGCGGTGGCGGAGGCGGACGTGGAGACCCCGGCGGTGCGCGTGCTGACCGTGCACAAGGCCAAGGGGCTCGAGTTCCCCGTCGTGTTTCTCGTGCATCTCGTGCAGGGACGCTTTCCCACACCCAAGCGCCGCGACGCTCTCGAGCTGCCGGTAGAGCTGGTCAAGGACCTGCTGCCCGCCGGGGATTTTCATGCGCAGGAGGAGCGGCGGCTCTTCTATGTGGGCATGACCCGGGCGCGGCGCGAGCTCTTCTTGACCAGCGCGCGCGACTATGGCGGCGCCCGCGAGCGGAAGGTGAGTCAGTTCGTGCTCGAGGCCCTCGATCTCTCCAAGGATGCGGCGCGGCCGTTCAAGGCCAGGGCGGTGGAGGAGCTCGAGGGATTCGCACCGCCGCCGGTGGCGGTGGACGACACGCTGGCGCCGATGGCCGCCGACGAGGAGCTCCTGATCAGCCACAAGCAGGTCGACGACTACCAGACGTGTCCGCTCAAATATCGCTACGTGCATCTGCTACGCGTGCCGATCCTTCGCCACCACACCGTCGTGTACGGCAGCACGATCCACGCCGTCGTCGAGTTCTATCTCAAGCGCCGCGTCGAGGGTAACTACACCTCGCTCGAGGATCTGCTCGCCGAGTACGACAGGAAATGGCTCAATCAGGGATTCCTCACGTGGGAGCACCAGGAGGCTCGGAAGCTGGCCGGCCGCGAGGCGCTCACGCGCTTCTGGCACCAGGAGGAGGCCGCCGGCATCAAGCCCACGCACATCGAGAAGGATTTCGCCTTCAGCGTCGGCGCCAATCGCGTGCGAGGTCGGTTCGATCGTGTCGACGAGGACCTGCTGGGCGCGACCATCATCGACTACAAGACCAGCGAGATCACGAAGCAGCGTGACGCTGACCGCCGGGTGGCCACGAGCCTGCAGCTGAAGATGTATGCTCTCGCGTGGCGTGAGATGACGGGGCGCCTGCCGCAGCGCGTGGAGCTGCGCTTCATCGAATCGCACGTGACGGGCGGCCACACGCCGACGGACGCTGACGCCGAGGAGGCCGTCAGCGCCGTGCGCGCGGCCGCCGACGGCATTCGCGCACGACGCTTCGATGCGACGCCGTCCCGTCAGGCCTGTCGCTACTGCGCGTACAGCCAGATCTGTCCGTTCACGGCCACGCGGGAGTAAGCTTCGCGGCATGAATCGTCACGCGGGTCCGCCGCGCGCGGCCGACGCGCCCGTCGTCGCCGAGCCGACGTTTGCCGAGCGCGCTCGCACGCTGGCCTATCGGGGACGGACCGGCAGCCTCGCCACGCTGTCGCGACGCCATCCGGGTCACCCGTTCGCCTCCGTGATGCCGTATGCGCTCGATGCCGACGGGGCGCCCCTCTTTCTGATCAGCGCCATGGCGATGCACACGCAGAATCTCGAAGCCGACGGTCGCGCGAGCCTCCTGATCGCCCAGCCCGGCTGGACTGGTGATCCGCTCGCGGCGGGCCGATTGACGCTCATGGGCGAGGCGCGACGGCTCGCCAGCAGCGAGACGGAATCCGCTCGCGCCGCGTATCTCGCGCGGCACGAGCGCGCTCGGTACTGGGTCGACTTCGAGGACTTCTCGCTGTGGCGTCTCACGGTCAGCGATCTCTATTTCGTCGGCGGCTTTGCGGCGATGGACTGGGTCACCGCCGATGACTACCGCGCCGCGCGTCCCGACCCGCTCGCGGACGCTGCCCCCGGCATCATCGAGCATATGAATCGCGACCACGCCGATGCGCTGATCGAGTATGCGCGTCACTTCGCGGGCGAAGTGGCCGACGAGGCGACGATGGTCGCCGTCGATCGGCTTGGTTTCAAGCTCCGCCTGCGTCAGGGCGAGCGGCTCTCGAGCGTGCGCATCGCCTTTCCGGCCGAGGTGCGCAGCGCCGAGCAGAGTCGCACGACGCTGATCGCGATGCTGAGCGACGCCCGCCGCGCGCCGCGGAGCGGTTGACAGCCCCGGCCACGCCGCATACGTTACGCTGCACCAACGCGTCGAGGAGGCGCCGATGATCCGCGTGTCTGTGATGTACCCGAGCGGCGAAGGCAAGAAATTCGATTTTGACTACTACGTCAACAAGCACATGGCGCTCGTGAAGAACCGGATCGGCGGCGCCGGGCTGCGGCGCTTCGAGGTCGACAAGGGCGTGGCCGGCGGCGCGCCCGGCGCGCCGGTGCCGTACACTGCCGTCGCCCACCTGTACTTCGACTCCGTCAGCGATTTCCAGAACGCCATGAAGCCACACGGCAAGGAGCTCTTCGCCGACGTCCCGAACTTCACCGACATCACCCCGCAGGTGCAGATCGCCGAGATCATTCACTCGTGACGGGCTGGGACGTCGTGGTGGTCGGCGGCGGCAACGCCGCCATGTGCGCGGCGTTGTCCGCGCGGGAAGCCGGCGCCCGCACGCTCGTCGTCGAGAAAGCGCCGGAGGCGTGGCGCGGCGGCAACGGTTTCTTCACCGCCGGTGGCTTTCGCTTCGCCTTCAAGGCGTTCGACGAGCTGCGATCGATCGTCGGCGACATGTCGGACGAAGAAGCCGCCGCCATGGAGGTCGATCCCTACACCGAGGACGCGTACTACGACGACCTCATGCGAGTCACCGAGGAGCTCGCCGATCCCGACATGGCGCTGACGCTCGTCCGCGAGTCACAATCGACGGTGCGCTGGATGCGGGAGCGCGGCGTCCGCTGGATCCCGATGTTCGGACGCCAGGCGTACAAGGTGGGCGGCAAGTTCCGTTTCTGGGGTGGCCTCGTGCTCGAAGCCGTCGGTGGCGGGCCCGGTCTCATCGAGATGGAGTACGCCTCGGCGGCCAAGGCGGGCGTCGAGGTCCGATTCGAGACGAAGGCGCTCCGTCTGGTGACCGATGACCGTGGTCGCGTCACCGGCGTGATCGTTCGCACGCCCACCGGCACGGAGACGCTGGAGGCGCGCGCGGTGGTCCTTGCGTCGGGGGGCTTCGAGGCGAATCCCGAGATGCGCACGCGCTACCTTGGCGCCAACTGGGACCTCGCCCGCGTGCGCGGGACGCCGTTCAACACGGGCGACGGACTTCGCATGGCGCTCGAGATCGGCGCGCAGCCCTGGGGCCACTGGAGCGGCTGTCACTCCGTGCAGTGGGACTACAACGCTCCCTGGCACGGCGACCGGAAGGTCGGCGACAATTTTCAGAAGCACAGCTATCCGCTTGGCATCATCGTGAACATCCGCGGCCAGCGCTTCGTCGACGAGGGCGCGGACTTTCGCAACTACACGTACGTGAAGTATGGTCGGGCCGTCATCGAGCAGCCACGGCGGGCCGCCTTTCAGATCTTCGATCAGAAGGTGCTCGACATGCTGCGCGAGGAGTACCGCATCCGCGAGGTGACCAAGGCCGAGGACATGACGCTCGAGGGGCTGGCGAAGAAGCTCGAGATCGACGTGGCGGGCTTCGTCGACACCGTCACGCGGTTCAATGCGGCCGTGCAGCCCGGCCCGTTCAATCCCGCGATCAAGGACGGCAAGGGCACCCGCGGGATCACGCCGCCGAAGAGCAACTGGGCGCAGCCGCTCGACACACCGCCGTACGTCGGCTTCGCGGTGACGACCGGCATCACGTTCACCTTCGGCGGCCTACGGATCACGGCGGAGGGGCAGGTCGTCGATCTGGAGCAGCGCCCGATTCCCGGGCTGTTCGCCGCCGGCGAGCTCGTGGGCGGGCTCTTCTATCAAAATTATCCGGGCGGCGCGGGGCTCATGGCCGGCTCCGTGTTCGGCCGGATCGCCGGGCGTTCGGCGGCGCAAAAGAGCTAGGCGCTACCAATCCGGTGTGACGCGCAGCGCGGCGTGCGCGGCGTCGAGGAACCACTCGGGCAGCAGCGGGCGGTAGTGTTGCAGGAACCGCACGAACTGCGCGTCGAGGATGTACGTCACGCCGAAGTCCTCCGTGTGCCGGCACGAGCGCCCGTAGGCCTGCACCAGCGCCTTTGCCGTCTCGAGCGCATACCAGCGGGGATCCCGCCCGCAGCGCGCCGCCGTCCAGGGATCGCCGAGGTCACCATACGGCATCTTGGTGACGATCTGAAAGCGCAAGAAGTCGTCCGGCAGATCGACCCCTTCTCGTAGCGAGGGCGAAAGCAGGACGGTGGGCGACGGAGACGTGCGGTGCCGCTCCAGCGCACGCGTCTTGGTTTCCGAGGACTCGACGAAGATCAGCCGGCGTGCGGCCGCCGGCGCCACGCGACCGAGCTCGGCCAGCAGGCGGCGCGCCACCGCGTACGACGCCACGTGCACGAGCCCCTTGTCGCGCGGGTGCAGGTCGAGGATGCCCGCGACCTCGGCGAACAGCGACGGCTCCTGCTCGGCCTGGCGCGCGCGCGACAGGGCGGCCACGGGACGGTAGACGATGGGACGCTGGTCGAGCGGGAACGGCGACGGGCTGGTGAAGCGACGGACGCCGCCGGCGGCAAGTCCCAGCGAGTCCGCGAGCGCCGCCGCGGGACCGAGATAGGCCGATGACAGGACGACCAGCTCCGCAGATCCGGTCAAGAGATCGCGCGTGTATCCGGTGACCGAGAGCGGTACGAGCTCGAACGTCGCGCCGAGGTCGGTGGGATACCGCACGACCCATTCGGTCTCGGTGTCGTCGACGAAAAACCGAAGGCGCGTCCCCGCTGCTTCGAGAGCGTCGCGGCGCTCGAGGAGGGCGAGCTCCTCGCGCGACGGCGGCATCTGCAAGAAGACGTCCGCCTCCACGTCCGGTGGTCGCAGCGCATCGAGCTCGTCCACGACGGCGCGCAGGTCCTCGCGTAGGCGGTCCGCGTGGCCGCCGAGGATGTCGCGATAGTCGTCGGCGCTGGCCAGATGCGGCAGCGGCGCCCCGAACCAATCCTTCATCTCCGCTGCCGTGAATTGCACCGTGTAGACGTTGACGAGGTGCGCCTCGAGGTTGTGCGCCTCGTCGATGACGAGCAGACGGCGCCGGCGCAGCTGCTCGGCGTGCCAGTGACGCAGCGTCGCGAAGTACCATGTGTTCGTGCAGAAGATCGGTCCCGCCAGCGCCGCGGCCTTGGCGCGTGCGTACGGGCACTGGCAGAGCGGTCCGCGTGGCCGCCGGCACATGCCCAGCGATGTCGGCACCGAACGATCCGGATAGCGCTCGCAGAGATAGTTGTCGCGACCTTTGATGAGCTGCAGCTGGTCGCCGAACTCACGCTCGTACTGATCCTGCAGGATCTTCTGTGACGTCAGCAGATAGGCATCGCCGCTCCAGCGGGCGAGCGTCATGGCGAGGTGGCTCTTGCCGATGCCGGGCGGCGCCTCGACGGCGAGCACGTGCGGCGCCCTCTCATCCTGCTCCGCCTCCGCAAGCGCGTCGGCGAGCTGCTCGAGCAGACGTGCCTGCTCGGCTCGCGGCGTGGCGCCGGCGGGAAAGTGGTCCCGCAGCGACTCGCTCACGTGAGCGGCGCGCCGACGTCTTCCACCGGCATCGAATGAGTCTACTATGAGGCATGGCTCCGCCTTCGCGCGCGCGCCCGCTGTTGCAGTTCTCGGCCGGCGGCCTCGTCGTCGACGAGGCGGGACGCATCCTGCTCATCCGCGCCCGCGATCTGCGCAATCAGCCGGTGTGGACGTTGCCGAAGGGCGCGCTCAATCCCGGTGAGTCGAGCGCCGATGCGGCCGTGCGTGAGGTGCGCGAAGAAACCGGCTGGCGGTGCGAGGTTGTCCGCGAGCTGACGGCCGTGACCTACTGGTTTCAGCGAAGCGGACAGCGGATCCGCAAGACCGTGCGCTGGTACCTGATGCGACCGCTCGAGAAGGTCGGCGAGCACGATCACGAGGTCGACGAGGTCTTGTGGAGCGATCCCGCCGATGCGCGCGCGCGACTTCGTTATGACTCCGATCTGAAACTACTGGCCAATCTCCAGGTGTGATCGGCGGCGACGGTCACGGCGGCGGGAACAGCCGGTCGCCGTTCTTGTAGGCGATCTGCTCGGCCACGTCGCCCGGCAGCTGCTGCAGCCATTGCTGGACGGCGGCCGTCGCGCCGCGCACGGCCTCCCAGCGCGATGTCACCCACGTGTCGGTGCCGACCAGGAAGCGATCGGGCTTTCGCACGAACAGCGCGCGCCATTCGGAAGCCAGCGTGCCACCGGGCGCCACGTCGGTCCGCAGCGCGAGCTCGACCCAGAGCATCGGATATCGATCGACAAGACGGCCGACCGTCGCTGCCGTCGACGACATTCCGGCGTGCGCCCACAGGATGCGGACGTCCGGATAGGTGGTCAGCATCTTCTCGACGGTCGTCTCGTCGACGTGGCACTGGAGGAACAGCTTCTGCGTCGCGGCCAGCTCGGCGATGCGGCGCAGCGTGGGCGCGGTGACGTCGTCGGCGCCGAAATGCGATTCGCCGATGCCACGGTAGATGCCGCGCTTGAGCCGCTCCTCCACGTAGGCGGCCACGGCCGCATCACGCGTCCAGGAGCTCATGTCGTCGCGCGTGCGGTACGGGCGGAGGAACGGCACGATGCCGGCCGGCGCTCTGTCGTAGAGCCTCACCGTTCCGTCATCGGGCGTGCTCGACACGATTGCGCGGCGCACGCCGGCCTGGGCGAGGATCGACAGCGCGCGCTCCGGGGTGTAGACGTCCCAGTCGGGACGGCTGTAATGGATATGCGCATCGAAGATCGGCAACTGCGCCGCCGCCGGACCGGTCACGCCGATCACGACCGCCACGAGGAGCACGCTGACCGCGGTGCGCGTCATGGCGCGGATACTACCATCGTCACGCCGCCGGCCGGCAGTGCCGACACGCGCGATAGCCGACGTCCATGGCGTCGGCCACGGAGGCGAATACGATCCGGTTCGCCTCGGCGATGCGCTGCTCGTACGGGCAGCCGTGGCGGCACACGATCCGCGTGGTGGCCGAGCCGACGAGCGCCGGTGTCGCGCGCTCCAGCGCGAGCAGCCGGGTCTTGAGCGCGGCGCCGAACGCGTAGTGGCCCCAGGTGCCGTCGCCACGCACGATGCGGTGGCACGGCAGGAAGATCGGCACGGGATTGGCGCCGAGCGCGTTGCCGACGGCGCGCGCCGCGCGCGGATGGCCGATCCGTCGCGCGAGATCGCTGTACGACGTCACCTCGCCGAACGGCACGCGGTCGGCGGCGGCGAGCACCTTGGCCTGGAACGGCGGCACCTCGAGATCGATCGGCACCGTGAAGAATGTCCGCTGGCCGGCGAGGTACTCGTGTAGCTCCTCGCGCGCCCGTTCGACGTGGCGGCGGCCGCCGCCGGTCGCCACGTCGCGCCCGCGCCCGTACGCGAGGCGTCGGACGCCGCGGTCGCCGGCCTCGATGGCGAAACGAGCGGTGAGCTCCGTCAGGTCGGGCGCTGGCGCCAGGCGCCGGATGAGGCGACGCGCCAGACGCGGCGGCGCCGCCGGCGCGAAGAACTCCTTGAGCTGGCGATTCACTCTGTCCATCGTGTCCTCCTTCAATCCTCGAGCGCGCGCCTCATGATGGCCTTACCGCGCGCGAGCTGGCTCTTCACCGTGTTCACCGAGATGCCGCGCACGGCGGCGAGCTCCTGGTAGGACAGGCCGTCGACATAGTGGAGCGCCAGCAGCAGCCGCGCCTCGCGCGGCACCGTCTCGAGAGCCCGCACGAGCTCGAGACGGTCGGTGCCGCGCGGCGCCGCCGTGGCGTCGGTATCCGCGACCTCCGCCGTCGGCCGGCGCCTTCGCAGCTCGTCGATGCAGACGTTCGACAGCGCCCGGTAGAGCCAGGTCGATACCGCCCAGCGCGGCGAATATCTCGCCCGCGCCGCGAAGCACTTCGTCAGGGCGCGCTGCACGGCGTCCTCGGCATCGGCGCGGTGGCCCAGCATCCGGTACGCGACGGCGTACAGGCGGCCGGCGTATTCCTCGGCGAGCCGGGCGAACGCGCGCTCGTCCATACACCCGGTTATACGGTCATCGGCCGCCGAAGGGTGGAATCATGGCCCGCTGTGGCAGGATAGTCGTGCCGTTCAGTCCTCGCGAAGGAGCATCGGATGAACTACAAGCCGGTCGAGACATGGGGAGCGCTGCCCGACGGCATGAGCTTCGTGGAAGCGACGAGCGTTGCCGTGGCGTCCAACGACGACGTCTACGTCTTCAACCGCGGTAAGCACCCGGTGATCGTCTTCGACCGCGCCGGGCGCTTCAAGCGCACATGGGGCGAGGGGCTGTTTCGCCGGGCACACGGGATCACCGTCGGGCCGGACGGGACGCTGTGGCTGACCGACGATCTGCATCACACCATTCGGCAGTTCACGCTCGACGGGAAGTGCTTGCTGACGATTGGCGATCCGGACACCCCGTCGACGCTGCAGGGAGGCAAGCCATTCAACCGGCCGACGCACGTGGCGATCTCGCCGAAGACGGGCGACGTCTACATCTCGGACGGTTACGGCAACTCCCGCGTGCACAAGTACGATCCCAAGGGGCGCCATCTGATGTCGTGGGGCGAGCCCGGCACGGACCCCGGATGCTTCAACCTGCCGCACAACATCGCGACCGACGCGGCCGGGCTCGTCTACGTCGCCGACCGCGAGAACCATCGCGTGCAGATCTTCGATGCAAACGGCAAGTACCTCGCGCAGTGGAACAACCTGCATCGGCCATGTGGCCTGGCCGCCGATGCGCGGCTGGGCGACATCTTCTTCGTCGGCGAGCTGCCTTCGCACCTCCCCGTCAACGAGGACGTGCCGAATCTCGGCGCGCGCGTCAGCATCCTCAGCATCAAGGGCCAGCTCCTCGGCCGGATCGGCGGGGCGTTCGCGGGGGAAAAGCCCGGCGAGTTCGTGGCGCCGCACGGCTGTGCGGTCGACTCGCACGGCGATCTCTACGTGGCCGAGGTGTCGTGGACGGCCAAGGGGAGCCACGAGCAACCGCCCCGCGAGATCCGCTCCTTGCAGAAGTTCGAGCGACAGTAAGTGGACGAGCACGCCATTGCGGCGGCGCTGGCGCGCATCCCGGGCTGGACGCGCGCCGGTCGCGCGATCACGCGCGCGTACCGCTTCGACGATTTCCGCGGCGCGCTGGCCTTCGTCAACCGCATCAGTCAGCTCGCCGAGGCCGAGCAACATCATCCCGACATCGACATTCGCTACAACCAGGTGACGCTCAGCATGTGGACGCATGACGCCGGCGGTCTCAGCGAGCGCGATTTCCGGCTGGCGGCCGCCATCGACGCCGGCGCGGGTCGTCCCGAGGCGCGCACCCGCGCCGCCGCCGCGTTGCCGACCGCCTTTGGCGATTTCTTCAGCGGCCTTATCGAGGAGCGAGGCGCGCTGGCTGCCGACGATGCGTTCCATCGCTGCTTTGGCTGCGGACCGGCGCATCCGAGCGGTCTGCGCGTGCGGTGCTTCCGCACCGACGACGGCGTCGCCTCACCGATCGTGGTCCCGCGCGTGTACGAAGGTCCGCCCGGCGCCGTGCACGGCGGCATCGTCGCCGCGTATCTCGACGAGGTGCTCGGCGGCGCCGCGGCGTGTGCCGCCGGGCGGCCGGCGGTGACCGGTGAGCTCACCGTCCGCTACGTAAAGCCTGTTCCGTCGGAGACGCCGCTACTCGGTCGCGCTCGCCTGGTGGCGAATCACGGTCGCTACGTCGACGTCGAAGGAAGCCTGGAGGAGTGGAGCGCCCGGCGCGTCGTGGCGACCGCGCGCGGGCGGTTCTTTCCAGTCGAGCTACCCGCTACGCGCGGGTGAGCAGCGTGGTGAGGACCGGCGTCTGCTTGGGCATCTCACGGAAGCGGCAGCGTAGCTCGGACCGCTCGAGAATCTCCACGTAGGCGCCCATCACCATCCGGTAGTACTGCGGGTGTCGTCCGGCGGGTCCGCCGTTGTACTCCGTGAGCGCGTCCCGCACGTTGGGCTTGCGCGACAAGATATCGCGCAGGTACGCCATCGCGACGCGAGTGGCAATGAGGGGATCGGCGAGGTCGCCGAGATCGCGTCCAGTCTTCGTCATGGAGGCGCGTCGGATGCGACCGACGATCGGCTCCATCAATGCCGCCGTGCTCGGAAGAACCTGGAAGATGCCGATCTCACCGGCAGCGCCGACGGCGTCGTGTCGAAACTCCGATTCGACCTCCGCCTGCGCGAGGACCAGACAATGGTCCAGATTGGATTTCTGCGCCTCCGCCACAAGCACTTCAGGGAAGCGCTGGAAGGCCTTGATGGGCGCCTGCGGGTTCTTCAGCGCCACATACTGCAGAATCGAGCGATTCAATCGCTCTGCGTCCGCCTCACCGGCGACGGCGATCATCTGGCGTGTCAGGATGAGGCCCCCGACTCCCACCGCGATCACCAGCGTCAGTCCCGCGAGCGCTCTACTGTGACGACTCATGCGTGTTCCTCCTGTCGGTAATGCACGACTTGCGTCGCTGTCTCGCCTACTGAGGAACGAAATGAGGAATGAATGATTGAAGTCACGTGAGACTAGCAGTGTGCGATGCGCTGTGCAACCCTTCGTTGTAGTCCATCCAATCGGCTACCACCCGCTGTGTCAGACGGTTGACGCGCGAGATGGCACCGACTGAAAAAATCGGCGCTTAGAGATCATCGGCGGAACGGCACGACGCGGCTCGCGGGACTGAGTGGCAATTGCCTTGCACACATCCGCGCTACGAACGGGCGACGCAGACCGTTCGTAATGGAGGCGTCTCATGAATCGTGATGAGTTCAAGGGCAAGGCAGAGAAGGTGAAGGGCTACGCGAAGGAAGAGGCGGGCGAGATCCTCAACGACCGCGACCTCGAGGCGGAAGGTACGGCGGAGCGCGCGGGCGGTAAGCTCCGCGAGGGATTCGGCAAGGCCAAGGAGAAAGTGAGCGACGCGGCCGATCGCATTCTCGATGACGAGGATGACGACGCCTGAGTGATCACGAGCGGGTCGGCGAGCGCCGGCCCGCTCACTCCTGCCGCGCGCGCAGCTCCTTCCTCAAAATCTTCCCGATCGGACTCTTGGGCAGGGCCGTGACGAACTTCACCTGCTTCGGGCATTTGAATTTCGCGAGTCGCGCCTGGCAGAACGCGATGATGTCGTCCGCATCCTCCGTGGCGCCGGGTTTCAACGCGACAAACGCGAGCACATCTTCGCCCATGAGCGGGTCACGCATGCCGATGACGGCGGCTTCGGCGACCTTCGGATGCGCGTAGAGCACCTCTTCGACCTCGCGCGGATAGATGTTGAAGCCGCCGCGGATGATCAGGTCTTTCTTCCGCTCCACGATGTAGAGGAAGCCATCATCGTCCAGACGTCCGACGTCGCCGGTATGCAGCCAGCCGTTGCGCAGCGTCTTGGCTGTCTCGTCGGGCAGCCGGTAGTACCCGAGCATCACGTTGGGACCGCGCACGCATACCTCGCCGACGTCACCGGCGCGCAGCGCCCGGTCGGCGTCGTCGAGGATCGCGACTTCGACGCCCGGAATCGGTTGTCCGACCGAGCCGAGCTTCCGCACACCGGAGAGCCGGTGAGCCGAGACGACCGGTGAAGCCTCGGTGAGGCCATAGCCTTCCATGAGTCGGCCGCCGAATTTCTTCTCGAATGGCTCGACGATCTCGAGCGGCAGCGGAGCCGCGCCGGATCCCCACGACCGCATCGATGACGTATCGAAGCGGTGGGCCTCGGGATAGTTCAACAGATAGACGTACATCGTCGGAACGCCCGCCATCGACTGCACGCGAAAGCGCTCGATGGTCTCGAGCACCCGATCGGGCGTGAACCAGCGAAGCAGCACGGCCTTGGTGCCGAGGATGTTGCCGGCGTTCATCACGGTGAGACCGTACGAGTGTGACAACGGCAGCACGGCCAGCGCCCACGCGTGGCGGTCGAGCTCGTAGAGACTGGCCGCCGCGCGCGCATTCGACGCAAGGTTTCCGTGTGAGAGCGCGACACCTTTCGGCCGGCCAGTCGTCCCCGCCGTGTACAGAATGACGGCGAGATCATGCTCCTCACGCGGCGTGATCGGACAGTCGTCGGACTCGCGCGCGAGGAGCTCATCCCAGGCGAGACCGCCGGTACCGCCGCCGACGAGCACGACGTGACCAGGCCAGCCTTCGACTTTCGAGACGAGCTCCGCAGAGGTGATGACCACCTTCGCCTCGGAGTCGGTGAGAATATGCCGCACTTCGTCGGCGCTGAGCAGGAACACCACCGGCACGATGACCGCGCCCAGCCGCAAGATCCCGCCGTACGCCTGCGTGACCTCGGGACAGTTCGGCAGCAGCACCACGACGCGATCACCGACCGCGACTCCCAGTCGCCGCAGCGCATTCGCCACCCGCGCCGCCATCCGCTGCTGCTCGACATTCGTGATGTCCCGTCCCTCGAAATGCAGCGCGACATACTCGCCGAAGCGCGCAACGTTCTCCTCGCCGAGCACAGCCAGGTTCATCGCGCGGATTCTAGCACTCGCGTCGCCGCGATGAGATGCCGGCAGGGCCGAGGGCGCGACGTTGTTCGTTCGACCACGCCACCCGACAATGGTGGACGCCTGCCGACGTACAAACGATTTACCGCCGAGGCCGACGCATCGCCCTAAAGCACGGGTCTCACGAACAACGTCCCGCCCTCGGCCCTGCCGGCATCTCCGGGAGGGTGCGTGCTAGCATCGGCGGGTGCTGGGGTCACGGCTGGCGGTGAAGATCGAGCTGATGATCATCGTCGTGCTGGTTGTTGGGTTCGGGATGTCGACGATCATCAGCATCCAGCGGGAGGCGAGCCTGCTCGTCGAGCAGAACAAGCTGGCGGCGCGACGGCTGACGGCCACGCTGGTGGCTTCGATCGAGGGCGCGATGTTGCAGGAGCGGCCGGACGTGACGCGCATGGTCATTCAGGAGTTGCGTCAGAACTCGCCGGTCGAAGAGTTCACGGTGTACCGCCGTACGGGCGTCGAGGCGTTCACCGATCTCAGTACGGCCATGGAGGTCGACAAGAACGCCGGGCTCGCGCCTGACGTGCTGAACAACATCCGCAAAATGGCGCGCCCGGCGGGGCCGGCCATGACCGGACCGATGTTCGAGCGCGCGGTCGAGACGCTGAGTACCCAGGAAGCGCTCGAGACGCGTGGCGCCACTCGGTACTTCACGCTGCACACGCCCATCCAGAACCAGGAGAAGTGCCAGGGCTGCCACGGCACCGACCACCGAGTGCGCGCCGTCGTACGGGTCGCGACGTCGATGGAGCCGGTGTTCGCCGAAGTCGCCCGGCATCGTAACCGCCAGCTCGCCATCGGCGCCCTCACGATTTTTATCGCCGGCGGCCTGCTCGCCGTCGCCATGCGACGCATCGTGCTCCGGCCGGTGGCCCAGCTCGCCACGGCCGCCCGACGTGTGGGCACCGGAGATTTCCAGGCGCGCGTGCCCGCCATGGGCCACGACGAGCTCGGCCAGCTGGGCACCGCCTTCAATGACATGACCGGCCGGCTCGCCCAGGCGTACACGGACCTCGAGAAGAAGAACACCGAGCTGGCCACGGCGCTGCAGAATTTGACCGAATCGCGCCAGCGGCTCGCGCTGCTGGAGCAGCTCAAGGGCGAGCTCTCCAAATTCGTCCCCGACTCCGTCAAGAAGCTGCTCGACGAGAACCCGAACGCCACCGAGCTCGAAAAGAAGACCGTCGAAGTCTCCGTGCTGTTTCTCGACATCACGGGGTACACGAAGCTCTCCGAACAGCTCGAGCCGAAGCGGCTCAATCAGCTCGTGCAGACCTATTTCTCGTCGTACTTCGAGATCATCCAGGCCCATCACGGCGATATCAACGAGACGGCGGGTGACGGTCTGATGGTCATCTTCCAGGCCGAGCGCGGCGGGTCCGATTGCGCCGTGAACGCCACGCGCGCGGCCTTCGCCATCCGCCAGCGCACGGCGGCGCTGAACGAAGAGTACGTGGGGCTCTTTCCGCCCGTCCAGCTGCACATGGGCATCAACACGGGCGAGGCGCTCGTCGGCGCCACCAAGCTCGGCGCCGGCAGCGCGCAGCGCTGGACGTTCACGGCCACCGGGCCCACCACCAACGTGGCGGCGCGTCTGGCGGCGTCCGCGCAGGGCGACGAGATCGTGGTTGGTCCGACGACGGCGGAGCGCATCCGCGCGCACTTCGTCCTCGAGTCGCTCGGGGAGCGTACGTTCAAGAATGTCTCGAGGCCCATCCCGGTGTTCCGGGTGATCCCGCCCGGCGTGTACGAGAAGATCGTCTGAGCCGCGGCCGCATTCGCGTCGGCATCAGCGCGTGGGCCGACCAGGCGCTCATCGAGAGCGGCGCCTTCTATCCTCGAAAGTCGATGTCGGCGGAGGCGCGACTGCGTTACTACGCGCAGGTCTTCGACACCGTCGAGGTGAACTCCTCGTATTACGCGATCCCCGACGTCGTGACCGTCTCGCGCTGGGCGGTCCGCACGCCGCCCGGCTTCCTCTTCAACGTCAAGGCGTACGCCCTGATGACCGGCCATCATCCGCGCCCCCAGACCCTGCCGGCCGCCATCGAGCGTTTGCTGCCGCCGGGCGCGCGCCACACGCGACGCGGTGAGGTCGAGGCCGGCGAATTTCCCGCGGAGGCGATCGACGAGGCGTTCCGGTTGTTCCGGGCGGCGGTGGCGCCGCTGGCAGAGGTGGGCAAGCTGGGCCACATACTGTTCCAGTTCGCGCCGTGGGTGCGCTTCGATCGCGCCTGGCTCGAGTACATCGCCTCGCTGCCCGGTCGATTGCCCGGTGTTCGGCCCGCCGTCGAGTTCCGCCATCGCTCGTGGTTGCCCGAGCACGCCGCCGAGACGCTGTACGCGCTCCGCACCGCCGGGGTGGCCAATGTCGTCGTCGACGGCCCGCCGGAAGCGGGGGCGGTGCCCCGCGTCGCCGAGGTCACGGCTCCCGTGGCCGTGTTCCGTCTCCACGGCCGCAACGCGGACGGGTGGACGCGTCAGCTGCGCGGCGAGGAGCCCGCCGTCCGTGAGAAATACGACTATCTCTATACGGACGCCGAGCTGCGAGAGCTCCTCGCCGAGATCGACGAGGCCGCGGACGTCGCCGACGAGGTGCACGTGTCGTTCAACAACAACAACCGCGACTATCCCGTACGGAACGCGCGCATGCTGAAGCGCCTGCTCGGCCATGCGGACGTCGCCGATTCCTTGCCAGGCGACCTCTTCGCTTGAGATAGTGGCGGACATGGCGATCTCCGCCCCGCCCATTCCGCGGATCGAGCTGGCGCAGGCGCCCACCCCGCTGCTGAAGCTCGAGCGACTCTCGGCCGAGCTCGGCATCGAGATGTGGGTGACGCGCGACGACCTGACCGGGCTGCTCGAGACCGGCAACAAGATCCGCAAGCTCGAGTTTCTGATCGGCGAAGCTCTCGTGCAGAACGCCGACACGCTGATCACGTGCGGCACGCTGCAGTCCAACTGCTGTCGTTGCGTGGCCGCCGTGGCCGCGCGCCTCGGCCTCCGGTCGGTGCTCGCGCTGAAGGGAGAGCGGCCCGCCGAGTACGACGGCAACCTGCTGCTCGATCGCATGCTCGGCGCGGACATCCGTTACTGCACGAACGCCGAATGGGCGAAGATCGACGAGGTCCTCCAAGATTTGGCGGCGCGGGAGCGCGCCCGCGGCCATGTGCCATACGTCATCCCGGAAAGCGGCGCCACCGTCGTCGGCGCCCTCGGCTATCTGGCGTGCGGCCAGGAGCTGGCCGAGCAGGTGCGCCACGGCGCCCCCAGCTTCGACACCGTCGTCATCACGGCCTTCAGCGGCGGTAGCCAGGCCGGGCTGCTGATGGCCAAGCAGATCGCCGGCCTGCGAGCCGACATCGTCAGCGTGCCCATCGCGTGGGAGGGCCCGCGCGTCCGCAGCTACGTCGTCGATGTGATCGAGCGCGCGCGGCAGCGGTATGGTTTGCCGGTCAATCCGCCGCGCGAGGTGCGCATCCTCGACGGCTACCAGGGCGCGGGCCGCGCCGAGATTCGTCGCGAGGACTTCGAGATGGTCATGCGGCTGGCGCGTCTCGAAGGCGTGATCCTCGATCCCGTCTACACCGCCAAGGCGTTCGCCGGCGTGCTCGACACGCTCCGGCGCGATCCGAAGGCGCTCGGCCGGCGCGTCTGCTTCGTCCACACGGGCGGCGTCTTCAGTGTGTTTCCGTACCGCAGCGCGCTCAGCCGGCTCAGCGACGGAGACTCTCTGGTAAACTTCTAGCCCCATGCCAGAACTCCGGCTCCGGGGCGGCGAAGTCGATGGACTGTCGCTTCATTATCTCGTCGAAGGTCGCGGTCCCGCCGTCGTGCTGCTCCACGGTCTCGGTGGCTTCGCCGCCTCCTGGCGACACAACATCGCCCCGCTCGCCTCGCGCGCCACCGTGTACGCGCTGGACCTGCCCGGCTTCGGGCGCTCCGGCAAGCCCCGGGCGCATTACGGCCTGGCGTATTTCGCGCGCGCGCTGCACGGCTTCCTCGAGGGGCTCGGCATGTCGCGCGCCTCCCTCGTCGGCCACTCGCTCGGCGCCGCGGTCGCGGTGACCTACGCGCTGACGCATCCGGCCCGCGTCGAGCGCCTGGCGCTGCTGGGCGCCGTGGTTCCCGGCTTCCGGTGGCACGTCACCTGGCGCCATCGCCTCGTGTGCACGTCCGGCGTCGGGGAGCTCGTCACGCTCTTCGGCTGTGCCCCGGTGTATCGCGCGGCGATCGCCGCCTGCTTTCACGCCCCCGACCCGGCGGAGGTCGAGTTCCTCGTTCGCGAGGATTACGCCGAGCGCACGGCGGCGCCGGCCCGCGCCGCGTGGTTGCGCACGACCCGCGCATTGCGCGAGGAGCTCGTCGAGCGCGCCCAGGACTACCGCCGTGCGATCGCGACGCTCGACGTGCCGGTGCTGCTCGTGCACGGTCGTCAGGACCGCGCGGTGTCGCCCGCGCACTGCGCAGATGCCTCGGAAGGTTTCGCGCGTGGCCGGGCGCGCTGGCTCGACGCCTGCGGCCACTTCCCGCACATCGAGCACCCGGCCGTGGTGAACGGCTGGCTGGAAGAGTTTCTCGTGGGCCGGCCGGCGCCACGCTGAGGATCGCATGACCGAGATCACGCCGCAGGAGCTCAAGACGCGCTTCGACACGAACGACCGCCCACTCCTGCTCGACGTGCGCCAGGACTGGGAGACCCGGCTCTGTCGTCTCGACAACGCGATCCACATCCCGATCGAGGAAATCGAGGTGCGCACCGACGAGCTCAACGCCGACGACGAGATCGTCGTCTACTGCCACCAGGGCGTGCGCAGCGCCGCCGTCGCGCAGTACCTGCGCGAGCAGCATGGCTTCAAGAATGTCCGGAATCTGGCCGGCGGTCTCGATCTCTGGGCGCGCACGGTGGACCCGTCGATGCGTCGCTACTGATGGCCGATCGCCCGCTTCGCGTCGAGCGCACGCAGGGCGTCGTCCGCTGCACGCTCGATCGTCCTCCGCTCAATCTCTTCGATCCGCACGTCATCGAGATGTTGCGCGAGACGTTCATGACGCTGTCGCGCGATGCGTCGGTGCGCGCCGTCGTCCTCGGTGCCACCGGCCGCGCGTTCACGGGCGGCATGGACGTCCACGTCCTCCGCGACCTCGACGTCCCGTCGGCCAAGACCCTGATCAGCTCGCTCTGTGCCGCGATCGATGCCGTGCACCGAGCCCCATTCCCCGTGATTGCCGCCGTCAACGGCGCCTGCCTCGGCGCCGGCTTCGAGCTGGCGCTGGCGTGCGACCTCCGGGTGGCGGCCGCCGGCGCGGTGTTCGGGCTGCCGGAAGTCCGCGTCGGCGTCCCCTCGGTGATCCAGGCCGCGCTGCTGCCGCCGCTGGTCGGTCCCGGCCGCGCTGCGGAGCTGCTGCTCCTCGGCACGTCGATCACCGCTGCGCAGGCGCTCGAGTGGGGGCTGGTGAACCGCGTGGTCGCCGCCGCCGCGCTGCCCGCGGCGGTCGATGAAGTCCTCGACGCGCTGTCGCGCTGCGCGCCGGGCGCGGTGCGATTGCAGAAGGAGCTGATCATCCGGTGGCGCGAGACCGATTTGCCGTCGGCGGTACAGGCCGGCGTCAATGCGTTTGCCACCGCGTACGCCAGCGCGGAGCCGCGTGAGGGCGCGGACGCGTTTCTCGGCAAGCGGGCCCCGCGATTCGGCGCCTCGTGAGCGTTCGCGCCATCACGCTCGATCTCTGGGGCACGCTCCTCATCGATCCCCCGTCCAGCGACAATCGCTACAAGGCGCGTCGGCTGCGCGACTTCGAGAACATCCTGGCCGGCGCCGGCATGCGCGTGAGCGGAGCCGCCCTCGATCGCGCGTACGAGGCGTCGGCCGTGCACCTGTCGCGCATCTGGGCGCAGTATCGTGACGTGCCGGTCACCGATCACGTGCGCGCCATCGTCGGCGGTGTCGACAGCCGCCTTGCCGGTCGCTTGCCGCCCGACGTCCTTACTGCTCTGGTGGACGCCTACGCGCGGCCGGCGCTCCTCGTGCCACCTGCCGTCGACGAAGGCGCCCTGAAGGCCCTGTCCGCGCTGCGCGAGGCCGGTTACACGCTCGCCCTGATCTCGAACACGATGCGGACGCCCGGCAGCACTCTGCGAAAAGTGCTCGAGCGCTTCGGCCTGTTACGCTGTTTTGCCTACACGGTGTTCTCCGACGAGGTCGGCATCCGGAAGCCCGATCCCGCCATCTTCCTCGGCGCGCTGCGCGCTATCGGTGGCGACGCCAGCGCGGCCATCCACGTCGGCGACGATGGCCTCCTCGACGTCGGCGGCGCGCGGGCGGCCGGGATGCGCGTCATCCAGGTCACCAACGTGCCCCTCAAGGCGCTCGGCGGGCGCCGCCCCGACGCCGTGATTCCGAGCCTGTCGGCGCTGCCGGACGCGGTCGGCAAGCTCACCTCGGCACCGGGGCAGAGCTGAGCGAGCGCGGCCAGCCGTTGGTTGCACGCTGCAGCAGGCGTCCATTACTATGAGCCACGTGGACGTCTCGCAGCTGCGCGCGAAGATTCGCGACATCAAGGACTTCCCGACCGAGGGCATTCTCTTCAAGGACATCACCACGCTGCTGAAGGACGGGCCCGCGTTTCGTGCGGTCGTCGACATGCTGGCCGGCGAGTACGCCAGGCAGCGCGTGGACGTGGTGGTCGGGATCGAATCGCGCGGCTTCATCTTCGCGGGCGCGGTCGCCCATCAGCTCAGCGCCGGCTTCGTGCCCGTTCGCAAGCTGGGCAAGCTGCCGGGCAAGACGATCGAGGTCGAGTACGAGCTGGAGTACGGCCGCGACGCGCTCGCCGTCCACGAGGATGCGATCCGTGCTGGGCAGCACGTCCTCGCGGTCGACGACCTGCTCGCCACCGGCGGTACCATGGCGGCCACGCTCCGGCTGGTCGAGCAGCTCGGCGGCAAGGTCGTGGGCGTGGCATTCATGATCGAGCTGGCCTTTCTCAAGGGGCGTGACAAGCTCAAGAATTACCCGTTACACTCGCTCATCGTGTATGACTGAGATGGAGGCGTCGGAGAATGCGTAAGGCCGTGCTGCTCGCGCTGGTCAGCGTGCTGGGGGCGACCGGGATCGCCGGCGCCGACGAGGCCAAGACGCGCATCAGCGCCAGCCTGCTCCTCGACCTCACCGCACCGCGCGCGATGGCGCGCGACGCCGCCTATCAGGAGTCGATCCGATCGGCGCCGACGGTGACACCGCGGCCGCCGAGCGGCGAGGTGCAGGAAGACGGGAGCGTCCGCTACGGCAACGTGACGGTCACGGTGCGCAATCCCTGTCCGCCGAACTCCGGTCACGAGGAGCCGTTGCCGCTGCCCGGTCGTCGCTCCAAGTAGTTCCCACCAACCGTTCACGCTCCGGGAAGGACACATGGCCATCAAGAACATCGGTGTCATCGGATGCGGTCTCATGGGCTCAGGCATCGTTCAGGTCGCGGCCCAGTCGGGCTTTCAAGTGCTGTTCGTCGAGGCCAACGACGAGCTGGTCAAGCGCGGCCTCGAGCGGCTTCGCCAGACGCTCGACGGCCTCGTGGCGAAGGGCAAGCTGGATGCGCGGGCCAAGGACGAGACGCTCGGTCGGATCGCGGGCACCACGCGGCTCGAGGATCTCAAGGCCTCCGATCTCGTGGTGGAGGCGATGACCGAGAATCAGACGCTCAAGAACGAGACGTTCGCCAAGCTCGATCGCATCTGCGCGCCGCACGCGCTGCTGGCCACCAACACCTCCTCGTGCAACGTGACGGCAATGGCCGCCGCCACCAAGCGACCGGGCAAGGTGCTGGGAGTGCACTTCTTCAATCCGGTCCCGCTCATGAAGCTGGTGGAGGTGGTGCGCACGCTGCTGACCGAGGAGGCCGCGGCCCGCGAGGTCACCGAGTGGGTTCGCGCGGTTGGCAAGGTGCCCGTCCAGACGAAGGATGCCACCGCGTTCATCGTCAATCGGCTGCTCGTCCCGTACCTGCTGGACGCCGTCCGCGTATACGAGGGCGGACTCGCGTCGCTCGAGGACATCGACCAGGCCATGAAGCTCGGCTGCGGTTACCCCATGGGACCGTTCACGCTGCTCGACCTGGTCGGCCTCGACACGGCGATGTACGTGGCAGAGGTCATGTTCGAGGAGTTCCGTGAGCCTCGTTACGCCCCGCCGCCGCTCCTCAAGCGCATGGTGATGGCCGGCCACCTCGGTCGCAAGACGGGGAGGGGCTTCTACACGTACGACGGGAAGTGAATCGCCCGATGCACGATGCCTTCGGCCTGCGCGAGGAGGAGCGGCAGGTTCGCGACCTCGCGCGCGCGATCGCCCGCGACCGGATCGCGCCGCTCGCCGCGCACGTCGACGAGAGCGAGGCCTATCCGGGCGAGCCGCTGCGTCTGCTCGCCGAGCAGGGGTTGATGGGCCTGTACGTTCCCGACGCCTACGGGGGCGCCGGCCTCGGCGCGCGTGCCTTCTGTCTGGCCGTCGAGGAGATCGCCTGGGCGTGCGCGTCGACGGCCGTGATCTATCTCGTGCAGTACGCAGCGGGGTATCCGCTCGTCTCGCACGGGACGGACGAGCAGAAACGCCGGTATCTGCCGCGGCTGGCGGCGGGCGAGATCACCACCGCGCTGTCGATCTCGGAGCCGGGGGCGGGCTCCGACGCGGCCAGCATGACCACCACGGCCGTCCGCAAGGGCGATCGCTACGTTTTGAACGGAACGAAGATGTGGGTCACCAACGGCAGCCACGCTTCGGTGCTGACGCTGTTCGCGACCGTGGACCGCGAGCGCGGCCACAAGGGCGTCACCGCGTTTCTCGTCGAGCCGACCTTTCCGGGATTCGCCTTCGGCAAGCTCGAGCGCAAGATGGGTATCCGCGGCTCGCCCACGGTGGCGCTGCACCTGAGCGACTGCGAGGTCCCGGTGGAGAACCGTCTCGGCGACGAAGGCCAGGGCTTTCGTGTCGCCCTCGGCGCGCTCGATCGCTCACGCCCCGCCGTCGGCGCGCAGGCGGTCGGCATCGCGCAGGCCGCCCTCGATGCGTCGATCGCGTATGCGCGAGAGCGCCAGCAGTTCGGCCAACCGATCGCCGCCTTCCAGGGGATCCAGTTCATGCTGGCCGACATGGCGATGCACGTGCACGCGTCGCGGCTGATGGTGTATCAGGCGGCGGCACTCGTCGACCGGGGAGGGATGCGGACGTCGCTGGAGTCCTCGATGGCCAAGTGCTTCGCGAGCGATTCGGCGATGAAAGTCGCCACCGACGCCGTGCAGATCCACGGTGGTTATGGCTACACGCGCGAATACCCCGTGGAGCGTTTCATGCGCGACGCGAAGATCACGCAGATCTATGAGGGCACGAATCAGATCCAGCGCACGGTCGTCGCGCGCGAGCTCCTCGGCGGTACCGCCGCCTCGTTGTAGTTCTTCGACTCCGGCGTGTAGCTCTTCCTTTCGTGCTGCGGTGGCATCGGGCCTGCACCGTCGACTGGAGACGGGCGACACGTCCCGTCCACTCAAGCCAATCCGCAGGGGGCCAAGCATGAAGCGTCAATACGTAACGATCGCGGCGGCGGCGCTGGCAGCATTCGTCATCGGCGTCGGACCGTCGGTGGCGCAGGTGTCGGGGCCGAGCACGAGTGATTCATCGACGCCGAGCGTCAGCGGCACCACGTCGGACGGCTCGTCGATCACCGTGAGCCCGAACACGAACGTCAGCCCGAGCACGAATATCGGCACGGGCACCCAGAACTCCTCGAGCAACGTGGGCTCCGGCGACCAGAGCACGTCGACGAACCAGAGCAGCTCGACCAACGCGGGCTCGGGCACGCAGTCGACGGACACGTCACAGGGCACCACGATGTCGAGCCCGAGCGCGAGCCCGAGCTACGGCTCGACCAACAACAACACGAACACGAACGTCAATCAGAACACGAACCAAAACACCACGAGCCCGTCGTCGTCGGGGAGCATGACGGAGTCGGGAAGCGCCTCCGGAACGACGAGCCCCGGAACGACCGACTCGACCAGCGGCAGCAGCAGCTCGAGCGTCAACACCAACGTGAACGAAAACCGCAACACGAACGTCAACGACAACTCCAACGTCGACCAGGCGCCGTCGGCCAGCCCGCGGACCGGTGACGACATCGACAAGAACCAGTCCGACAAGAAGACGGGCCTCGACCGCGCCGACGAGGCGGCGGGCCCGCACGGTCAGCACGGCCGCGACAACGCCCGGGAGCACGGCAACCGCTAGCTCGTTCCTGGGAGCCGAGCGGCCCGCTTCGCGCGGGCCGCTCGCGCGTCCACCGCATGGTCTGCTAGCATCACGCTGGTGGACGCGCCGAAGGCGCTCGACGATTTTCTCGCCACGCTGAGCGCCGAGCGTAACGCCTCTCGGCATACCCTCGACGCATACCGCCGGGACCTCCGGGATTTCTTCGACCTGCTCGGCCGGCGTCGCGTGACCCTCGCCACTGCCCGGCCCGACGACGTGGTGGCATGGATCGAGCGCCAGCGAAAGGCCGGCCGCAAGGCGTCGACGATTGCCCGGCGCATGGCGGCGCTGCGCAGCTTCTTCGCGCACCTCGTGCGCGAGCGCGTGCTCGCGCGCGACCCGACGGAGCACATCGAGCAGCCGCGGCTCTCGCGGCCGCTGCCGAAGACGCTGTCACGCGAGGCGGTGGCCGCGCTCGTCGAGTCGCCCGACGTGACGACGCCGCGCGGTCTGCGCGACCGCACCATCCTCGAGCTGCTCTACGCCAGCGGCTTGCGGGCCAGCGAATGCCTCTCCCTTCGCCTGCGCGACGTCAATCGAAACGCTGGCTACGTGCAGTGCATGGGAAAGGGGCGCAAAGAGCGCCTGGTACCGATCGGCGCGGAGGCGCTGGCCTGGCTCGATCGCTACCTCACCGTCGGTCGACCGGCCCTGCTCGGGCGAGGCCGCGACTCGCCCCTCATCTTCGTGAACCCGCGCGGCCGCGCGCTGTCTCGCCAGTCGCTGTGGCAGCTCGTCCTGCGCGCGGCGCGGCGTGCCGGCCTGCGTCAGCACGTGTCGCCGCACACGCTCCGGCACTGCTTCGCGAGCCACCTGCTCGAAGGCGGCGCCGATCTGCGCGCCGTCCAGGCGATGCTCGGCCATGCCGACATCGCCACCACGCAGATCTACACGCATTTGCCGTCGGCGACGATCCGCCGCATGTACGACGCGTTCCACCCGCGAGCGGCGGTGGTCGCCGCGCGCGATTGACGTGCTTCGGACCGGGTGGTAGATGTCTAGACAACCTGATCCGGGAGGCGGGCTGTGAACTACCGTCCGGGCGTTCCACGCTATCAGCAGATCGCCGATGCGATTCGACGCGACCTTCGCGGCGAGGGCGAGCGCATCGACTCGGAGCACAGCCTGTGCGCGCGCTTCAAGGTGAGCCGGCCGACGGTGCGTCAGGCGCTCGATGTGCTCGTGCAGGAAGGGCGTCTTTACCGTCACGCTGGCCGCGGGACCTTCAGCACGGCGGCCGCCGGCGGCGACTCGCGCCTGCGCGTGATCGGCTCGATCGACGACATGATCGCCCTCGGCGACGAGACCTGGTTCAAGCTCATCTCGAACGAGACGCTCGTGACGCCGCCCAACATCGCGCAGGCGCTCCGGCTGCCGCCGGGCTCGAAGGCCGCGCGTGTCATCGGCGTCCGCCACGCGGAGAGCGGGCCGTTCCAGCACGTGACGGCCTGGATCCCGACGGGAATCGCCGCTCAGCTCGCCGACGAGGACATCACCAAGACGTCGCTGCTCGGCGCGATCGAGCGGCACGTCGACGTGCCGATCAAGACACTCGAGCAGGTCACCGACGCCGTGCTCGCGCCGCGCCACGTGGCCGAGCTGCTCGAGATCCGGCCGCGCGCGCCGCTGTTGATGTTCGAGCGCACGTACTTCGCGGCCAACGGCGAGGTGGTGGAGCACGCCATCTCGTACCAGACGAGTCGTCGGTATCCGTACCGTGTCGTGTTGGCCCGCGCGGACCGCCGGAGCTGAGCGGATGCCGTATCGCGTCGGCTTCGACGTCGGCGGCACCTTCACCGACCTCGTGTTGCAGTCGCCCGCCGGCGAGCTCACGACCGGCAAGCGGCTGACCACGTACCCCGATCCCTCGGAAGGCTGCCTGGCCGGCCTCGATGCGTTGTTGACTCGGGCCGGTGTCGCATGGGCCGACGTGGCCCAGGCCGTGCACGGGACGACGCTCGGATCGAACATCGTCATCGAGCGCAAGGCCGCCGGCGTCGGCGTGCTGACGACGCGCGGCTTTCGCGACGTCCTCATCATCGGCCGCGAGAAGCGTTACCAGGTCTACGATCTGCAGATCGAGAAGCCGCCGCCGCTCGTGCCGCGCCGCCTCATCGGCGAGGTCACCGAGCGCGTGCTCGCCGACGGGTCGGTTCGCACGCCGCTCGACGAAGCCGACGCGCGCGGGGCCATTCGCGAGCTGCTCGCTCGCGGTGTCCGCACGCTCGCCGTCTGCCTGCTCCACGCGTATCTCAATCCCGCGCACGAGCAGCGTATCGCCACCCTCGCCGCCGAGGAGGCGCCGACGCTGACGGTCACGCTGTCGCACGAGGTGTCGCCGACCTTCCGCGAGTACGAGCGAACGTCTACGACGGTGGTGAACGCCTACGTGATGACGGCCATCCGCGACTATCTCCGCGGGCTCACCAACGCCATCGGCCAGCGCGGCTACCGTGGCCGCCTCTTCGTCATGCAATCGTCGGGCGGCATCGCGACCGCGGAGGCCATGGAGCGCTATCCCGTGCGAATGATCGAGTCGGGTCCGGCGGCGGGAGCGTTGATGGCCGCGGCCTATGGCGAGATCACGGGCCACCGCGATTTGATCGCGTTCGACATGGGCGGCACCACGGCCAAGCTCGCGCTGATCGAGGCCGGCCGGCCGTTCACCACCACCGCGTTCGAGCTTCATCGCGTGAACAACGCGGCCGGCAGCGGGCTACCGATGAACATCCAGGCCCTGGACCTCGTCGAGATCGGCGCCGGCGGCGGCTCCATCGCGCGGGCGGCGCTCGGCGTGATCGCCGTCGGCCCCGAGAGTGCGTCCTCGATGCCCGGCCCCGCGTGTTACGCGCGCGGGGGCAGCGAGCCGACGGTGACCGACGCGAATCTGGTGCTCGGCTACTTGAATCCCGACGACTTCGCGGGCGGCAGCATGCGGCTCGATGCTCGCGCGGCGGCGTCGGCCATCGAGACGCGCGTCGCGCGGCCGCTCGGTCTGTCGCTGGCCGCCGCGTCGTGGGGCATTCACGCCGTGGTGACTACGAACATGGAGCTGGCCACGCGTGTCGTATCCATCGAGCGCGGACGTGACCCGCGCGCGCTGACGCTCATCGCCTTCGGCGGCTCGGGGCCCGTGCACGGCTGCCGGCTCGCGCAGGCCCTCGGCATACCGCGGGTGATCCTCCCGGCGGCCGCCGGCGTGACCGCGGCCATCGGGCTGCTCGCCGCGGAGGTGAAGTTCGACGTCGCGCGCACGTACGTGCGCCGGCTCGACGCGCTCGACCCGGCGGCCCTCACGGCGATGTTCGACGAGATGGCGGCGCAGGCGACGGCAGTCGTGCGCGAGTCGGCGGTCACGGGCACGGTGACGATCGTGCGGTCCGTGGATGCGCGGTATGTCGGGCAGGGCTACGAGCTGACGGTCCCGGTCCCGTCGGGGCCGCTCGACGCGGCCGCGCTCGCGCGCGTACGCCGGGACTTCGACGAGATCTATGCGGCGCGCTATGGCTACGCCAACGCGGCGGAGCCCGTCGAGACGGTGACGTGGAAGCTTTCCGCGATCGGGGCGGCGCCGCGGGTGAGCCTCGCGAAGACACGGGAAAGCCACCGTGAGAGCGGGCCGAAGAGCCACCGTCGCGCGTGGTTTCCGGAGCGTGGCGGCTGGACCGACTGCCCCGTGTACGATCGCGATGCGCTCGCGCCCGGACTGCAGCTCATCGGCCCGGCGATCGTCGAGGAGCGCGAGTCTACGTCCGTGCTGCCGCCCGGCGCGACGGCCACCGTCGACGAGTACGCCAACCTGCTCGTGAGCGTCACCGCGGGATGAGCGCGCTCGATCCCGTCACGCTCGGTGTGATCTGGGGGGCGCTCCAGTCGATCGCGGTCGAGATCGGCACCACCGTGCACAAGACGGCGTACTCCGAGCAGGCGCGGGAGGGCCAGGATTTCTCCGTGGCCGTCTTCGACCCGGCTGGTCGCATGGTGGCGCAGGGGCCGTACTCGCCCGGCCACATGGGCGCGATGTCGTTCGCGGTGCGCAACGCGCTGGCCGCGCATCCCGTGGAGACGCTGCGTCCCGGCGACGCGATCTTGCTGAACGATCCGCTGCTCGGGTCCGGACACCTGCCGGACTTCTTCATCACGCAGCCGGCGTTCCACGCCGGTGAGCTCATCGGCTTCGCGGTCAACATCCTGCATCACACCGACGTCGGCGGCGCGCGGCCGGGCAGCCAGGCGGTGGAGGGCATCTTCGATTACTTCCAGGAAGGGCTGCGCATTCCGCCCACCAAGGTGTGGCAGGAATATCGCGAGCAGGCCGGCATCGTCGGCATCATCGCCGCCAACACGCGGACGCCGGACAAGGTCCTTGGCGACCTCCGCGCGCAGCGGAGCGCGCTGCGCGTGGGGGAGCTGCGCCTCACCGAGCTGTGCGAGCGCTACGGGCGTCCGACGCTGCTGGCCGCGATGGACGAGATCGTGGCCCGCTCCGAGGCGAACATGCGAGCGGCGATCCGCGCGGTCCCCGACGGTGTCTACGCCTTCGAGGATTTCCTCGACGACTCCGGGCCGAACACTGCGCCGCTGCGCGTCGCGGTGACCGTGACCGTCGACGGCGACGCGATGACGATCGACTACGCCGGCTCCAGTCCGCAGACGGCCTCCGGCATGAATTCCTACATCAACTACACGCGCTCGTACTCGTACGCGGCCGTGAAGTGCCTCACCGACCCGGCGGGGCCCATGAACGAGGGCGCGCTGCGTCCGATCACGGTCCGCGCGCCCGAAGGGTCGTTCCTGAATCCGCGCCCGCCCGCCGGTGGCGGGCCGCGCGCGGTGATCTGTTATCGGATCTTCGAGGCCGTGATCGGCGCGCTCGCGCCGGCGCTGCCCGAGCGCGTGGCCGCCGCCGCCTCGCACTTCGCCAACCCGACCTTCGGCGGCTGGGACCGCGCGCGCACGCGCCGCTTCGTCGCCTACGAGCTCGTGCTGTCCGGAACCGGCGCGCGCGCGACGCGCGATGGGTGCGAGGCCATGTCGTACGCGTTCAACGCCTCGAACATTCCCGTGGAAGCGCAGGAGGCCCACCAGCCCGTCGTGATCGAGCGCTTCGAGTTCATCCGCGACTCCGCAGGCGCCGGCCGCTTTCGCGGCGGCTGTGGTATCCGGCGCGACATGCGATTCCTCGCCGACGAGGGGAAGCTGACGAACCTGTCCGAGCGCCAGCGCTTCCGCCCGTACGGTCTCTTCGGCGGCCAGCCCGGTGCGCTCGCGCGCACCGTGCTCAATCCCGGCGCCGGCGAGGAGCTGGTTCACGGCAAGCAGTCGCGCGAGTTCGCGTACGGCGACGTGATCTCCTTCCAGCAGTCGGGCGCCGGCGGCTACGGCGATCCGTTCACGCGGGAGCCCGCGCGCGTGCTGGCCGACGTGCTCGACGACTATGTGTCGATCGCGGCCGCGTGCGAGCAGTACGGGGTCGTCATCACGGGGACAGGAGCCGATCTCACGGTCGACGCGGCGGCGACGGCGGCGCTGCGAGCGCGGCACCGGGCATGATCGGCTTCACGGCGGATCAGGAGCAGTTCCGGCGCTCGGTGGCGCGGTTCGTGGACGCCGAGGTGACCCCGGCCGCGCAGGCGCTCGACGAGCGTGGCGAGTTTCCGGTGGCGCTCTTCCGGCGCCTGGGCGAGCTCGGCTATCTGGGCCTTCGCTATCCGGAGAAGTATGGTGGCGCCGATGCCGACATGACCACGTACTGCCTCTTCGCCGAGGAGCTCGCGCGCGGCTCGCTGTCCGTCGCCGCCGCGGCCGCCATGCAGGGGCTCATGGGCACGCACTTCATCTACAAGTACGGCTCGGAGGCGCTGCGCGAGCGCTATCTCGTGCCGGCCCTGCGCGGCCAGCTGGTGGCGACGTTCGCCATGACGGAGCCGAACGCGGGGTCCGACGTGGCGAGCCTCGCCACGCGCGCCGAGCGCCGCGGCGACCGATGGGTCCTGCGCGGCGCCAAGACCTGGGTCACCAGCGCTCCCGTGGCCGATGTGCTCACGGTGGCCGCCAAGACCTCGGCCGAGCGTGGCTTGAAGAACATCGCGCTCTTCCTGCTCGATCGTCGCGTGATGCGCGGGATCACGCTCGGCAAGCCGATCGCCAAAATGGCCGTGCGGGCGTCGGCGACGGGCGAGATTCTCCTCGAGGACGTCGAGGTGCCGCACGAGCACCTGCTCGGCGGCGAGAGCGGCGGCACCGAGAAGGTCGGCGGGATCCTCGCCGAGATCCGCGTCATGACGGCCGCGCTTTCCGTCGGCCTCGCGCGTGCGGCATACGAGGCGGCGCTGGCGTACGCGCGCGAACGCGTGGCGTTCGGGAAGCCGATCGGCGAGCACCAGGCCATCGGCTTCAAGCTCGCCGACATGCTGACGTCGATCCACGCCGCGGCCGTGCTCACCTACCAGGCGGCGGCGCGGCTGGACGCCGGCCGCGCCATCGGCCGGGAGGCGGCCATGACGAAGCTCTTCGCCTCGGAGACGGCGGTCAAGGTGACCGACGAGGCCGCGCGCATCTTCGCCTCCTACGGCCTCGCCATGGAATATCCGGTGCAGCGCTACTTTCGCGACGCGCGGTTTTTGCTGCCGGGCGGCGGAACGTCGGAGATCCTGCGTGTGGTGATCGGCCGCGAGCTGGACTGGGACCGTGGAGCGGCATTCGCATGAGACGCTTCGACGTGCTCACCTTCGATTGCTACGGCACGCTGATCGACTGGGAGCGCGGACTCTTCGATGCGTTTGCGAGCGCCGCCCGAGCCGAGGGGATCCCGCCCGATCGCGCGACGCTGTTGGCCGCGTATCACGAGATCGAGCCGCGTATTCAGGCCGAGCGCTATCGCAGCTATCGCGAGGTGCTCGCGCTGACGGCGCGGCGTCTCGCCGAGCGCTTCAAATGGCGGCTGCCCGCCGGCGAGGAGCGCTTTTTGCCGGACAGCCTCCCCGCGTGGCCGCCGTTCGCGGATACCAACGCCGCGCTCGCGCGACTCGCGCAGGCCGGATATCGACTCGCCATCCTGTCGAACGTGGACGACGATCTGCTGGCGGCGACGCGCCGCCATCTCGACGTCGACTTCGAGTTCGCCGTCACCGCGCAGCAGGTGAGCTCGTACAAGCCGGCGCCCGCGCACTGGGAGGCGGCGCGCAAGCGCATCGGCGACGCGCGCTGGCTGCACGTCGCGCAGAGCTACTTTCACGACATCGTCCCCGCCCGGCGGCTGGGCATCGCATCGGCGTGGATCAATCGCAAGCGCGAGTCGCCGGCAGGCGTCGAGCGGCCGGATGTCGAGGTCCCGACGCTCGCGGAGGCGGCGGACTGGCTGGCCGACTGAGGAGGAGGCATGACCGAGCACGGACGGGGACGCTACTGGGAGGAGTTCGAGGTCGGCGAGGTGCTGGTGACGGGCCGCCGCACCGTCGACGGCGGTGATGTCTCGCGCTTCGCCGGTCTCACCGGCGACTTCAACCCGCTGCACATCGACGCGGAGTTCGCACGGACGACCCCGTTCGGTGAGCGCGTCGCGCACGGCATCCTGACGCTGGCGATCTCGAACGGCCAGCAGAATCTCGGCGGCTGGTTCGAGGGAACGACCTTCGCGCTGCTCGGTCTGGACAAGGTCAAGTTCAGGGCGCCGGTGAAGTTCGGCGACACGGTGTACACGGAGCTCACGGTGCGCGAGGCCAAGCCGTCGTCGAAGGCCGATCGCGGCGTGGTCGTCTTCGACGTGGCCGTCAAGAATCAGCGCGACGAAGCCGTCTGCACCTACGAGACGGCGGTGCTGATGCGGACGCGGCGAGGGGGAAGGTCATGAGGAAGGTCGCGCTCGTCGGCGCCGGCGTGTCGAAGTTCGGCGTTCGCAAGGCGACGTACCGCGATCTGATCTGGGAGGCCGGCAAGGCATGCTTCGACTCGGTGCCCGGCGTCAAGCCGCGCGACGTCGAGGGGCTCGTCGTCGGCTCCGTCATGCCGGAGCGGACGGCGTTCCAGAGCCACATCTCCTCGATGGCGGCGGAGGCGCTCGGCATCCGCCCGAGCGTGCTCAGCGCTCGCACCGAGCACATGTGCGCGTCGGGCACGGTCGGCATCCGCTATGCGTACGCGTTCATCGCGGCCGGCCTCGCCGACCTCGTCATGGTCCTTGGCGTGGAGAAGCTCAATCAGCCGAGCGGCGACGAGGCCATCCTCAACATGGGCACGGGCGTCGATCGCGAGTGGGAGGCCGCCTTCGGTTTGACGGCGCCGCCGTGCTTTGCGCTGGCCGCCCAGCGACACATGGCGGAGTACGGCACCACCGAGGAGCAGCTGGCGCTGGTCGGTGTGAAGAACCACACGCACGCGTCGAAGAATCCCAACGCGCACTTCAACAAGGGCGCCACGCTGGAGCAGGTGCTGTGCTCGCGGATGATCGCGAGCCCGCTGCGCCTCTTCATGTGCTCGCCGATCACCGACGGTGCGGCCGCCGTCATCCTGGCCAGCGAGGAGCGCGCGCGGGCGCTCACCGGCACGCCCGTCTGGATCCGTGGCAGCGGGCAGGCGCTCGACGGCTTCCAGCTGACCTCCCTGCACGACGACTACGCGCACTGGCCGGCCATGAGGCGCGCGGCGGATGCCGCTTACTCCGCCGCCGGCGTGAGCGCGCGGGACATCGACGTGGCCGAGGTGCACGATTGCTTCTCGATCGCGGAGCTCATCGCCTACGAGGAGCTCGGCTTCTGCAAGAAGGGCGAGGCGGGAGCGTTCGTGGCCGCCGGGCGGAGCGATTACGGCGGCGACGTCGTAGTAAACCCGCGCGGTGGCCTGATCGGGTGCGGTCATCCGCTCGGCGCAACCGGTGTCGCGCAGGCGGCCGAGATCTTCGCCCAGCTGCGCGGCGAAGCCGGGCCACGCCAGGTCACCGACGCGGCGGTCGGCCTCACGCACAACAACAGCGGCATGGGCGAGCACGTCGTGGTCGTCTACGGGCGCGAGGCATGAACGATCGCGTGGCGGTGCTCGGCCCCGGGCGCATCGGACGACAGATCGCGCTCGCGTTCGCGCTGGGCGGCGCGCGCGTCGTGCTCGTCGACCTGAAGCGCCGCTCCGTCGCCGACGCCGAGCGCGTGCTCGCCGACGCGCGCGTGGAGATCGGCCGCGACGCGCGGCTGATGGTGGAGGAAGCCGTCATCTCGGCCGAGGACGAGGCGTCCGCGCTCGGCCGCATCGAGGAGCGCGTGGGCCTCGGCGATTTGCGCGACTGCACGTTCGTGCAGGAGGCGCTGCCGGAATCGGTCGAGCTCAAGCGCGACATCTTCAAGCAGCTGGCCGGGCGCATTGGCCCGGACGCCCTCGTCGCGTCCACCAGCTCCACGATCTCGCCGTCGCATCTGGCGGATGCCGTCGACGGCCCGGAGCGCTTCCTCATCGCCCACTGGCTCAATCCCGCGCACATCATTCCGCTGGTCGAGGTGGTGCCGGGACCGCAGACGGCATCGGCCACTGTCGAGGCGACGCTCACGCGGCTCGAGCGCCTCGGCAAGGTGCCGGTGCGCTGCAACGACTCGCCGGGATTCATCGGGCCGCGCATGCAGGTGCTCTTGATGAACGAGGCGGTGCGGCTCGTGGAGGAAGGCGTGGCCACCCCGGAGGACGTCGACAAGGCATTCCGCGCGGGCATGGGCTTCCGCTATGCCTCGGTGGGGATCTTCGAGTTCATCGACTGGGGCGGCGTCGACATTCTGTACCGGGCCAGCCGGTACATGACGGAGGCCGTCGGTGAGCGCTTCAAGCCCGCGCGGCTGGTGGAGCAGAAGATGGCGTACAACGAGCTCGGCCCGAAAACCGGGCGCGGCTTCTTCGACTACTCCGGCGACCGGCGGGACACGTTCGAGACGCAGAAGATCCGCGCGCTGCTGCGGCGACTGAAGCGCGAGCGCGAGGAGACGGGCGAGCCCGCGTGAGCTACTTCCGCGCCACCGACCCGTTTCCGCTCGAGACGGCCGAGCACAACAAGCTGCACGAGTTCTACTCGCGCCTGGCCACCGGCCGACTCAGCACCACCCGGTGCGCACGCTGTCAGCGCACGGCCTGGCCGCCGCGCGGCTTCTGTCCCGAGTGCGCCTCCGACGCCTTCGAGTGGGTCGACCTTCCGCCCGAGGGCACGATCCACGCGTTCACCGTCCAGGACGCCGGGCTCCCAGCCGGCTTCGACGGCCCGCGCGTCTTCGCGATCGTGAAGGTGGACGGCCATCGCATCTTCGCCGTCGTCCGCGACGCGTCGCCCGCCTCGCTCTCCATCGGCCAGCGCGTTCGCCTCGCGCCGCTCCGCGTGGCCGACGATCCGGCCGGCCGTCCACGCTATCTGCCGGCATTCAGCGCGGCGCCATGAAGATCCTGGTCGCGAAGCCCGGACTCGACGGCCACGATCGCGGAGCGAAGGTCGTGGTGCAGGCGCTGCGCGATGCGGGCCTGGAGGTCGTGTACTCGGGGCTCAAGCGCACGCCCGACGAGATCGTGGCCGAGGCGATCGAGGAGGACGTGGATGTCGTGGGCCTCTCGATCCTGTCCGGTGCGCATCTGACGCTGGCCCGGCGTGTCGTCGACGGGCTGCGCGCCCGCGGCGCCGACGACGTCCGGGTGGTGGTGGGCGGTATCGTGCCGCCACGCGACGTGGACGCGCTGCGCGCCGTCGGCGTCGAGCGCGTGTTCCCGATGGGCACGCCGCTGCCCGAGATCGTCGGCGCGTTTCTCGAGGCGCCACGGAGGACGCCATGAAGGATCTGCGAGCGCATGCCGGCATGCCGATCAAGCCCGTGTACGGTCCCGAGGATCTCGCGGGCCGCGACTTCGATCGCGACATCGGGCGTCCCGGCGAGTATCCGTTCACGCGCGGCATCCACAAGCACATGTACCGCGAGCGGCTGTGGACGATGCGCCAGTACATCGGCTTCGGCACGCCGACGGAGACCAACGCGCGCTTCAAGTATCTGATGGCGCACGGGCAGGACGCGCTCAACGTCGCCTTCGACCTGCCGACGCAGCTCGGGCTCGACTCGGACGACCCCCGGGCCGACGGCGAGGTCGGACGTGTGGGGATGGCCATCGACACGCTCGCCGACATGGAAGCGGCGTTCGCCGGCATCCCGCTCGACCGCGTGAGCGTCTCGCTGACGATCAACGGCATGGCGGCGCCGATCACGGCCATGTACTACGCGGTCGCCGCCCGGCAGGGCGCCGCCGCCGACCGCGTGGTGACCACGCCCCAGAACGACATCCTCAAGGAGTTCGTGGCGCGGGGCACGTGGATCTACCCGGTCGAGCCGTCGCTGCGGCTGGTCGGCGACCTCATCGAGTTCTCGGCCCGGCACTTCCCGCGCTCCAATCCCGTGTCGGTGTGCGGCTATCACATCCGCGAGGCCGGCTGCACGACGGCCCAGGAGATGGCGTACGGCCTGGCCATCGCCGCCGCCTACGTGGAGATGATGGTGGCGCGAGGCATGAGCGTGGACGAGTTCGCGCCGCGCATCTCCTTCAACTTCACCGCCTGGGGCAAGATCTTCGAGGAGGTCGCGAAGTTCCGGGCCGGTCGCCGGCTCTACGCCCGGATGCTGCGCGAGCGGTTCGGCGCCCGGAGCCCGAAGTCGTGGATGTTCCGCTCGCTCATCGGCGGCGGCGGCTCCGCCTTCACCATGCAGGAGCCGGAGAACAACATCGTGCGCGGCGCCTACATCGCGCTGGCCGCGGCCCTGTCCGGCGCGCAGACGATGGCGCTGCCCACGTACGACGAGGCGTACACGATCCCGTCGGCGAAGGCGCAGCTCATCGCGCTCCGGACCATGCAGATCTGCGCCGAGGAGACCGGCGTGGCCGACACCGCCGATCCCCTGGGCGGCGCGTACTACGTCGAGTGGCTCACCGGCGAGATGGAGAAGAGGATC
>DASTCJ010000035.1:0-3336 GCA_035605575.1 Candidatus Methylomirabilota bacterium
CCTGCACGGCCTGGCCGCCCGGCGCCCACACCGCTCCCGCCACATGACGGGCCGCATACTCGTCGGCGGTACGCACGTCGACGACGTAAATGTTGTGCGCGCGCCGCGCGTCCCACGCGCGCGCTACCGTGTCGGCGTCGACGAAGCGCACGCCGTCCTCGGCGGCCACGCGTGTGGCCGTCGTCTCGGCGAGCGCGCGGCTGCGTGAGCCGGGCGGTGGCGCCGAGCGCGTTGCCCCGCGCTCGAGCGTCAAGCCCGCCAGCTCCCAACCCATCGTGCCGTTCTCGAGCGCGACAATCGGATTGGGCAGCCGCATGCGGCGCAGCGACTCGGCGCCGATGTAGGAGCGTGTCCGCCCGCCGCAGTGCACGACGATCGTCGTGTCCGGCCGCTCGACCAGCTCGCCGATGCGCGGGACGAGCTCGGCCCCCGGCACGCTGATCGCGCCCGGGATGCAGCCGCGCGTGTACTCCTCCGCCGTGCGGGAGTCGACGATCACGAGGTCGTCACCGCGCGCGATGCGCTGGGCGAGGTCGTGCGGGGCGATCTGCGGTGTCTTCATCGCATGCAGCGCGTGCTCGCCGAACACCTTGCTCGGCACGTTGACGCCCTGTACGAGCGGCCGGCCAGCATCGCGCCAGGCGACCAGCCCGCGCGCGAGCACGCGGACGTCCGTGTAGCCCATGGCCGTGAGGGTCGTCGCGGCCAGCGGCGCCAGCGTGCCGTCGCCGTCGATCACGGCGATCGGCGTGGCCGGCGCCGTGATCAGCGTCGGCACACGCATCGTCAGCTGTCGGCGCGGCAGCGAGGTGGTGCGGAAGATGTGGCCGCGTTCGTAGGCACCGCGCTCGCGCACGTCGAGCACGGCGTGCGGGACGTCGCTGCCCATGAGGCTGGCGAGACCGTCGGGAGTCAGCATGCCAGGTATGGTACACGGAGCCGTCGATGGTACGCTCGGCGTCGCGGGAGGTGCCGCCATGAGCGTGGTGCGCGGGTTCGAAGCGGCTTTCAACCGACAGGACGTCGACGCGCTGCTCGCCTGCTTCACCGAGCGCGCGACGTATCGCGACAACTTCTACGGCGAGCACGCGGGCAAGGACGCGCTGCGCTCGATGTTCCAGCGCATGTTCCGCGAGGGCCACGATTACGCGTGGCGCATGGATGTCGTCGTCGAATCGCCGGTGACGGCCACCGCGGAGTGGACGTTCGCCTACGTCGTGAGCGAGGCGGTGCCGCGCAGCGCCGGGCGCAAGATCCGCTTCAACGGCATGAGCGTGTTCGAGCTCGAGAACGGGCGCATCGCACGCTACCGCGAGTACTTCGACACCGGCGTCGCCCTGCTGCAGCTGGGCTTCGCCCCGGAATCAATGGCGAAGGTTCTCCAGCGCCGGCTCTAGCCGCTTGCCCAGCGGCGGCGCTGGTGCGATAGTCCGCGGCACCATGCCGGAGCGGGCGCGGCTCGCGTTTCTCGACGTGCTGCGCGGGGTGGCGTTGATCGTGATGGTCCTCAACCACACCTCGCGCTGGTGGATCGATCGCCAGATGGGCTGGTGGCGGTACTGGCTCGTCTACGGCACGGTGACCGTGGCCGCGCCAATCTTTCTTTTCCTGGTGGGCTTCGTGCTGCCCGTGTCGCTGCACAAGGCGGCCAGCGACCCGGCGGCGCCGTCGCGAGTGGCGAGCTATCTGCGGCGCGGGGTGCAGATCATCGCCGCCGGCCTCCTGCTGAACCTCGTGGTCTTCCCCGAGGAGTCGGTCTGGAGCGGCGGCGTGCTCCAGACGATCGGTCTCTCGATCATCGTCATGACCCTGCTGGCGCCGCTGCTGCGTCATCGCGGCGGCGGCACGGCGCTGCTCGTCCTCGCGGTCGCGGCGTACCTGGTCTTCCTCGCGATGCATCCGCGACTCGTGCCGTGGCTGCCGGCGCATCCGATGGTCGGTCTCATCCTGTTCTTCGACTACGCGCCGTGGCCGTGGATCAGCGTCGTGCTGGTGGGCCTCGTCCTCGGCTGGTGGTGGCGCGAGGCTGCCGCGCGCGGCCCGGATGCGCCGTTCTTCGCGCGGCTCGCCGCCGTGGGTGGCGCCCTCATGCTGGTGGCGCTCGCCGCCGAGTGGCGCTGGCCCTCGACGCCGCACATCGGCTTCACGCGCGATCCCGGCCTGAACGGGCACTGGATCCCGGGGCCGATCACGATCGTCTGGATCTTCGGCACGGTGTTCGTGCTGCTGTCGTTGTTCTACTGGCTCTGCGAGGTGAAGGGCTGGCGGCCGCGGTGGCTGGTGGTGCTCGGACAGACGGCGCTCATGCTGTACTTCGTGCACCAGATCATCGCGTATTCGCTCGTGAGCAAGTGGCTGCACACGAGCTTCGAGTCCTGGGCCGTGTTCTGGCTCGCGAATGCCGGCCTCGTCGTCATCTGCATCGGCCTCGGCTACGCCTGGAAGGCCATCAGATCGCGCGCGCCGGCGCTTCGCGCGCTGGTGGCCGCGCGTGGCTAAACGACGCCGGCCGCACGGAGCGCCGCGCGCTCGCTCGGATCGTAGCCAAGCTCTGCCAGCACAGCGTCGGTGTGCTCGCCGAGAAGCGGGGCGGGTCGGTCGACGGCGCCCGGAGTGTCCGAGAGCTTCACCGGCACGCCCAGGTTCTTGATCGGTCCCGCGCCGGAGTGCACGAGGTCGACGACCATGTTGCGGGCCAGCGTGTGCGGGTCGCTGAGCGCTTCGGCGTACGTGTTGATCGGGCCGCACGGCACGCCCGCCGCATCGAGACGTCCGAGCCAGTGCGCACGCGGCTCCGTGGCCGTGGTGCGCTCGATCTCCGCGGCGAGCTCACGACGATGATCGAGGCGCTGTTCGCGCGTGCCGAAGCGTGTGTCGGCGCCGAGCTCCGGGCGACCGATGGCCCGACAGAAGGCATCGAAGAGCTTGTCGTTGCTGGCGCCGACCGTGAACCAGCCGTCGCCGGCGCGCAGCGCCTGATGAGGCGCGGCCAGGCAATGCGCGGAGCCGAGCGCTTTCGGTGTCCGGCCGGTCGCCCAGTACTCCGCGGATTCCCATACCGTCAACGCCATCGCCGCCTCGAGCAGCGACGTGTCGACGAGCTGGCCTTGGCCCGTGCGTTCGCGGTACTCGAGCGCGCACAGGATGCCGTAGGCGCCGAAGAGGCCGGCGGCCAGATCGCTCACGGGTACCCCCGCCTTGGCCGGGGCGCCCTCCTCGTCGCCGGTCACGCTGATGATCCCGCTCATCCCCTGCGCGATGAGGTCGTAGCCGCCGCGTGACGCGTAGGGACCCGTGGCGCCGAACCCGGAGATAGAGCAGTAGATCAGTCGCGGG
>DASTCJ010000098.1:0-74621 GCA_035605575.1 Candidatus Methylomirabilota bacterium
TAGTTGCGGCAGACGTACGCCGTCGGCTTGCCGTCGACCACGCCGCGTCCCTCGAGGAGCGGGATGCCGGCGACCGCCTGCGGCCAGTCGGCCACCGCCCCTGCCGCCACGAGATTCGGCAGGTAGCGCCTGAACGCCTCGCGCGCGAGTGGGGCCACCTCCTCGATGGCGCGCGGCGCGAGGAGGGCGAGCTCGGTGCGCGGGCCCAGGTGAAAATCGAGGGCGCACAGGAAGCGCCCGAAGGCAGTCGGGTGGCGCGACATCAGATCGGCCATGGGCCGCAGCGCGGCCACGGCACGCTGCTCGTATGCTCGATCGCCGGTGAGCTCGGCCAGCCGCAGCAGCGCCTCGATCGCCACCGACGACCCGGAGGGCACGGCATTGTCGTACAGGTTGCGCGGCCGCACGATCAGCCGCTCGTGGTCGATGCCCGTGTCGTAGAAGCCCTCGAGCGTCTCGTCCCAGAAGAGCCGCAGGAGCTCGGCAACAAGGCCGCGCGCGGCGTCGAGCCAGCGACGGTCGAACGTCGCCTCGTAGAGCGTCACCAGCGCCGCCGCGACCATCGCGTAGTCCTCGAGGTAGCCATTGAGCCGCGCCTGGCCCGCCTTCCAGGTCCGCATGAGTCGTCCGTCGCGGCGCATCGAGCCGAGCACGAACTCGGCGTTGCGCACCGCAGCCGCCACGTAGTCGGCGCGGCCGAGCGCCCTCCCGGCCTCCGCGAAGGCCTGACACATGAGGCCGTTCCACCCCGCGAGGACCTTGTCGTCCCGCCCGGGATGGACGCGTCGCTCGCGCGCTTCGTAGAGCTTGCGCCGGGCGGCCGCCATGCGCGTGGGGTCGGGCTCCCCGGGCAGATAGAGGATCGACTTGCCCTCGAAGTTCGGCCCGCGATCGACGCCCCAGTACGCCATGGCGGCGTCGGCTTCGGCGCCGAGCACGGCGCGAAGCTCATCCGGCGTCCACACGAAGAACTTTCCTTCGTGGCCTTCGGAGTCGGCGTCCTGCGCGGAGTAGAAGCCCCCGGACGGATCGGTCATCTCGCGCACAACGTAGTCGAGCGTCTCCTCGCACACGCGGCGGCATTCGGCATCGCCGAACGCCAGCCAGCCGTGCAGGTAGAGCGAGGCGAGCTGCGCGTTGTCGTAAAGCATCTTCTCGAAGTGCGGCACGAGCCAGTGCGCGTCGACCGAGTAGCGCGCGAAGCCACCGCCGACCTGGTCGTACATCCCGCCGCGCGCCATGCGCACGAGCGTGGTGTGGACCATCCGCCGCGCGTACTCGTTGCCGCCGCGCCGCGCGAATCGCAGCACGAATTCCCAGATCATCGGCTGCGGAAACTTCGGCGCCCCGCCGAGCCCACCGTGCTCCTCGTCGAACTGGGCGGAGACCCCGTGGAACGCCGAGCCGAGCACTTCCTCGGTGAGCAGGGTGCCTGCGCTGCGCAAGCGCTCGCTCTGACCGAGCGCCTCGGCGATCTGCCGCCCGGACTGCAACACCTCGCCCTGCCGATGCGTCCACGCGTCCGCCAGCGCCGTCAGCAGTCGCGGGAACCCCGGAAGTCCGTGGCGATCGGTCGGCGGAAAGTACGTCCCGCCATAGAACGGAGTGCCGTCGGGGCTCAGGAACACCGTCATCGGCCAGCCGCCGTGGCCGGTCAGCGACTGCACCGCCTGCATGTAGATGTGGTCGACGTCCGGCCGCTCCTCGCGATCGACCTTCACGTTCACGAAGTGCCGGTTCATCAGCGCGGCCGTGTCGGGGTTCTCGAACGACTCGCGCTCCATCACGTGGCACCAGTGACAGGCGGAGTAGCCGACGGACAGCAAGATCGGCTTGTTCTCGGCGCGCGCCCTGGCGAACGCCTCTTCTCCCCACGGATACCAGTCGACGGGATTGTGCGCGTGCTGCAGCAGGTACGGGCTCGTCTCGCGCGCCAGCCGGTTTTCGCTCACGGCTCGGCTCAGCGCCGGAACGGCAGCTCGCTCACGGTGGCGCCGAGCGTGCGGCCCTCGCTCCGCACCTCCACGCGTGTGCCCGGCGCCGCGTGCTGCCGGCGGACGAAGCCGAGCGCGATCGCGCGCCCGAGCGCGGGCGACCGTGCCGCGCTGGTGACGTGACCGATGGGGGCGCCCTCCGCCAGCACCTCGGCGGCGACGGCGGGGACGTCCACGCCGTCGAGGACGAGCCCGCGCAGATGACGGTTCACGTGACCCCGATCGCGGATGCGAACCACGACTTCCTGTCCGGGATAGCAGCCCTTCGTCTGCGATACGAGCGCGTCGAACGGAATCTCCGGCAACAGCACGCTCGGATCGACATCGCGTCCGAAGCGCGGCGTGCCGGCCTCGATGCGCAGCGTCTCGACGGCCGTCTGTCCGACCGGGCGCGCACCGGCGGCGACGACGCCATCCCAGACGCGCCCCGCGGCGTCGGCCGCGCACATGAGCCAGATCTCGGCCTCGCCCGTCTCGGCGGCGCCGCGCACGAGGCGCACGTCGACGCCGGCCAGCGCGGCGGCGACGCTCGACCACGGCGCCTCCGCGGGGACGACGCCCGTGAGCCGCGTCACGAGCGCGGCCGCCTCTGGTCCGGCGAGGAGCATCAGCGTGTGAGCGCCGCTGACGTCTGCGAGGCTCACCTTCTCCGCGAAGAGGTACTTGTCGAGCTGGTCCGAGGTGACGGTGGCCATGCCCGACGGCGTCACCAGCAGGATGCGATCGTCCCACACCCACACGAGCAGGCTGACCTGCACCTTGCCGTGCACGTCGAGCAGCGTCGCCGCGCAGCCCTGGCCCGGCGCGAGCGCCTTGATCTCGTTGCTCAGCAGCGCGTGGAGAAAGCTCGCGCGGTCGCGGCCGGTCACCTCGATCAGGCCACGATCGCCACGATCGATCACGCCGACGTGCCGGCGCACGGCGTCATACTCGGTCGCCGCGTCGCCGTAGTCGAGCGGAGTCTCGCGCGCAGTCGCCTCGGGCATGGCGTCATTCTACACGTGATAGACTGCGCGCCGTGCCGAGGCCGGCGCGGCTCGTCATCCAGAAGTTCCAGCAGGCGCTGCTGGCGTGGTACCGCCGTCATGGACGCGATCTACCGTGGCGGCGGACGCGCGTCCCCTACCGCGTGCTCGTCTCCGAGATCATGCTGCAGCAGACGCAGGTCGACCGTGTCATTCCGAAATACCGGGAGTTCTTGCGCGCGTTTCCGTCGCTGCGCGCCCTGGCGGCCGCCGACGTCGCCGACGTGCGGCGCCTCTGGTACCCGCTCGGCTACAACATCCGTCCCGTGCGGCTGCACGCCATCGCGCGAGAGACCGTCGCGCGCTATGGCGGCCGGCTGCCGGACGACGGTGAGGCGCTCCGCGCGCTGCCGGGCATCGGCCGCTACACCGCGGGCGCGCTGCTGTCGTTCGCCTATGGCCGCGACGCCGCCATCCTGGACACCAACGTGCGGCGCGTCCTGGGCCGCGTGTTCTTCGGGCCGCGGCGACTGGCGCGAGTGCGCGGCGATCGCCGGTTCTGGGAGCTCGCCGAAGCGCTCGTGCCACGCGGCCGCTGCTACGACTTCAACCAGGCGCTGATGGACTTCGGCGCCACCTGGTGCACGCCGCGCGCTCCGCGCTGCCCGCGCTGTCCGCTTCGTACGCTCTGCGCGACCTATCCCACGGTCGCGCGGCGGCGCTGACCGTGCCGCTCCTCATCGAGGTCACGGCGGCCCTCATCCGCGACGACGCCGGCCGCTACCTGATCACGCAGCGACGCCGAGGCAGCCACCTCGAGGGGCTGTGGGAATTCCCTGGCGGCAAGCTCGAGGCGGGCGAGACGCCGGAAGTCGGCCTGCGCCGCGAGCTCGAGGAAGAGCTCACGGCGACGTTCGAGGTCGGTCCGCTCGTGGAGACGATCCACTGGGAATATCCCGACCGCACGGTCGTCCTCCGCTTCTACACGTGCCGCCACGCCCGCGGCGCCATCGCTCCGCGCGAAGGACAGGCCATGGCCTGGGTCGCCCCCGACCGTCTCGCCGACTACGCGTTCCCTCCCGCCGACGCCGCTCTGATCGCGCGCCTCAAATCTTCTGCCACATGAAGTGGCGACGGTTCGTCGTATAGGGCCGTACCTGCGCGGGCCAGCGGCCGCGCTCGACGGCCGCCGCCCATGCCGGGGAGAGGAGGATCTCCGGACTCTCGAGCTCGTAGAGCGCCGTGTACGCCGGCTCGCCCTCGATCACGATCTTCTTGCGCTCGCCACCGATGAACATCTCGAGCGGGCGACGCCGGAAGCGCGCGACGGAGACGACGCCGGGCACCTCCAGCAGCGACGGCACGTGCTCCTTGTCGTAGACCTCGTTGAAGAGCGCGTCTTTTCCCGGCTCGACGTCCATGGCGGCGGTGAAGAGATAGCGGCTGTGGATCGGCATGACGGTCTCCTCTGTTCGTGGAGGGTGAACGCTCAGTACCAGATGGCCATGGGAAGCCCGCGCGCGTCGTGGCCGGGCCGCGTCGGCAGGCATACAGCGCGCCGAGCGGCAATACGCGCCGCCGACCAGCACACGGCGAACGCGTCGATGACGTCGTCGGCGGCAGCGCCGCGCGGCGGCGCGCTCGCTTGCGCGCGCACGCCGCGAAAGCGCCGCTCCAGCAGCGCCAGCCGCGCCGCACGTCCGACCGCCGAGCGCTTCGGCGGCAGGCCCGTCGCCGTCCGCGCCATCGCGCGGAACGCCAGCTCGGGATGGACCTCGTGCACGCGCCGCGAGAGCTCCGGTCGCCGGCGCAGCGCGACGTCGACCTCGCGGAGCTTGCGGAAGAGGCCGAAGCACTCGATCGAGATGCCGAGGTCGGCGGCCGACGACCGGCGGTTCACGACGAGCGCGCGCGGATAGTCGCGGACGCCGAGGGCCGCGCGCACGGGCGGCGTGAACACGCAGCACGCGCGAGACCCGAGCAGTCGCCGCGCGCGGCGGTCGCAGTCGCGGCCGCCCGGCACCGCGCGGTCCAGCAGCCCGATCGGCATGTCGATGCCGACCACGCTCGCGCCAGCGGTCGCGTCGACGAGGTCGGCGAAGCGCGGAAGCACGCGGACGCTCACCTCCCGCCCGCTGGCGAGCACCACCACCCAGCCGGCGCGACAGCCGTCGGCGCCGGCGACGACGACGTCAGGCGGGGCGTGGGGACTGAGCGGAGACGAGCGCGGCATGGAACATTGTCACCAGCGACAGGACGTCGAAGACGGGACGCCCGGTCTCGCGCTGGATGTCGGCGGTGTACGGCGGCATGTTCGTGCACTCGAGCACGATGGCGCCGATGTCCGGATGCGCGGTCACCAGCCGGCGGGCCACGCGGACGTGCTCCTCGCGCGCGAGGTCGACGTCGAGCTCGAGCTCGTTGTCGAGGAGCGCCCGGGTGAATTCCTTCTCGGTCTCCATCCCGACCACGGCCAGCGGCACGTCGGGCCCGATACCGGCCGCCGTCAGATGCTCGGGAGTGAGGGTGGAGGCGTTCACGGTCATGAGGCCGATGCGCTGGCCCGCTGGCAGCGTCCGGTGCACGAGCGGCACCAGCAGCAGGCTCGACGTGAAGACCGGAATCCGAACGGCCCGCGCGAGCTGGTCCTGGTACTTGATGAGAAAGCCACAGTTCGTGGTGATGGCGCCCACGCCCTCGCGCTCGAGCGCCTGCGCGCCGGCCACGAACGCCGGCAGCAATCCCTCCGCGCCGCGGCGAACGACGAGATCCGGATCGGCGCCGGACACACGATGGTAGCGCACGGGAAAGGGAAAGGTGCCCGCGTTGCCCATGTCGCCCTGGATGCGGGGGAAGCGCGTGTCGAGCATGAGAATGCCGACGGTGAAGCCGTATTGATTGAATCCGCCGCGGACACGTCCGCTCGTCATGCGCACCTACTCTACCTCAGACGATCGCGCGGAGGCGACGGGACGCGGTTTTTACGGTGGAGGCGCGCCCACGTGTCGCTATAACAGGAGCAAGGTGGGCGCCTCGTCATGAGAGAAGACGCTGCCGGCCAGGAGCGCTACGCGCGCGTCAGCGAGACGTACTTCTGGAACACCGCCCACAACGACATCGCGCTTCGCGCTGTGGCGCCGCATCTCCGGCGAATGGGCGGGCTCCATGAGCGCCCGCTCCGCATCGTCGACGTCGGCTGCGGTCCCGGTAACACGCTGGCGCTCCTCGAGCGTCACGGGGTCGCCATCGGTCTGGAGTACTCGCCCGTGGCGCTGGCCACTGCGCGGCGGCGCGGGCTCACGCGCGTGGTGGCCGGCGACGGTGCCGCCCTGCCGATGCGCTCCGCCACCGTGGATTGCGTGGTCGCGCTCGAGGTGATGGAGCACTTCGCCGACGATCTGGCCGTGGCGCGCGAGGCCTTCCGCGTCCTCCGTCCCGGCGGCATCTTCCTCGCGAGCGTTCCGGCGTTCATGGCGCTCTGGCGCTCGCACGACGAGCTCTACGGCCACCATCGACGCTACACGCGGGCGGCGCTCCGGCGGCTGCTCGCGGCGGCCGGCTTCGCCGTCGAGCGCTGCGAGTACATCAAGTGCGCGTACTTCCTGCCGCTGCTGGTGCGCGCCAAGCTGGACCGCGCGCGGAACGGCGGCACACCCGGCGGAGACGATTTCTTCGAGCTGCCGGCGTGGCTGAACGGGCTCCTGCGCACGCAGATCGTGTGGGAGCACCGCCTGCGGCTGAATCGCCTGCTCCCCTTCGGTGTGTCGCTGCTCGCCGTCGCCCGCCGTCCCGCGCGCTGATCAGGCGTAGCGGCGCGACCACAGCAGGAACACGAGCAGCGTGTAGAGCTTCTTCCGGTGATCGTGCCGGCCGGCCTGATGGTCATCGAGCAGCCGCTGGACGGCCTCCGGACGGAACAGACCGCCGCGGCGCAGCGCGCCCGGCTCGCAGACGTCGCGCAGCAGCGGCGCCAGCTCGGCCCGGAACCACCGCGCGAGCGGAACGCCGAAGCCTTTCTTCGGGCGTGCCAGGACGGCCGCGGGCACGCGACCGCGCATCGTCCTCTTGAGGATGTGCTTGGTCCGGAAGCCTCTCAGCTTCATGCGAGCGGGCAGCAGCGACACCACCTCCACCACCCGGCGATCGAGGAGCGGCACGCGGACCTCGAGCGAGCAGGCCATCGAGGCGCGATCGACTTTCTGCAGCACACCCTCGGCGAGATAGCCCTTCAGGTCGAGATAGAGCATCTGCTCGAGCCACGCCGAGGCCGGCACGCGGTCGGCGAGCCGCTCGAGCGCGGCATACGATGGTGGCGCCGAGAGCCGCGCGAGCGTCTCCGTGGTGAGCAGATCGCGCTGCTCCGCGGGCGTGAACGAGCCCATCCACGTCCCGTGCCGCGTGACGGGGTCGAGCATGGCGGCCGCGACGAACCGCTTGAGCCGGAAGTCGAGGCTCAGGTTGTCGTGGGAGACGGGCAGGCGGTCCACCAGCGCGCGCAGCGCCGTACGCAACGGCGCCGGCGTGCACTGCCAGGCGGCGGCCAGCTTGTGCGCCTGATAGGTCGGGTCGCCGGCGAAGATCTCGTCGCCGCCGTCACCGGAGAGAGCGACGGTGACCGAGCGGCGCGCGAACCGCGACAGCAAGTACGTCGGCAGGATCGAGGCGTCGCCGAGCGGCTCGTCGACGAGATCGGCGAGGCCGTCGACGAGGTCGAGCGCCTCGCGCGGTCCGACGACGTGCTCGTGGTGCTCCGTTCCGAGCGTTTCCGCCACGGCGCGCGCGTGCGCCGACTCGTCGAACGACGCGTCCTCGAAGCCGATGGAGAACGTCTGAAGCCGTCCGCTCGTATGGCCACGCGCGATGGCGGCCACCGTCGCGGAGTCGACCCCACCCGAGAGGAAGACGCCGACGGGGACGTCGGCGATGAGGTGCTGGCGCACGGCAAGATCGAGCGCGGCGGCCACGTGCGCCACCCCGACGATCTCCTCTTTCGGGCCGCCGCCGTAGCGCACGTCCCACCACTGCTCGAGCTTGGCCTCACCGCCCGAGTAGACGAGCCGGTGCCCGGGCGGGAGCTTGCGCACCGCGCGCACGATCGACTGCGGCGCCGGCAGCCACTCGTGGGCGAGATAGGCCGACAGGGCGTCGACGTCGAGCTCGCGCGAGATCGCCGGGTGCGCGAGCATCGCCTTGAGCTCCGAGGCGAACACGATCTGATCGGCCAGCACCGCGTAGTAGAGCGGCTTGACCCCCAGCCGATCGCGGGCGAGCACCAGCGTCTGCGACGGCTCGTGCCACACGGCCAGCCCGAACATCCCGTCGAGGTCCTCGAGCGCGTCGCCGCCGCGGACTTCCCAGGCGTGCACGATAGCCTCGGTGTCCGAGCGCGTCCGGAAGACGTGGCCCGCGGCGCGGAGGCGATTGGTGAGCTCGCGGTAGTTGTAGATCTCACCGTTGAGGACGACCCACGTCGAGCCGTCCTCGCCGGTCATCGGCTGATGTCCGGTGTCGAGGTCGATGATCTTCAAACGCCGGATGCCGAGCCCCGCCGGTCCACGGATGACGAAGCCGGCGTCGTCCGGCCCGCGATGGGTGAGCCGGTCGGCCATCGCTTCGAGAATCGCCTGCTCGGGACGACGGTCGGCGCGCGCGAAGACGTTGCCGACGATGCCGCACACGGGCGCTACTCGACTCCCTGCATGCCGTCCGTCTCGCGCACGTAGTAGGCCGCCTTGCGCTGTGTCTCGTAGAAGCCGCGGATCACGATGTCGGCGAGGAACCCGATCAGCACGGACAGGACACCGGTCAGGAAGCAGACGACCATCAGGAAGACCATCGGCGTGGCCTCCACGCGGCCCAGCACCCAGATGCGATAGAGCACGACGGCGAGCGCGCCGAAGCCGGCCACGATGCTCAGCAGGCCGAAGCCGCCGAAGATCGTGTTCGGACGCACGGCGAAGTCGCCGAGGAACTTGATGGTGATGAGATCGACGAGCACGCGGAAGATGCGCAGCAGCCCGTACTTCGACTTGCCGGCCGCCCGCGGGTGATGCGCGACCTCGATCTCGCCGATGCGCCCGCCGACCCACGCGACCAGCACCGGGAGGTAGCGATGCATGTCGCCGTAGAGGTGGACGTCGCTCAGCACCTCGCGACGATAGGCGCGCAGCGTGCAGCCGATGTCGTGCAGGCGGACGCCGGTCAGCCAGCGGATGAGCCGGTTGGCGAGCGCGGAGGGCAGCCGTCGCGTGAGCCAGGGATCGTGGCGGTGCCGTCGCCACCCGCACACCACGTCGTCACCGCGGTCGAGCGCTTCGATCAGCTCGGCGATGTCGCCTGGGTCGTTCTGCAGATCGCCATCGAGGGTGACGACGATCGGATGGCTCGAGTGCGCGAGCCCCGCCGAGAGCGCGGCCGTCTGGCCGAAGTTGCGGCGCAGGCGCACCAGCCGCACCGCACGGTCCGAGGCAGCCAGACGCTTGAGGACGTCCCACGAGCCATCGGTGCTGCCGTCGTCGACGTAGACGATCTCGTAGTCCCGCCCGAGCGCCTTGAGGGCCATGCTGAGCTGTGCGTGCAGCGGCTCGAGGTTGTCGTGCTCGTCAAGCACCGGCACGATGGCGGAGACGCCTTCCATGCCGCGCACGCTCATGCCCGGCTCTCGCAGCGCATCACCCAGCGGAGCGCCAGCGCGCGTGTCGGCACACCGATGACGCGAGTCATCGTGAGCGCCGGCGGCACCAGGGCCCGGAAGGCGGCCAGATCGAACGTGTGCAGGTGCCACTCGTCGTCCATGCGCTCCGGCATGTCGTAGTCGGCGCCGCGCATGACGAGCCGCCAGAGCCCGAAGCGCCGCACCAGCGCCTTCGCGCGGTTGATCAGCGCCTCGTTGGGCACCGAGAGCACGGCCACGCCGCCCGGCCGCAGCACGCGCGCGATCTCGCCGACGGCCGCGCGGGGATCGACGAGGTGCTCGAGTACCTCGGAGCAGTAGACGCGCTCGAAGGAGCCGGCGGCGAACGGCAGCACGGCCGCATCGCCCTGGGCCAGCAGTGCGCGGCGGCCGAGCCGCGCACGCGTCCGCGTGAGCAAGGAGTCGGCGAGGTCGATGCCGATGGGGCGGCCAGCCGGCAGTCCTGCCAGAAGATGGCCGGCACCGCAGCCGACCTCCAGCACGCGATCGCCCGGTCGTGCGTCGAGCAGGCGGAAGATCGCCCTGATTCGTTGCGACTCGACGAAGCGGACGAGGGGGCTGGGGTGGGCGTGAAACCGATCGAGGTCGTACTTGACGACCATCGCGTCGTTCCAGGCCTTGACGTCGCGAGCGTCGCGGAAACGCGTCGTGGTCGTCACTTCTTACTTTTATAGCATCCGCACCCTCAGACTCCGGCGAGCCTTGAAACAACCCGGCGGCCGGGCTAGGCTAGGCCACTTTTTGCCGTCCGTGCCGGAGGATACGCCCCATGCGAGTCGCCTGCGCTGTACGGCCTTGTCCCATCATGCCGCCCCTGGCCGCGCTGCCCGCGCTCGCCGCCGACGCCATGGAGACACGCTCATGAGCAAGAAGATCGCGATCGAGTCCACCGCCGAGGCCTATCTGGAGCTGCTCGCCTCGCGCGGCGTGGAATATCTCTTCGCCAACGCGGGGACCGACTTCGCGCCGCTCATCGAAGCCTACGCCAAGCGCTTCGCGACGGGACAGGCGCTGCCGCGGCCGATCACGGTGCCGCACGAGGTGCCGGCGGTGGCGATGGCTCACGGCTTCGCGATGGTCACCGGTCGTCCGCAGGCGGTGATGGTCCACGTCATCGTCGGCGCCGCCAACGCCACCGGCGGTCTCATCAACGCCGCGCGCGCCAACGTGCCGATGCTGTTCACCGCCGGCCGGAATCCCATCACGGAGGCGGGCTTCCGCGGCTCCCGCAACCGCCCGATCCATTGGGCGCAGGAGTCGTTCGATCAGGGCGCGCTCGTGCGCGAGTTCGTCAAGTGGGATTACGAGCTCCGCAACTTCGCGCAGCTCGAGACCGTGGTCGATCGCGCGCTCGCCATCGCCGGCGCCGAGCCGCAGGGACCGGTGTACCTGACGCTGCCGCGTGAGGTGCTCGGCGAGGCACACGAGGTATTCGAATACGCCGACGGGTCGCGCGCCCCGCGCCCCGCCGACGCCGTCGCCGCCCCGGAGGCAATCGAGGACGCGGCGCGCCTGCTGGCCACCGCCCGGCGCCCGCTCGTGATCACGAAAGCCGCGGGGCGCGATCCGCGCGCTGTTCCCGCGCTCGTGGAGGTGGCCGAGGCCCTGGGGGCGCCGGTCGTCGATCAGTTCCACACATACGTGAACTTCCCCCAAGACCACCCGCTCCACGGCGGCTTCGACGCGAGCCCGTATCTCGACGAGGCCGACGCCGTCCTCGTCGTGGAGTCCGACGTGCCGTGGTTCCCCGCCCTCAAGGCAGCGCGGCCCGACGCGCGACTCGTGCACGTCGCCGTGGATCCGCTGTTCACCCGCTACCCTGTGCGCGGCTTTACCGCCGACGTCGCGCTCCCCGGCGCGCCGCGCCTCACGCTCACCGCCCTCGCCACCGCGCTGCGCGCGGCCGTGCCGGCGGGCGCCGCCGCCGACCGGCGCCCGCGCATCGCCGCCGCCGGCCGGGAGCGCCGCGCCGCCATCGAGGCGCGCGCCCGCGCTCTCGCCAATGATCAGCCCATCGACATGGCGTGGCTGTCGCGCTGCGTGGGCGACGTCGTCGACTCGCGCACGATCGTCGTGAACGAATACGACCTCGACGCCTCTCAGGTCTGCTTCACCACGCCAGGCACGTACTTCGCCGCGCCGTCGTCGGGCGGCCTCGGCTGGGGCCTCGGCGCCGCCCTCGGCGCCCGCCTGGCGGCGCCGGATCACACGGTCATCTGCTGCGTCGGGGACGGCGCCTACATCTTCGGCGCGCCCACCGCCGCCCACTGGGTGTCGCGCGCGTACGAGGCGCCGGTGCTGTGGATCGTCTTCAACAATCGCGTGTGGAACGCAGTGAGGCGCTCGGTCCTCTCGCACGCGCCCGACGGGTGGGCGAAGCGCACCGGCATGCCGCTGACCGAGCTCGATCCGCCGCCGGACTACGAGCTCATCTGCCAGGCCTCCGGCGGCCACGCCGAGAAGGTGGAAGACCCGACCAAGCTTCCCGCCGCCCTCGCGCGCGGCCTCGACATCGTCCGCCGCGAGCGGCGCCAGGTCCTCCTCAACGTCATGTGCAAGAAGCCTTGAAAACGGAGCCGGCAACCATCTCGAACAGGCCACCCACGCCTCTGGCCGATCGCCAAGCGATCGCTACAACGGAGCCACGAATGAATTACAGCATCGTCGACGCGGACGGGCACGTGATCGAGACGAACGAGGGCGTGGCGAAGTATCTCGACGAGCCGTTTCGTCGTCGTCCGCTCACCTTCACCTTCTACCCGCAAGACGGCTGGGATCGACGTCTGCTCGGGACGCTCGGGGACCAGGGCGGCACCGTCGAGCAGTGGCTGCGCGCGCTCGACCGCGGCGGCATGGAGCTGAGCGTCCTCTACCCGACGCTCGGGCTGTTTCTGTCGTTCCTGAAGGATCGGCAGTGGGCGGTGGCCATCTGCCGCGCCTACAACACGTTCTTGCACGAGGAGTTCACCTCGAAGACCTCGCGGCTGAAGGCGGTGGCGCTGTTGCCGATCCAGGATCCGGAGGCGGCCGCCACCGAGCTTGAGCGCGCGGTGCGCGAGCTCGGGCTCTGCGGCGCCATGCTGGCGGCCGACGGCAGTCACCTGCTCGGCGACTCGCGCTTCACGCCCATCTACGAGGTGGCGCAGCGGCTCGACGTGATGGTCGGCATCCATGCCTCCGGCTCGTCGCTCGGCGGCGGCGGTGTCGACCTGTTCCCGCAGTTCATCCAGGCGCACACGTGCTCGCACGCGTTCGGCCAGATGCGGCAGCTCACGTCGGTCATCTTCGAGGGCATCCCGGAGCGCTTTCCGGCCCTTCGCATCGCCTTCCTCGAGGCCGGCTGCGGCTGGGCGCCATACTGGATGGAGCGGATGGACGACGAGTATGCCAAGCGGGCGCCGGAAGCCCCGGTGCTGAAGAAGAAGCCGAGCGACTACGTGCGCTCGGGCAAGATCTACTTTTCCTGCGAGGCCGACGAGTGGCTGCTCGGTCCCGCCGTCAAGCTCGTCGGCGAGAACCAGATCGTCTACGCCTCCGACTTCCCGCACTGGGATCACTCGTTCCCGCAGTCGATCGACGAGATCCGTGATCGCGGCGACCTGACGGACGCCCAGAAGCGCAAGATTCTCGGCGACAACGCCCGCCGCCTCTACGGAGTGAAATGACCGAGCTGTTCACGGCAGGCTTCTGGGTGCGGCTGGTGAGCATCGTGATCATCGATCTCACCCTCGCCGGCGACAACGCCCTCGTCATCGCGCTGGCCGTCCGCAACCTGCCCGCGCGCCAGCAGTTCTACGGTCGTTTGTGGGGCACCGCAGGCGCCGTCGGCCTGCGTCTGGCCTTCATCTTCATCGCGACGTTCCTGTTGCGCCTCCCCTACCTGCAGGTCATAGGCGGCCTGCTCCTCATCTGGATCGCCATCAAGCTCGTGCGACAGCAGGGTGCGGAGGGCGGACCGGACGGCGACGTGCGGCAAGGCACGACGCTCCTGGAGGCGGTCTGGATCATCATCGTGGCCGATGCCGTCATGAGCCTCGATAACGTGCTGGCGGTGGCCGCCGCCGCCCACGGTGACATGCTGCTCGTCATCTTCGGCATCGGACTGTCGATCCCGATCGTCATCTGGGGCAGCGGGCTGCTGGCGCGTCTGATGAATCGCTTCGCGTGGATCATCTGGATCGGCGGCGGTATCCTCGGCTACTTCGCAATGCAGATGATCCTGCACGACAAAGCCCTCGCCGCCTGGATCGGGACCGAGCAGCCGGTGTGGGGCCGGCCGGTGGCGTTCGTCGCCTTCCTCATCGTGACGGCGCTCGGCTGGTGGTTCTCGCGCAATGCCGCACGCGCCGGGCATCCGGTGGAGGAGGCGTGATGCCCCAGGATCTGCGCACCTACCTGGACGCAGTCAAGCGAAACCGCCCCACCGACGTGCAGGTGGTGACGCGCCCCGTGGACCCGGCTCACGAGCTCACCGCGCTCGTCGTGAAGCTCGAAAAGGAGCGCAAGCAGCGTCCGGTCATCGTGTTCGAGAACGTCAAGGGGACGAAGTTTCCCGTGATCACGAACGTCCACGCCAGCCGCACGCGGCTGGCGCAGGCCATCAACTGTCCGCCCGAGGGGATGCTGCAGGCGTATCTGCGCGCAATGGAGCGTCCCATTGCGCCGCGCGTGGTGGCGACCGGACCGGTGAAGGACGTGGTCGAGCGCGGCCCCGGTGTCGACCTCTACGCGCTGCCGCAGATCACGCATCACGAGGGCGACGCCGGCCCGTACATCACCGCCGCGATCTCCTTCGCCAAGGATCCGACGTCCGAGATTTGGAACTGCGCGTACAACCGGCTGATGATCCAGGGCCGCGACACGACGTCGATCCATCTGACGCTCGGCAAGCATCTGTGGGAGTTCCAGCAGATCGCCGAGCAGCGCGGCGAGGCGCTGCCGCTGGCCCTGGTGATCGGCGTGCATCCGGCCATCGCGCTGGGCGCGCTCGCCATCGGATCGATCGACGAGGACGAGCGCGCCATCATGGGCGCGCTGCTCGGCGAGCCGCTCGAGCTCGTGAAGTGCGAGACCTCCGACGTGCTGGTCCCGGCGCACGCCGAGCTCGTGCTCGAGTGCGAGATCCTGCCCGGCAAGCGGACGGCGGAGGGCCCGTTCGGTGAGTTCACCGGCTACAGCCTCGGCGAGCGCCAGCGCGAGGTGGTGAAGGTCCGCGCCATCACGCATCGGCGCGACGCCATGTTCCAGGACATCACGGTCGCGCACCTCGACCACATGTTGCTGTCGACGATCCCGATGGAGGCCAACCTCTACCGGGCCGTCCGCGCGATGATTCCCTCGGTGCGCGCGGTGCGCGTGCCGGCCCCGTTCACCTGCTACGTTTCCATCGACCAGCGGCTGCCCGGCCAGGCCAAGAACGCCATCATGGCCGTCTTCGGCGCCGACCTCTACATGAAGCGCGTCGTCGTCGTCGACGGGGACGTCGACATCTTCGACGACCGCCAGGTGACGTGGGCCATCGCCACGCGGTGCCAGCCCGACCGCGACCTCACGATCGTCACCAACGCGCGCGGCTCGGACCTCGATCCGTCTGCAAAGGAGGACGGCTACACGGCCAAGTGGGGCGTCGATGCGACGGCCAAGCCCTCGCTCGCCGGCTACACGCCACGTCACCGGGTGCCGCCGGACGTCTGGCACCGCGTGCGGCTGGAGGACTTCCTGCCCTGAGCGTGGCCGCGCTGCTCGCCGCCGCCGCGCGCGCTCACGCCGAGCGTCCCGCGCTGCGCTGGGACGGCGGCGCCCTCACCTATGCCGAGCTCGATGCGCGCGCCTGCGCGCTGGCGCGCGAGCTCGACACGCGTGGTGTCCGGCCCGGCGATCGCGTCGCCATCGTCATTGCGAACCGCTGGCAGTTCGTCGTGGCCATGCTCGGCGCGCTCAAGGCCGGCGCCACGGTGGCGCCGCTCGATCCCCTGCTGACATCCGACGAGCGCGCGGCCATCGAGGCCGACCTCGGCCCGCGCCTCGTCCTCGACGACGCGCCGGCGGACGAGGCGACGTGGGAGACGGCGGAAGCTCCGGGCCCCGCGCTGGTGCTCTATACCTCGGGCTCCACCGGTCGGCCCAAGGGTGCCGTCCTCTCGCACGACGCCCTCGCCTTCGCGCTGCGCTCATGGGCGGAGCCCGTGATGGCCTTGACGGCGACGGACGTGGTCCTCGCCGCGCTCCCGCTGTCGCACTCGTACGGGCTCAATGGCGCGCTGCTGGCGCCGTTGCTCGCCGGCGCCACCGTGCGCCTCGTCGAGCGCTTCACCGCCGACGGTGTCGCCACCTTCCTGGCGCGCGGCGAGGCCACGGTCTTTCCGGGCGTCGCGACCATGTTCCGCCGGCTGCTCGATCTCGACGGCTTCCGCGGCGGGCCGGCGCTCCGCCTAGCGCTGTCGGGCGCGGCGCCGTGTCCGTGGGAGATCGCGCACGAGTGGCGTGAGCGGACCGGCGTGCGGATCCTCCGCGGCTACGGAATGACGGAGCTCTTCCGGCCGATCTCGTATCTCGCCGGCGATGTCGATGACCGGCCCGACGCGATCGGACGTGCGGTCCCCGGCGTCGACGTCACGATCGTCGACGAGAGCGGCCGCGCCCTCGAGCCCGGCGCCACGGGCGAGCTGCTGATCCGCACGCCGGCCGCGCTCGACGGCTATCTCGGGCCGCCGTCGGAGAGCACGGCCGCGATGCGCGATGGGTGGTTCCACACCGGCGACCTCGCCTCGATCACCGTCGACGGATGGGTGCGGATCACCGGGCGAAAGCGCGAGCGTATCTTGCGCGGCGGCTACTCGATCTTTCCGCCCGAGGTCGAGAGCGTGCTGCTCGGCCATCCCGAGGTGGCCGAGGCGGCGGTGATCGGGCTGCCGCATCCCGAGCTCGGCGAGGAGATCGCCGCGTTCGTCGCGCTCCGGCCGGGCGCGCGCGCCAGCGCCGAAGAGCTGACCGCGTACTGTCGCGATCGGCTGGCCGCCTTCAAGTATCCGCGGTCCGTCACGTTCGTGGCCGCGCTGCCGCGCAGCGCCACCGGCAAGGTGCTCAAGGCCGCGCTCGCCCGCGTCAGCGCACCGTGAGCGGCGCGCTGCCCAGCAACCGGTAGCTGCCGGCGGCCGTCTGCAGCCACACCTGGACATCGACGGCGCCTGCGGAGAGTCCCGGGAGATTCGGCGTGAGCGACGTCGCGCTCGTCGGGAACGGTACGGTGAGCATCGCGCCGCCGATGACGCCGGTGGCGCGCGCCTGCGCCAGCAGCGCGCCACTGCGCATGAAGTTGATCACCGGCAGTCCGAAGCCGAAATTCTCGAAGCCGCCGCCCGTAATCGTGAAGCTGCCCGGCGGCGCCGCCAGGTCGATGGTGCTCGGCGTGATGCCGGTCACGCCCGGCGCCGGACGCGTGTCGGCGACCGTCAGGGCCGCCGTGCCGATCAAGGTGAAGCTCGTGCTGCTCGTCGGCTGCCAGACCTGCGCCTGCACCGGCCCGGCCGACAGCCCGGGCAGGTTCGGTGTCAGCGACGTCGCGCTCGTCGGGAACGGCACGGTGAGCGCGGTCGACGCGAGCGCGGTGACGCGTGCCTGCGCGAGGAAGGTGCCGCCGCGATAGAAGTTGATGACCGGCAGGCCGAAGCCGCGGTTCGCGAAGCCGCTGCCGGTGATCGTGAACGTGGCCGGCGGGGTCGCCAGGTCGATGGCGTCGGGCGTGATACCGGTGACGATCGGCGTCGGACGGCTGTCGACGATCGTCAGCGGAAGCGTGCCGATCAGCGTGTAGGCTCCGCTGCCCGTCGGCGACCAGACCTGAACGTCCACCGCGCCCGCCGACAGCCCCGGCAGGTTCGGCGTCAGCGACGTGGCGCTGGTCGGGAACGGCACCGTCAGCGTCGTGGAGGTGCGCGCGCTCGCGCGCGCCTGAGCGAGGAACGTGCCGCCGCGGTAGAAGTTGATCACCGGCAATCCCGACAGCAACGTGTCGAAGCCCGCACCGGTGATGGTGAACGTGGCCGGCGGCGTCGCGAGGTCGGCGGGATTCGGCGTGATGGCGCTCAGGCCCGGCGCCGGGCGCGTGTCGACAACCGTGAGCGTCACCGTTCCGAGCAGGCTGTAGCTCGTGCTCGACGTCGCCAGGTACACCTGGACCTGTACGGCGCCGGCCGAGAGACCGGGGAGATTCGGCGTGAGCGAGGTCGCCGGCGTCGGGAACGGCACCGACAGCGAGGTGGAGCCGGCCATGGCCGTCGCGCGGGCCTGGGCCAGCAGCGCGCCGGCGCGCGTGAAGTTGATCACGGGCAGCCCGAAGCCGGTGTTGCTGAAACCGTTGCCCGCGATCGTGAAGGTGACGGGCGGCGTCGCCAGATCGATCGTGCTCGGCGTGATCGCGTTCACGCCGGGCGTCGGTCGCGTGTCCGACACGCTGAGCGGTCCCGTGCCGAGCGGGCTGTACGTCGACGTCCCCGTTTGCAGCCACACCTGCACCTCCACCGGGCCCGCCGAAAGCCCCGGCACGTTCGGCGTCAGTGTGGTGGCGCTGGTCGGGAACGGCACCGTCAACGACGTTGACCCCGCGAGCGCGGAAGCGCGCGCCTGCGCGAGCAGCGTCGTGCCACGCACGAAGTTCACGACCGGCAGCCCGAAGCCCACGTTCGCAAACCCATTACCGGAGATCGTGAAGGTTACCGGCGGCGTCGCCAGGTCGATGGCGGCCGGCGAGACCAGCACCTCGACGCGGACCTGAACCTGAGCCGATTGCGTGTTGTTCGTCTCGTCGCCCTCGACGACGACGTCGTCCGCATCGGCGCGCGCGATCAGGTAGTACGTGCCGGTCGGCTTTCCGACAGGAATGGTCAGCGTCGTCGCACCGGCGCTCGACGCGCCGACGGCGAGCGGTGGCACGTCGCGGCTGCCGAGCAGCGTGGCGGTGGCGTCGAAGACGGACCTCGTCGACAGGTAGAGCTTGAGCACCGTCGCAGCAGCCGGGAGCGCGCCCTGGTTCTTCACCGTCGTGCTCACCGTGAATCCCGCCAGCGTGCCGACGCTCGGCGGCGCCGAGAGCGCGGACACCACGAGATCGGGCGGAGCCTCGTCGCTGATGATCGTCACCGTCGCACGGCTCGGCGCTCCCACGATGTACGCGGCGTCGGCGGCGAGGGTGACGATGACGGTCTCGGGGCCCTCGGCGATCGTGTCGTCGATGGCCGAGACGACCACGGGCACCGTCGTCGATCCCGCAGGGAACGAGATGGTGCCCGGCAGCGCGACGTAGTCGCTTCCCGCGGTCGCCGTGCCGCCGACCGTATACTTCACCACGAGGGGCTTGTCCGTCGGTCCCGTGCGCGTCAGCGTGAATGCCGCCGTCGTGTCGCCGACTTCAGAGGCGATGGCGTCGGTGACCGAAAGCGTGACGATCGGCCGGTCGAGCCCGCCAAGCAGGATCTGAGCCGACGTGAAGAGGTCGAGCCGCCCATTGCCGAAGGTGTCGTCCGGCCCGACGGCGCCGAGATCCACCGCGCCGAACATCAGCAAGGTCTCGAGCTCGTCAACGGTGAGCGCCGGCTCGATGGAGCGCAGGACGGCGACGGCGCCGGTGACGTGCGGCGCGGCCATCGACGTTCCGCTGGCGCTGACGTAGCCGCCTGGCACGGCGGACAAGACCGCCACGCCGGGCGCGGTCACGTCGGGCTTCACCGGCCCCCCGCACGGCGACGGCCCGCGCGCGCTGAACGCCGCGATGTCGTCGTTGACGTCCGTCGCACCGGCCGCGAAGGCCTCCGAGGAGTTGCCCGGGCTGCGCACGCTGCCCTCCGTGGGTCCGTCGTTGCCGGCCGCAAACGACGGAAAGATCCCGGCGGCGCGAAAGGCCAGGACGTCCGCGGTGAACTCACCGATGCAGCCGCCGAGCGCGAAGGCCCACGAGCTGTTGACGACGTCCGGCGCGTTGGCCGGATTGCCGCCCGGCGCCAGGAACCACTGGAAGATCGCGTGAAACGCCGACGCGAGCCCGAGCCCGCTGTCGTCCCAGGCCTTGGCCGCGATCCAGCGCGCGCCCGGCGCGACACCGATGCTCAGCCCCGACGCCGCGCCCCCGACCGCGGTGCCGGTCGTGTGGGTGCCGTGACCGTTGAAATCGAACGGGGTCAGATGCTCGCCATACGGATCGAACCAGCTGATGGCGTGGTTGCCGCGATATCGCGGCAGCAGATCCGGATGCGTGATATCGACGCCGGTGTCGAAGCTTCCCACCACCTGACCTGACCCGGTGTACGCGGGGTCGAGCGCCCAGACCTCCGGCGCCCGGATCTTGTCCAGGTTCCAGACGCTCGCCGCCGCGCCCGGGCTCGCTGCCGCCTGCACCGGGGGCGGCGCCGGGATCTCGGCATCCGGGCGGATCTCCCAGACGTCGGCGCGCGCGGCGAGCTGGCGGATGACGGGCTCGGTGGCGGTCAGGGCGAGACCGTTGAAGACCCAGAAAAGAACGACGCGCGTCACGTTGCCCAGAGCCTGCTCGCGCACCACGATCGCGCGCACGGGCCCCTGTCCGCGGTTGGCGTGATCGCGCAGCGCGTCCACCACGGCCTGGATCCTGAGCTGTCGCTGATGGGCCGGTGCGGTGGCGGCGGCCGCGGCGGGATCGAGCTGATCGACCATCTCGACGATGACTGCCACCGGCACGCCCGGCGGCAACGCTTGGAGCCGTGCCTCGAGATCGGGATGGACGCGACCGGCCCAGGCCGGCGAGCCCGAAAGGAGAACCCATAGAGCGGTTGCGAGCACTGCCGCGCCGAGTGGCAGCTTCAGCCCGAGCCGCATCGCTGGCCTCCTCCCCGACGGGCACCGCAAAAGCCGCCACCCAAAGGGGGCGCAAGTCTTACACGAAGTCGCGAGAATTCGCCATGGGGGTGGTGGCGCGACGCCGAATGGTGGGCCGCCGACGGCTCGCTCCTATAATCGTCCCGTGGCGCTGCCCGCACCCGACCGCGACGGCGGCACGCCGCCCGTACTTCGCGACCCGCTGCTCTGGGTCTCCCTGCTCGCCGCGGCGGCCCTCTGCGCTCCGTTCTTCCGCTACGTCTTCTGGCTCGGCGACGAGGGCGTCATCCTGCATGGCGCCGACCGCCTCCTGCGCGGCGAGACGATGTATCGCGACTACTTCGAGTTCCTGCCGCCGGCGAGCTTTCTGGTCGTGGCGACGTGGATGCGCCTGATCGGCGCCGAGTTCGAGTCGATCCGGCTGCTCGCCGTCTGTGTCATCGCCGCCATCGCCGGCCTCACGTACGCGAGCGCGCGGCTGGTCTCGGGCCACCGCGGCCTCGCCGCCGTGCTCGCCGTGGCGTGGGTCGCGCTGTCACAGGGCGGCTGGACCGTGATCAGCCACCACTGGTTCGCGACGCTCGCGTCGATGGCGTGCGCGGTCGCGCTCCTGTCGGCGCTGCGACGTCCGCATCCCGCGGCCCGTGTCCTCGTTGCCGGTCTCTTCGCCGGCGCGGCGGCCATGATGGTGTCGACGCGCGGGGCGCTGCTCTGCGCGGCCGTCACGGGCATCGCCCTGACGCTGCGCGAGCGGCGGCTGATCGCGGCGGCGCTCGGCGGCATCGCAGTCGTGCCAGCAGCGACCGTCCTCTACCTGACCGTCACCGCCTCGCTGGCGGCCGCCGTCGCCGACGTCGTCCTGTTTCCCGCGCGCCACTACAGCGGCATCCAGGTCGTCGCCTTCGGCGCCGCCGGCATGCCGTACCAGACGCCCGTCGTCGCATTCTTTCCGCTGACGTTCCTGCTCGCCGGTGCCGCGGTCGTCGGCGCCGACCGCGGCATCTGGCGCGAGCCCGGTCTGCGCGCCGCGCTCGCGCTGGCGGTCGTCGGATTCCTCGGCGCCTTTCCGCGGCCCGACGTCACGCACATCGCCTTCACGGCGCCGCTGGCGTGTCCGCTCTTCGCGCGACTGGCCCCACAGGTGCTCGACCGCTTCGGCCCGCGCCTCAGGCTGGCCGTCGGCGCGTCGGTGCTCGTCGTCTGCGCGCTGGCCATCGGGTACAGGCTCGTCGGTGTCGCGTGGCCGCTGGTGGCCGGTCCGCTCGCGCGCGTGCCGACATCGCGGGGGACGTTCGTGGGACCCGCGTCGCCGTGGATCGAGGCGGTCGCTGCGCTCGTGCCGCACATCGAACGGGCTCCGCGCGACGCCGCGTACTTCTTCTATCCCTACAGCCCCATGCTCCCGTATCTGACCGGACGGCGCCACATCGCGCCGCTCGACGTCATCGTCCCCGGCTACACGACCGCCGCGCAATATCGCGACGTGTGCCTGCGTGTCCTGCGTGACGCCGACTGGCTCGTCCTCGATCGCACGTGGATCCATCCCGTGGTCCTGCGCACGTTCTTTCCGGGCATGGCGGATCCCGACCCCCCGGAGAAGCGCGCGCTCGAGGCGGCGCTGGCCCGCACGTTCAACCGGGTGGTCCACACCTGGCGGGGCATGGAGCTTCGCGGTCGTGGCGAGGCGGCCGGCGCCGCCGCGTGCGGGCCTTAGCGGTCCAGCTCGGCCAGGTACTCCTTGATGCGGGCGGCGTCGGGCGCGTCGGGCTTCAGCGCGAGATACGTCCGGAAGGCCTCGGCGGCGCGCGTGTTCTGCTTCTGCTGGTAGTAGAGAAAGCCGAGCTCCCGGTGTGGCTCGGGCAGCGTCGGATCGAGCGCCGCCGCCTGCTGATAGGCGGCGAGCGCGAGGCCGGCCTCAAGCGCCTGCTGCACGGCATCCCGCGCGCGCTGCGCCTGCAAGCGATGGAGATCGCCGTAGTACACATGAGCCACGGGATCGCCCGGCGTGACCGCGAGCACCCGATCGAGCTGGGCCCGGGCCACCTCGAAGCGACCGGCACGGATGTCGTCGTAGGCATTCTCGCGAACGACCGAACGCATGCGGAGCTGGAACTCCTCCGTGTCGCGCACCGCCGTTCGCGTGGCGACGGCGACCGCATACCGCGTCGCGACGAGCTTGCGGGTGGTCTCGATGCGCTCGGTCAGCCGGCGCGGGTTGCCGAAGAAGAAGATCTCCAGCGAGCCTCGCTCTTTCGCCCCCGAGCGCAGGACCTCGAACGCCTTCGGCGCCTCGCGGGCGTCGTATCCGGCCTCGACGAGATGCTGTAGACCGCCGTCGTCGGCATCACGCTCGAGATTGCGCCCGTAGCCGTCGATGGCCGCCACGGTAGCCAGGCGCAGACCGAAGCCGACGATCGCAGCCGCCGTCGGGCTCATCGCCACCGCCTGGATCGGCCGCTTCGTGCTCGCGGCGGCACGCGGCACGCCGAGGGCGTGACGATGCGTGACGTGGGTCATCTCGTGGCCGAGGATCATCGCCAGCTGCGACTCGTTGTCGAGACGGCTGAGCAGTCCGGTGTGGACGTACACCTTGCCGTTCGGCATGGCGAAGGCGTTCAGCGTCGGATCGCGGAGCACGATCGGCCTGAAGGCGGCGTTCCCGGCGAGCCGATCACCCACGCGGGCCAGGTACTCCGCGAGCAGCGGATCGTCGTATGGCCGCACTTTCTTCAGGAGCGCGTCGTCCTCCTGCTCGGTCCGAGCCCACAGCGCGATCTCGTCGGCCTCGGCCGGGAGCGGCTGGCCGTCGGCGCCGAACGGCATCACGGCATGGGTCGCGCACGCCGACGCGGCGATCGTCACGATGACGAGCCAGGCGGCCCCACGCCGCCGCCGGCGCATCTAGTTCAGCGCGCCGAGCTTCTGTCGCACCTTCCGCAGCTGCTCGCGGAAGGTCTCGGCATCCTGCGCGCTCGGGAATCGTCGCAGGTAGCGATCCCAGGCGGCGGCGCCCTCGTGCAGGCGGCGCATGCGCACCAGCACGCTGCCGCGGTCACGCAGATGCACCGGCGAGTCCGCGTCGAGCACGAGGAGCCGGTCGACGACGGCGAGCGCTCGCGGCCAATCCTCGCGGCGCGCGTAAATGCCCTTGAGGTTGCGCAGCATCCGCACGAGGATCGGCCGCTTGCCGCATGGTGCCCAGTGTCCCTCCTCGAGCTTCACCGGACGCCCGACGGCGCGGGAGGCGACGTCCGCGGCCTGGGCCGGCGTCAGCACGGCGCCGCCGTTGAACGGATCGAGGAAGATCCGGCGCGCGCCGAGATTCGCGCTCACGATGAAGTGCCCGGGCAGGCTCACGCCGTCGACCTCGATACCCACGCGCCGTCCGATTTCCATGGTCAGGACCGACAGCGTGATCGGGATGCCGAGCTTGCGATCGAGCACATCGTTCAGGCAGGAGTTGCGCGGGTCGTAGTACTCCTCGGCGTTCCCGCGAAAGCCTTCGTCGTCGAACAGGAACGCGAGCAGCCGCTCGAGCGCCTTCTGAGGGTCACCGACCCCGCCGGCCGCCGAGCGCGCCGCCAGCTCGTCGAGCCGTGCCACCTCGGCCTCGATCCGCAGCTCCGGGTGCTCGATGCGCGCGATGGCAAGGGCGGCGCGAGCGAGGTCCACGCCTCGCTCGTCCGCGCACGCGAGGGCGTGAAAGGCGTGCAAATCGTCCATCAGCAGCCCGGCGCGTGATGGATGCCGGCGGTGGCGAGCGCCTTGCGCTGCAGCTCGTCCGCCAGCTCGAGCGTCCGCCGCGCCGCCTGCGCGGCCTGCGTCTGCGCCTGCTCGCTCGTCGCCAGGCGCAGCAGCAGCGCGCGACCGAGCTCGTGGTGATAGCGCTCGTCCGGCTCGATGACGTTGCGGTACAGGGTGGCCGTCGTCTTGTCGCCGACGCGCTCGCAGAACTCGATGAACTGCCGGTTCTTGACGACGGCGATGGCCTCGCGCGTGAACTGGCCGGCCGCCACGCGCTCCACCGTCGTGGCGAGCGAGTCGAGGTATCGGAACAGCGGCCCGAAGCCCCCGGCCAGCGGATCGATCGCCTCGGGATCGAAGCCGAGGTCCTTCAAGCGATCGGCGATGAGCCGGAAGTGCTTGGCCTCGTCGCCCACCTGCCGCGCGAACGCCATCTTCACGCGGGCATCGTCGGTGGCCACGAGCCACCGCGCGGCGATCTCGGTCGCCTCGAGCTCGTTCTTGAGCGCCACCTTGAGAAGGTTCGGAACGTTGAGCGCGCCGCTCACCTCGGCGGTGAGCGTCTGATCGGGGGCCAGTCCGCGCAGCGCCGCCTGGTTTTCGGCGTCGAGGGCGGCCACGAACTCCGCGGCCGTCACGAGGCGACGCCCTCGCGAAGCAGCGTCGGCAGCTCCTGCGTCAGCGTCTCCTTGGTCACGACGCGCGCACAGCGCGCGTGCCACGGCTGCGTCGTGCGCGCGAGCGCGTGGGTCGTGAACGCCAGCACCGGCGGGCGGCGGGCCGGCTCCACGGCGTCGATGGCGGCGAAGACGCGCTCGTAGTCGAAGCCGCCCGTCAGATCCAGGAGCACGAACCGCGTGCCGCCGGCGAGCGCGCGCTCGAGCTCGTCGACGCTCCGGCTGAACTCGAGCGGCACGCCGGCCAGGCGGGCCGTCTCACGAATGCGCGCGACGAAGAACAGATCCTTCACGACCGCGACGACCCGCTCGGCGGAGCTAATCACCCTGCTCGCGTAGGCCGAGCCAGTAACGATTCCACTCGGCGATGTGGCTGAGCGTCCTCATGTCGGCGATGCGGTCGACGTAGACGATGCCGTTCAGATGGTCGGTCTCGTGCTGGATGACCCGCGCGAAGAAGTCCTTGGCGACCAGATTCACCGGCGCCCCCTCGCGGTCCACGCATTCGAGGCGAACGGAGGTGAAGCGCGGCACCACGCCGCGCATGTCGGGCACCGACAGGCACCCCTCCCAGCCGTGCTCCTTCTCGTCCGTGAGCGGGGTCACCACGGGGTTGATCACCACGGTGAGCGGAATCTCGGGCGCCTCGGGATAGCGGGGGTTCTTCTGGACCTCGATCACGGCGATTTGACGCAGCGAATGGACCTGGTTGGCGGCCAGACCCGCGCCGTCGTACTCGCGCATGGTCTCCACCATGTCGTCGATGAAGCGCTGGATCTCGGCGGAGCGGATCGCCTCTGGCGGCACCGGTTGGGCCGGCTGCCGCAGCACGGGATGCCCCAGCCGCGCGACTTTCAGGATCGCCATGGCGTCGCAAAATTGTAGCACGCGCTCCGAGGGCGCCCGGGTCAGCCGCCCACCCCGAGATAGGTGGCGGTCACGTGCGCGTTCGCGCGCAGGGCGGCGGGCGTCCCCTCGAACACGATGGTGCCGTGGTCGATCACGTAGACGCGGTCGGCCAGGCCGAGCGCGAGCTCGGCGTTCTGCTCGACCAGCAGCATGCTGACGCGCTCGGCCTTCAGCTCGCGCACGGTGCTCATCACCGCCTCCACCACCAGCGGCGCGAGGCCTTGCGACGGCTCGTCGAGCAGCAGGAGATCCGGCCCCGTCAGCAACGCCCGCGCGATGGCGAGCATCTGCTGCTCGCCGCCGGAGAGCAGGCGCGCCTTGCGGTCGAGCAGCTCGCCGAGCTTGGGGAAGCGCGCGAGCACGCTCGTCTCCGGCCACCGCGAGCCGCTCCGCCGCGCGATGGCGAGGTTCTCGCGCGCGGTCAGATACGAAAAGATGCCGCGCGTCTCCGGCACCAGCGCGATGCCGAGACGCGAGATGCGATGCGGAGGCAGCCCGGCGATGCTCCGCCCCTTGTAGGTGATGGCGCCTCGCCGCGGCGGCGTGAGGCCGGTGATGGAACGGAGCGTCGTCGTCTTGCCGGCGCCGTTCCTGCCGAGCAGCGCCACCACCTCGCCTTCACCCACGCTGAGCGACAGACCGTGCAGGATGTGCCCGAGCCCATAGTAGGTGTCGATGGCGCGGAGCTCGAGCATCAGGCCACGGTGACGCCGCCGAGGTACGCGCGGCGCACCTCGGCGTTGCGCTGGATCTCGGCCGGCGTGCCCTCGGCGATCACGCGGCCGAAGTGCATCACGGAGATCCGGTCGGAGATCGTCATCACCACGTCGATCTTGTGCTCGATCAGCACGATCGTGTAGCGCCCCTTCAGCTGACGCACCAGCGCCACCATGCGCAGCGTCTCCTCCGGCGACAGGCCGGCCGCCGGCTCGTCCAGCAGCAAGAGCCGTGGCGCCGCCGCCAGCGCGATGGCGAGCTCGAGCTGACGCTGCTCGCCATGCGAGATCTCGCGCGCCGGCCGTGCGGCCTGCGCCTCCAGCCCGACGCTCTCCAGCGCGGCCCTGGCGGCCGCGCCGAGCTCGGGATAGCGCTCCGTGCGTCGCCATCCCAGGCCTCGCCACGAGCCGGCGCGCGCAAAGGCGGCCAGCCACACGTTGTCGAAGATGGACAGCGTCGGAAAGATGCTCGTGCGCTGGAACGAGCGCGCGATGCCGAGGTGGGCCACGTCGTGCGGCGGCGTACCGGCGATATCGCGGCCGTCGAACAGGATGCGGCCCGACGTCGGCGTGAGCTGCCCGGTCAGGAGGTTGAAGAACGTCGTCTTGCCGGCGCCGTTGGGGCCGATCACCGAGTGGAGCGATCCCATCTGCACCTCGAGCGTCACCTCGTTGACGGCGGTCAACGCGCCGAACGACCTCGTGAGCCCCTCCGTCCTAAGGAGCGGCATCGGGTCTCACCGCCGTCGTCGGCACGCGGTGCGCGGAGCGCCACGCCCACACGCGCGCCCACGCCTCGACCACCCCACCGCGGAAGAACAGCACCACGACGACGAACGCCACGCCGAGCAGCAGCGGCCACCGCTGCCAGACCGTGCTGACCGACTCGGACAGCCAGATGAAGACGAAGGAGCCGATGACCGGCCCATAGAGCGAGCCGGAGCCGCCGATGAGCGTGGCGAAGACGACGTTGCCGGAGAACACGAAACCGATCGCCTCCAGCGGCACGATGCCGAAGAGCATCGCGTAGAGCACGCCGGCCAGTCCGGAGAACGCGCCCGCCACCACGAACGCGGCCAGCTTCATGCGCCGGACGTCGTAGCCAAGCGCCTCGGCGCGCACCTCGTTGTCGCGGATCGCCTGGAGGATCTTGCCGAGCGGCGACTCCACGAGGCGCTTCATCACGGCCAGCGACGCCATGAACAGCACGGCCACCGCAATGTAGTACGGCAGCGGCCGGTGGACGTCGAAACCGAGCACGGCCGGCCGTGGCACGCCGGGCATGCCGTCCTCGCCGCCGGTGACCGTGGTCCACTGATAGGCCGTGAAGTAGAACATCTGGTTCAGCGCGAAGGTCAGCATGATGAAATAGAGGCCGGAGCGCTGCACGCACAGATAGCCCACGACCGCCGCCGACGCCGCGCCGACCGCCACGCCGATGACGAGGGCCACGAGCGCTCCGATGCTGGCGTACTTCAGCAGGTAGCCCGCCACGTACGCGGCAGAGCCGAAGAACGTCGCCTGCCCGAACGAGAGCAGCCCCGTGTACCCCATCAGGAGGTTCAGGCCGAGGCCGAAAATGGCGAAGATCCAGATCTCGGTGGCGATGGCGTGGCGGACGAACACCGGCAGGAGCACGACCGCAGCCAGGATCAGCAGCCAGGGCGCGACCGTGCCACGGCTCATCGGATACCGAACAAGCCCTGCGGCCGCACCAAGAGCACCACCGCCATGACCGCGAAGATGACGGCGACCGACGCTTCCGGCCACACGAGCGCGACGAGGCTCTGGGCGAGCCCCACGAGCAGCCCGGCCGCGATGGAGCCGAGCAGGTTGCCGAGACCGGCCAGCGCGACCACGACGAACGCGATGCCGAGCATGTCGACGCCCATCCACGGGTTGAGCCCGCGAATCGGCGCCGTCAGCGCGCCCGCGATGCCCGCCAGCACGCAGCCGAGCGCGAAGGCCGCCGTGAACAGCCGATGAATGTCGATGCCGAGCAGCGAGACCATCTCCTTGTCCTCGATGCCGGCGCGCATGATGGCGCCGTAGCGCGTCTTCTCGAGAAACAGCCAGGCGCCGAGGACGAGCAGCGCGGCCACCACCATGACGAAGAGCCGGTACTTCGGATAGAACGTGATGCCCAGGTCGACACCGCCGCGCAGCAGCGGCGGCGGCAGCTGGCTCATGCCCACCGGGCTCCACACGATGATGATCCCCTCGGTGATGATGAGCGAGAGTCCGAAGGTGAGCAGGAGCTGATAGTCGTGGCCCGCGCGGTAGAGCGGCCGGATGCCGCCGTACTCGATGAGGATGCCGAGCGCGCCGACGCCGAGCGGCGCGAGCAGCAGGGCCAGCCAGAAATTTCCCACGAGCTGCATGAGGCTGTACAGCGAGTACGCGCCGAGCGCGAACAGGGCGCCGTGCGCAAAGTTCGGAATGTTCAGCACGCCCGTGATGATCGACAGCCCGATGCCCATCACCGCGTAGAGCATGCCGGTGGCGAGGCCGTTGAGGACCTGGCTGAAGAGCAGCGCCGTGTTCAGGCGGCCGATCCTACAACGCCCCGATGTCCTTGCACTCGGCGTACTGAGCGGGCAACGGCGTGTTGCCGGTGGCGATGATGTCGGCGAAGTCCATCGGGTTCTTCATCGCGTCCTTCTTCTTGCACCGCATGAAGAAGTAGGGCCGCAGCGTCTGGTGCGTCTTGGCATCGACGCGCATCTTGCCCACGAGGTCGTCGATCTCGAGCCCCTCGCACGCCGCAATCACTTCCGGCACCTCGGTCGACTTCGCCCTGTCCATGGCCGCCAGCATCATCCGCGTCATGCCGTAGGCCGCTGCCGGCGCGTAGCCCGGCGGGTTGCCGTGCTTGGCCTGGTACTTCTTCACGAACTCGCGGGCCACCGGCGTGTCGGCCGTGTAGTAGAAGTTCGAGCCGACCCACATGTTCTCGCGGATCTCCGGGTTCAGCTGGATCAGCTCCTCCACGCCCGAGGACCAGGTGAGGATCAGCGGGACCTTCGGGGTGAGCCCGAAGTTGAAGATCTCGCGCGCCGCGGTGACCGCGTCGAGACCGAAGTTGATCATGGCCACCGCGTCGGGCCGGTTGGCCGCCGCCTTCGTCACGTAGTTCGAGTACTCCCGCTCGCCGAGCGGGTGGCGGTCGGCACCGACGAACTCCAGGCCGTGGCCCTTGCCGACTTCCTTGATGTATTTCTCGACCGACCAGCCGAACGCATAGTCGGCGATGAGCAGGTGCCAGCGCTTGGCCTTCGGGTTGGCCTGCATGAACGAGTCGACCACGGTCTTGGCCGCCGTGTAGGGACTGGCCGCCCATTGGAACGAGTACTTGTGGCAACGCTTGCCCGAGATGTCCTCGGTGCCGCCGCTGAAGTAATGGAAGACCTTCTTGCGCTTGGCGACCTCGGACACGGCCAGGGCGACGCCGGACGACCACGGTCCGATGATGTACTTCACGCCGTCGGCGTCGGCGGCCTCTTCGGCACGCCGCGTGGCCGAGCCGGCCTTCGTCTCGGAGTCGCGCGTCAGGTACTTCACCGGCCGGCCCTGGACCTTCATACCGCGCTCCTCGAGCGCGAGCCGCATGCCGTTGTCGAGCACGGGGCCGACGTCGGAGAAGGCGCCGGTGAACGGCCACAGTCCCAGCACCGCGAGATCTTTCGCCTGCGCGCGCACGACCGCCGGGAATCCCACGCCGGCGGCGGCAGCGCCGCCGAGCTTCAGCACGTCGCGTCGACTCAATGCCTTCATGGTCGTTCCTCCGCGCGCGAGAATGGGCGGAAGGCCGCTCGCTGTCAAGGCGGACGCTATTTCGTGTCGACCCGGCCGACCTTGCGCACGCCCTCCGCAAGTCGCCGGGCGTCGGTCTCGAAGAAGCGCTGGAACTCCTCGCCCTGCTTGAACGTGATCGGCGTCTCGAGCTTGTCCATGGCGCCCTTGAACTCGGGATCGTTGACGGCCTCGCGGACCGTCGCGCGCAGCTTGGCGAGAACCGGCTCCGGCGTGGCCTTCGGCGCGAAGAGGCCGGCCCAGATGTAGAACTCCGCATCGGGATAGCCGAGCTCGCGGAACGTCGGCACGTCCGGGAGCGCGGCCACGCGCTTGTCGCCCCACCCCGCGAGCGCGCGCAGCTTGCCGGACTTGATGTGTGGCAGCACCACGGCCGGTCCGGACGCCAGCGCATCGACGTGCCCGCCGAGAATGGCCGTGAGCGCGGGACCGGCACCGGCATGCGGCACGTGGCGCAGCTTGATGCCGGCGGCGTGCGACAAGAGCTCCATCGCCATGTGGAGCGTGCCGTAGACGCCGGACGACGAGAACGAGATCTGGCCGGGGCGGCTCCGGGCGTCGTCGATGAAGTCCTTGGCCGTCTTCCACGGCTTGTCGGCCGGCACCACGAGGACGGTAGGATCCGCGGAGATGAGCGCGATCGGCGCGAACTGATCGACGGTGAACGCCGGCGGTCGTCCGAAGATCTTGTCCGCCTCGGGAATGATCGAGATCGACGACAGCGCGAGCAGCAGCGTGTAGCCGTCGGGCCGGGCCACCGCCACCGACTGCATGCCGACGGCGCCGGCGGCGCCCGTCTTGTTCACGACGCCGACCGGCGACTTGAGAAGCTTCTCCATCGCCGCCGCCACCGGCCGCGCCGTCAGGTCCGCCACGCCGCCCGGCGGAAACGGCGCCACGATCGTGATGGGCCGCGAGGGAAACGACTCCTGCGCGGCGGCGAACGGGGTTGCCGCCATGAGCACGAGAACGAGCAGGAACACCACACGCGCGACAGTCATCAGGATTCTCCTTTTTCGGCGAGCGCCATGCGCGCGCGCCAGTCGAGCCCACGGCGGATGAACGTGCGGAGCGAGAGCAGCATCATACCGGCCGCGACCACGAGGAGCGTGGCCGCGATCGGGCGCTGGAAGAAGATCGCGTAGTGGCCGTCCGACATCGCCAGCGACTGCCGCAGCGCGAGCTCGATCATCGGCGCCAGCACCACGCCGAGGACGATCGGCGCCGTCTCGAAGTCCAGCTTGCGCAGCACGTAGCCGAGCACCCCCATCCCGAGCATGATCCACACGTCGACCACGGAGCCGTTCACCGCGTAGACGCCCAGGATCGAGAAGGCCAGGATCGCCGGATAGAGATACGGGTACGGCACGCGCAGCAGGTTCACGAAGATGCCGACCAGCGGAAGGTTCAGGATCAGCAGCACCAGGTTGCCGACGTACATGGAGGCGATGAATCCCCAGAAGAGCTCGGGCTGCTGCCGGATCAACAGCGGCCCTGGCGAGACGCCGTGCACCATCATGGCCGCCAGCATCACGGCCGGGATCGGCCCGGACGGCACGCCGAGCGCGAGCATCGGCACGAAGGCGCCGGAGGTGGCCGAGTTGTTGGCCGACTCCGGACCGGCCACGCCGGCCACGGCGCCGTGGCCGAACTGCTCGGGATGTTTGGAGAGCTTCCTCTCGAGCGCGTACGACACGAACGACGAGATGATGTGCGCGGAGCCCGGGATGATGCCCACCAGAAACCCGAGCACCGTCCCCCGCCCGATCGGGCCCACCGACTGGCGCCATTCCGTCCGCGACGGCAGGAGCTCGCGCAACCGCGGTTCGATCACCTTGGGCGGCACGGGCTGGCCCGCGGTGGCGAGAATCTCGGCGACGCCAAAGAGGCCGACGGCGACCGGCACCACGCCGAGACCATCGCCGAGCTCGACGACTCCGTAGGCAAATCTGAAATAGCCGCTCATCTGGTCGATGCCGACCATCCCGAGCAGGAGCCCGAGGGCGGCCATGGCCAGCGATTTCAGCATCGAGCCCGACGACATGTACGCGAGGACGAGCAGGCCGAAGAGCAGCAGCGCGAAGTACTCGGGCGGGCCAAAGCGCAGCGCGAAGGCCGCCAGCGGCGGCGCCAGCAGCATGAGCCCGATGACGCTGGCGCTGCCGGCCACGTAGGAGCCGACGGCCGCGATGGCGAGCGCGGCGCCCGCGCGACCCTTGCGCGCCATCGCGTAGCCGTCGATGCACGTCATCACCGAGGCGGCCTCGCCCGGGATGCGCATCAGGATCGACGTGGTGGAGCCGCCGTACATCGCGCCGTAGTAGATCCCCGCTAGCATCACGATGGCGCGCGTAGCATCCATGCCGAACGTCGCGGGCAACAGCAGGCTGATGCCGGCCAGCGGCCCGACACCCGGCAGCACGCCGACGAGCGTGCCGATCACGCAGCCGACGAACGCATAGAGCAGAACGGGGGGCGACAGCGCGACGGAGAAGCCGATGGCAAGGTTGTGAAGCGTTTCGAGCATCTACATTCCGAAGGGGCCACGCGGCAGCGGCACGCGGAGCAGCGTGTCGAAGAGAAGGTACGTCCCCGTCGCGAACGCCACCGCGAAGACCACGGTGGCCACCGGGCGCTTGCGCTCGACCACGCCGAGCAGAAACAAGAGCACCAGCAGCACCGTGAGGCGGTAGCCGAGACGTTCGAGCGCGAGCGCCGCGAAGGCGCACGCCAGGAAGATGGCGAGCGCGTGCCGCCACTCCGGGAATGCGAGCGAAGTGAGCGGCGGCGTAGGGCCACCGAGCGCGGCGATCGCGATGCCGCCGACGAGCAGCAGCACGGCCAGCAGGACCGGCATGTAGGCGGGGCCGGGATTGGCGAGACTGCCGAGCGGCAGCGTGCGGCTCTCCCACAGCACGAAGAGCGCGACGAGCGCGAGGGAGGCGCCGGCGACGCGGTCGACGGTGAGCATGCCGAGGCCTCTAGGCGAGCCCGAGGAAACGGCGGGCGTTCGCGCGCTCGATGGCCGCGCGCGCCGCGGGCGCCAGACCGGCGCCGGCGACGAAGCCGACCGGGTCGTCCTGCCCCATGTCGAACGGATAGTCGCTCCCGATGACGACACGCTCGGCGCCCAGCACGTCGATGATGAAGCGCAAGTTCTCGGCGGACAGGGTGAGGGAGTCGACGTAGATCCGGCGCGCGTACTCGCGCGGCTCGTGCGGGATCGCGGCCGGGCCCTCGGGACGCACCTTCCAGCCGTGATTCAGACGCGCGAGCGTGAACGGAAACGCACCGCCGCCGTGTGCGAAGCAGATGCGCAGATCGGGCAGCCGCTCCAGCACGCCGCCGAAGATGAGCTTCGAGATCGCGAGCGCGGTCTCCAGCGGATTGCCGACGACGAGCGGGAAGTAATACTTCGTCAGCCGCTCCTGCCCCACGAGGGGCGAGGCGGGATGGACGAAGACGGCCACGCCGAGATCGCGACAGGCGGCGAAGAACGGGAACAGCTCGGGGTCATCGAAGTCTCGTCCCCCCGGGCAGGTGCCGATCTCGACGGCCCCGAGACCGAGCCGCTCGCGCGCGTGGCGGAGCTCCGCGACGGCGAGCGTCGGATCCTGCAAGGGCACCGTGGCCATCCCGACGAACCGGCGGGGGTGCCGCGCGACGAGCGCGGCCACATTTTCGTTCTGCAGGCGCGCGAACGCCTGGCCGGCCTTGGCGTCCGCCCAGTAGCAGAACATCACGGGCGGCGGCGACAGCACCTGCACCTCGATGCCGAGCCGGTCCATGTCCTCGAGACGCCGCGTCGCGTCCCAGGAGCGGTTGTCGATGTCGCGGAAGAACTGGTCGCCGGTCATGATCGTCGCGTGGCACGCGTCCTTGATCACCAGTCGCGGCCACTTGCCGCCGCCGAAGCGCGCCGCCCAGTCCTCCCAGCGCGGTGGCACCACGTGTGTGTGGAGATCGATGGTCACGTGCTATTTCGTCTCGACGCGGCCGATCTTCTTGATCACGGCGGCCAGGCGGGCGGCGTCCGCGTCCCACCAAACGCGGAAGTCGTCGGCGTCCTGGTAAGCGATCGGAGTCTGCGCCTTCTCCATCGCCGAGCGAAACTCCGGATCCTGCACCGCCTGACGCGTGGCCTCGCGGAGGAGCTTGAGCGCCGAGGCGGGCGTGCCGCGCGGAGCAAAGAGGCCCGTCCACAGGTAGTACTCGAGGTCGTAGCCGAGCTCCTTGAGCGTCGGCACGTCGGGATACGCGGGCAGCCGCGTCGCACCCCACGTCGCCAGCATCCGCAGCTTGCCGGCCCTGACGTGCGGCAATGCCAGCGCGGGCGGCGAGGCCCACATCGCGGCGTGGCCGCCGAGCACCGCAGTCGTCGCCGGCCCGCCGCCGGTGGTGATGAGATGACGCATCTTCAGCCCACCCGCCGCGTTCAACAGCATCTCCATCGGGACGTGCGAGGCACCGTAGAGTCCGGACGAGGCGAACGTCAGCTCGTTCGGCTTGGCCCGCGTCTCGTCGAGCAGGTCCTTCAGCGTCTTCCACGGCCGTTCCGCGCCGACGACGAGGATCGGCGGATCGGCGTTCAACCGCGCGATGCCGACGAACTGGTCGCGCGTGTACGTCGCCGCACGGCCGAAAAGGGCGTCGACCTCGGGGATCGTGGAGATCGACACCAGCCCGATCAGCAGTGTGTAGCCGTCGGGCTTCGTCACCGCGACCGATTGCATCCCGACCGCGCCGCCGGCGCCGGGCTTGTTGTTGATGACGACCGGCTGCTTGACGATGCGCTCGAGGGCGGCCGCGAGCGGCCGCGCGGTGAGATCGGCGATCCCGCCGGGCGGAAACGGCACGACGAGGGTGACCGGGCGCACGGGATAGGCGTCGTCGGCAGCGGTCGATGCTGGCAGGCTCAGGCTCGCGGTCAGCGCGAGCACGCAGGCGAGCACTCGGATCATGGCCGATCTCCTGACGCGCCGCACAGGCGCGGGCAATGGTCCGCGACACTCTACAGGAGGACGGAGGGAAACGGGCGAGGCGAACGCGGAAGCGTGGCGGCGCCGGGGCACAGGCCAGCGCCGCCACGCTCCGCCGGGGACGGTCTAACGCTTCTGACCGCCCTCGTGTTGCTGACCGGCCTGCTGCTGACCGGGCTGCTGCTGCGGGTGCGGACGGTTCTGCTGCCCGCCCTGCTGCTGGCCGGGCTGCTGCTGGGGGCGGTTCTGCTGCCCGCCCTGCTGCTCTTTATCGAGCTGAACAGGCTCGCCGCTCTCGGCGTCCTTGTTGTTTTGCTTCATCTTGTCGTCGGCCATCGAAGAAGCCCTCCTTGCGGTGGATAACTCAGCAAGGCCTGTACCAGTGACGCTGATGTAGGCATTACGCGCGGCGCTATTGGCGAGCACGATTCGAGCGTTGCGAGCCAGGCCCTCGCGCCGCGCACGCTTGAGCGCCGAGCCGCGAAAGCGCTCTCGAAAGTCCCCGTCGGTCAGCGCGGCGAGGACCTCCGGCGCGCCTGGCGGCGTCCCGCCGAGAAGCTCCGCATCGTGCGTCGGCGGGGCGTGGCGGTTCCACGGGCACACCTCCTGGCAGACGTCACAGCCGAAGATCCAGCCGCCGATCGCCCTGTGCAGCGACGGGTCGATGTCGCCGCGGTGCTCGATGGTCAGATACGAGATGCAACGCCGGGCATCGAGCATGTATGGCCCGACGAAGGCGCCCGTGGGACAGGCGTCGAGACAGGCCGTGCAGGTGCCGCATCGATCGGGAAGCGGGCTGTCGGGCGCCAGCCGGGCGGTCGTCAGCACGATGCCGATGAAGAAGTACGACCCGAGACCGGGGGCGATCAGGTTGGTGTTCTTCCCCATCCAGCCAAGCCCGGCGGCCGCCGCCAGCCCACGCTCGAGAACGGCGCTGGTATCGACCGACGCCCGGCTCCGCACGTCGGGCCCCGCGGCGGCGCGCAAGACCTCCTTGAGCGCCTCCAGCCGTGGCCGGATGACGCCGTGGTAATCGCGGCCCCGCGCGTAGCGGGCGACGCCTCGCCACGCGGGGTCGTCGTCGCGCCGCGCATAGTTCAGCGCGACGGCGACGACGGAGCGCCAGCCGGGGAGCAGGCGTCCGGGGTCGAGCCGCTCCGCCCGTCCCCGGTGCAGATACTCCATGTCACCCGCGTAGCCGGCGTCGAGCCAGCGCTCGAACGCCTCGCCGTGCGGTGGCGGCGCCGCCGCACCGACGGCCACGCGATCGAAGCCGAGCTCGAGGGCCCGCTCCTTCACCGTGCGGGTGAGCGCGAGCGCCGCGAGCGTCACGTCCGACGCGCCCCGGCGAGCAGATGGCTGCGCGTGAGCGTGCGGCCGCCGTCCTCGAGGAACTTGATGTAGCGGAACCACCGGCCGTCGGACTTCCATTTCTCGGCGAGGCCGATGGCCGCCGCCAGGCCCTGCTCCACGCTCTCGAACCGCTGCACGTCCTGCTCGACCTCGAGATGCTCGACCGCGAACCCGTGGAGCGCGAGCTGCCGCCGCACCTCGTCGGCGTCGTAGGCGAAGCGCGAGCGACGGCCGGTCTCGCGCCACTGATCGACGTGAAGGGCCGCGAAGACGAGCCGCTGACCGGCGGCGAGCGTCCGGGCGGCGGCGGCAATGATCGCCTCCGACATGCAGAGATGAGCCACGACGAGCGTCGGGCGCTTCCAGGTCGGCGTGAGATCCACGTAATCCGCCCGCGCCTCGGCATCGACGTCGGCGAATTCCACGTTCGTCAGATGACGGTCGGCGGCGTGCCGCCGCGCGTCGGCGAGCACGCCGGCATCGCGATCGATGCCGAGTATACGCCGGCATAGCGGCGCGATCGCCATCGCCACGCGACCGGCCCCGGTGCCGACGTCGAGCACGTCGGCATCACGCAGCGGCTCGGCGACGAGCAGCGCCCAGTAGCGCGCGCTCACTCCGGGCGGCGCGTTACCCGGTGACCGCTCCATCGGACGCACTCGACACGAGGCGCGCGTACTTGGCCATGACGCCCCAGGTGTAGCGCGCTCTCGGCGCCTTCACCGCCTTCAGACGCTTCTTGAGCTCCGCGGGCGACAGCTCCACGTCGAGGCGGCGCTTCTTGATGTCGATCACGATCGTGTCCCCGTTCTTCAGCGCGGCGATGGGACCACCCTCGGCCGCTTCCGGCGCGATGTGGCCGATCATGAAGCCGTGCGTGGCGCCGGAGAAGCGGCCGTCGGTCATCAGCGCGACGGTCTCGCCGAGCCCGGCGCCCTGGATGGCGCCGGTGACGTGCAGCATCTCGCGCATTCCCGGGCCGCCCTTCGGGCCTTCCCAGCGGATCACCACCACGTCGTTGGCCTTGATCTTCCCCGTCTTCACCGCCGCGAAGGCGTCTTCTTCGCGATCGAAGACGCGCGCCGGCCCGCGATGCACGTCCTTCTTCTGGCCCGAGACCTTCGCCACGCACCCGTGGGGGGCGAGATTGCCGCGCAGGATGGCGAGTCCGCCCTGCGCCTTGAGCGGCTCCTTCAGGGAGCGGATGACTTTCTGACCGGGCACCTCGCGCGCCGCCCGCGCCTCCTCGCCGATCGTCCGCCCGCTGACCGTCTTCTCGCCCCCGTGCAGCAGTCCGGCCTCGAGCAGCCGCATGGCGACCACCGCCATCCCACCCGCCTCGTACATCTCGGGTGCCGTGTAGTTGCCCCACGGCTTCAGGTCGGCCAGCAGCGGCGTCTTGCGTGAGATCTGATCGAACTCGTCGATGGTCAGCTTCACGCCCGCTTCCTTGGCGACCGCCAGCAGGTGCAGCACGGCGTTCGTCGAGCCACCGGTGGCCATCACGCCGGCGATGGCGTTGGCGAGCGCCTTCTTGGTGATGATGTCGCGCGGCCGCAACCCCTTTCGGAGAACGTCCATGGCCATACGGCCAGTCTGGTAGGCCACCTCCTCCTTGTGCGGATCGACGGCGGGCACGCCGTTCCATCCCATCGGCGACACGCCGAGCATCTCGAAGGCGGTGGCCATCGTGTTCGCGGTGAACTGTCCGCCGCAAGCGCCGGCCCCGGGGCAGGCGCGGCTTTCGACGGCGTCGAGCTCCTTGGCGTCGATCTTGCCGGCGTTGAAGGCGCCGATGGCCTCGAAGACGTCCTGCACGGTGAGGCGCTTGCCGCGATGCTCGCCGTACAGGATCGATCCGCCGTACAGCATCACGGACGGGACGTTGACGCGCGCCATGGCCATCACCATGGCGGGAATCGTCTTGTCGCAGCCGGAGAGCGTCACCAGGCCGTCGAGCAGATGTCCGCGCGTCACGAGCTCCACCGAGTCGGCAATCCAGTCGCGGCTGATGAGCGAGGCCTTCATGCCTTCCGTGCCCATGGCGATGCCGTCCGTGACCGAGATCGTGTTGAACTCGATCGGCGTTCCCCCGGCGGCGCGGACGCCTTCCTTCACCTTCTCGGCCAGCTTCTTGTGGTTCCAGTTGCACGGCGTGATCTCGATCCAGCAGTGGGCGACACCGATGAGCGGCCTGGCCAGGTCCTCGTTGGTGAACCCGATCGCCTTGAAGTAGGAGCGCGCGGCGGCGCGGTCGGCGCCGTCCAGCAGCGTGCGGCTCATGTGGCGTGGATCGAACCTCATGCGGAGTCTCCTTGCTGGGCCGCCCGCGTTGGACGCCTGGCGACGAGAAACGTGAACTTGCCGTGCTGCACGGTCTCCCCGCGCTGATTGATGACCTGCCACTCCTCGATGATGACCCCGCCGTCGCGCATGGCGCGCTTCACCGCCGTGCGCGAGCGGCCGTGGATCGTGTCGCCGATGGCGAGCGGGGCGTCGACGTGCCACTCCACGCCCATGAAGGCGAGCACGGCCAGCGGCGGCTGCGGGATCCGCCAGCCGAGGCCGGTGGTGAGGCAGACGAGCAGCAGGCTCGGCGCCACCCCCGGCTCGAGCGGCGCGTCGCCGGTCACGCCGCTGTAGAGCGCGACGTGGGCCTCGGTCACCGTCATGGCCGGCGTCTCGCGGATGCCATGGAGCTCGAGGTCCTCGAAGAAGAAGCGTGCGGGAGCGACCACGCTCACGATCGCCGCCGCTCGACCATGAGATCGGTCTCGCCTTCCTGCACCACCTCGCCGCGCTGATTGACGACGACGCGCTCCACGGTGATGAGGCCGCGGTCCGGCTTCGACGTCTCCTTCTTGACGAGGACCCTGGCCTTGAGCCGGATGGTGTCGCCGATCTTGATCGGCCCCTTGAATTTCCAGCGCAGGCCCACGAAGGCGAGCGTCGCGTACGCCTGCGTGGCCCGGGTAAAGAGGCCGGCCTGGATCGACAGTCCCAGCAGGCCGTGCGCGATCCGCTCGCCGAAGATCGACTGCTTCATGAACTCGGCGTCGGTGTGAAGGACGTTGTAGTCGCCGGAGAGGCCCGCGAACAGCACGATGTCGGTCTCCGTCACCGTCCGGCCGGGGGACTCGTATGCCTCGCCCACTTCGATGTCGTCGAAGAACCGTCGGGAATCGGTCATAAGTCGGCAGGGGCCTCGATCAGCCGGCGCTCGAACATGTCATTTGATGGCCCCTACTGTAAACCCGGCGATGAAGCGGTCGAGGAAGAAGTTGTAGATGATCGCGATCGGGACGCTGGTGATCAGGCAGGCGGCCATCAGCGAGCCCCAGTAGTAGACGTCGCCCCGGACGAGGGCGACCGGCACACCGACGCTGACGGTCATCTTCTCCACCGACGAGATGAACGTGAGGCTGTAGACGAACTCCTGAATGACGAGCGTCAGCGCGAAGATCACCACCGTCAGCAGACCCGGCACTGCCAGCGGCAGCACGATGCGGCCGATGGCGCCCACCCGGCTACAGCCGTCGACCATCGCCGACTCCTCGATCTCCTTCGGCAGCGACTTGAAGAAGCCCATCAGCAGCCAGGTGCAGAAGGGAACGGTGAAGGTCGGATAGATCAGGATGAGCGCCCAGTGGCTGTTCTGCAGGCCCAGCAGCGAGACGAGCCGTGAGAACGGGATGAACAACAGCGTGGAGGGAATCAGGTACGTGAGAAAGATGGCGATGCTCAGCCGCTCACCCCAGCGCGCCGTCAGCCGGGCCAGGCTGTAGCCGGCCGGCACGGAGAGCAGGAGCGTGATGCCGACCACGACCACGCCGACCACGAGCGTGTTCGTCAGCCACGTGAGATAGAGCGTCTGCCCGAACAGCGTGCGCAGATGGTCGAGCGTCGGCGCGCGGTTGAAGATGAACGGATTGTGGGTGACGTCGGTGGCGCCGACGTAGAGGTCGGCGTTCTGCTTGAAGGAGGTCACCACCATCCAGTAGAACGGGAAGATCGCGAAGGCGATGAAGAACAGCACAGTGAGCCGATGGCCGACGACGGAGACGGCGCGACGTGCCGGTGAGCGCGCGAGCATCACACCACCTCGGCCCGACGCGAGGCGCGCAGCATGAAGATGGCGAGCACTACCAGCACCGGCACCAGGAAGATGGCCACGGCCGCGCCGCGACCGACGTCGCCGCCCAGCACGCCGTCCTGGAAGGCGAGGCTGGCCAGCACGTGGGTGGAGTTATAGGGACCGCCGCGCGTCAGCAGGTAGACCAGGCTCATGTCGGTGAACGTGAAGACGACGCCGAAGAGCACGGCCACCGTCAAGATGGGCTTCATCATCGGGATCTCGACCTGAAAGATCCGCGCGAGCATCCCGGCGCCGTCGATGGCGGCTGCCTCGCGGACCTCGTTCGGGATCGACGTCAATCCGGCCAGCAGGATCACCGTGGAGAACGGCAGCATGCGCCACACGTGGATGGTGATGATGGCGATCATCGCGAGCGTGGTGTCGCCGAGCCAGTAGTACCACTGTCCCGGCTCGAGCCACCCCGTGACGAGAAGCACCCAGTTGATCACGCTGAAGGTCGAGTCGTAGATCCACAGCCAGCCGAGCGTCGCCAGCGAGATCGGCGCTGCCCACGGCATGAGGATCAAGAACCGCGCCAGCGCCTTGCCGAAGAACGGCCGCAGGAGCGCGCGCGCCAGGATGTTGCCGAGCAGCATCACGAGCGACTGCGAGACGAGGGTGAACACAAAGGTGTTCTGGAGCGAGCGCTGAAACACCGGATTCGCGATCACGCTGCGAAAGTTCGCCAGCCCGACGAACGAGAAGTCGAGGCTGCCCGCCGACGAGTTGGTGAGGCTCAGGAAGAGCGCGAGCAGAAACGGCAGCGCGACGAGCACCGTGATGTACGCGAGCGCCGGCGTCAGCATGACGACACCGAGGCGCCGATCGGAGCGACGGATGGTGTCGCCGGCGGCGAGCGCCGGCGACACGCTCACGACAGTGGGAGAGCTGACCGTGCTGGCCAGGGGCTACTTGTCCTTGCCGCCGCCCCCGACCATCTTCTTCTGGCGCCACTTGTCGAAGATCTGCTTCGCCCGCGTGTTCGCCTCGGCCATGGCGTCCTTCGGGGACAGCGCGCCGGTGGCCGCCTTCGCGAACATGTCGGTGATCACGTACGTATCGAAGATCTCGCCCTCGGCGGGATTGCCGTAACCGGGATAGCCGAGGTTGGTCGACCACGGCTGCGCCCTGGCGAGGAGCGCGAGCTTGTCCGGCGGATTCGAGCCGAACGGGTCCTTGTTGCACTGCGCCGTGATCCATGCCGCGCCCGACTCGGGCTTCTTGGCCAGAGGCGTGCTGGCCTCCGCGGCCGCGCCGTAGAATGACGGGAAGTTATAGAGCTTGGAGGCCATCATGGAATCGCGGGAGGCGTCGACGAGCGCCACCAGGAACTGCTTGGCCGCGTCCTGGTTCTTGCTGAACTTCCAGACGACGTAGCCACTCATCACGTGCTCGGACGCCAGCTGCGTGCCCGACGGGCCCTTCAGGGCCGGGGTGAAGAAGTAGTTCTCGAGCACCGGCAGCTTGTTGTCCTGTGCCGTGCGATACGCCGAGATCGAATTCAGGATGTAGGCGGTCTGCTGGGCGTTGAAGGCCTGGTTGTTGGAGGCCGCGTTCCATGACAGCACGGCCTGCGTCATGCCCGCCGAGTAGAGCCGCTTGGCGTAGTCGAGCGCGGCCAGCGTCTCGGGCGAATTGAGCACGACGTTACTGTCCTTGTCCTGGATCGAGCCGCCGTGACACCACAGGATGTTCCGCACGGCCATATTGGAGTCGATGTCCTGACTCAGGCCGATGCCGATGGGGATCTGCATCTGCGGCATCGCCTTCTTGATCTCGGGGCCGGCCTTCACGAGGTCTTCGTAGGTCGTCGGTCCGTTCTCCATTCCGATCTTCGTCCACGCCTGCTTGTGATAGTTGCCGGGATCCGGCACCCACATGTCGGAGAGCGCGAACTGCTTCTTGGTGAACGGGTTGTACGTCGACCGATGGGCCAGCTCGACCTGCTTGCCGTACTTCTTCTCGAGCGTGGTCACCACGTCCGCGAGATCGATGACGTGCTCCTCGAAGGCGGAAGCGAGACCGAGGAACATGTGGATGTCGTGGCCGGACTGCGCGGCGACCTCGGCGGTCGCGCGCGGCACGACGTCGGCGAAGCCGACGTGATCGACGGTCACCTCGAGCCCGTGCTTGGCGCCCCACTCCTTGGCGAACGGGTCGAACCACTTGTCATAGGCGGGAACGAAATGGCTCCACTGTAGGATTTTCAGCTGGCCCGCCGCTCTGGCGTCGCGAACCAGGATCGTTGGACCGGTGGCCGCGGCAGCAACACCCGCCGCGACGAGGGTGCCGCCCCTCATGATGAACTGCCGACGTGTCTGCATCAGGGCTCCTCCATCTCTAGCCGGGCCGCTGTGGGTATCGCTGTGGATAAACCAAGAATATCAGTACGGTCAATGAGTTGCGGGACGTGTGGGCGGCGGGCTAGCGCTCCGGCGACGCGAGCAGCGAGGCGATCGTGCGCGTGAGCGAATCGATGTCGACCGGCTTCTGGAAGTAGGCAGCGAACTCGGCCGCGCTCCGCGGCGGATAGTCCTCGTAGAACGCGGTGACGGCGACGGCCGGCACGCGTCCCAGTGCTTCGTTCGACGCACGGACGCTGTGGATGAAAGAGGGACCGTCCTCGCGCGGCATGGCGAGGTCGCAGACGATCAGGTCCGGCGTGGCCGTGAGCAGGTAGCCGCGCGCGTGCGTCGTGTTGGACGCAGCCAGGACGCGCGCGCCGCACGCCTCGAGGATCGTCTGCATCAGCTCGAGCGCGTCGCGATCGTCGTCGACGACAAGGATCGTTCGTCCGCGGAGGCTCGGGAGCGCGGCGAGCGGCTCGTTCTTGCGGGCCGGGAGCCACCGCGAGCGCGCCGGATCGCTCGGCATCGCCGGCCGCGGCATCTCTTCGCTCGCCCGGTTGGGTGCGGGCCGGATTTCGGGCCGACGACGCTGCGCAGCGACGATCACCATACTCATCAGCGCACTGCGCTCATGAATACCCCCGCGGCCGTCACCGTGTCAAACTGCTCCGGCAGTCCTTGACCCGGCCGGGCCACCCGACTAGCATCAGACCGACCGGACGGTCTGGCGCACCGGGATCGCGGCTCATGCCCGCCACGGAGGTCCGACTTGCGCTTCGCAGATACTCGCTTGCAGCCCATCTGGGACATGGTGCGCGCGGGCCAGCGGCTCGATCGCGAGGACGGCTTGACGCTCTTCGCGACCGACGACTTGCTCGGCGTCGGGCGCATGGCCGACCACGTGAAGCGCTCACGCGAGGGCGACCGCGTGTACTTCGTCATCAACCGCCACATCACGCCCACCAACGTGTGCGTGCTCTCGTGCGCGTTCTGCGGCTTCGCGCGCAAGCCGGGCGAGGCGGGCTCGTACGAGCACACCATCGAGGACATGGTGGCGATGGTGAAGGACGGCACGCGCGAGGTCCACATCGTGGGCGGTCACCATCCCGAGTGGCCGTTCGAGTACTACGAGCGGATGATCCAGGCGATTCACGCGGCCCATCCCGGCGTCCAGATCAAGGCCTTCACGGCGGCGGAGATCGACTACTTCTGGCGGCGGTGGAAGATCGAGCCGAAGGAGGCGCTCGCGCGGCTGCAAGCGGCGGGACTCCAGTCGATGCCGGGCGGCGGCGCCGAGATCTTCTCGCCGCGCCTGGCCAAGCTGCTGCGCTACACCGGCAAGGCGGATCCCGAGCGCTGGTGCGAGATCCACGGGCTCGCGCACGCGCTCGGGATCAAGACCAACGCGACGATGCTCTACGGTCACGTCGAGACACACGCCGAGCGGGTCGACCACCTGCTGCGGCTGCGGCAGCAGCAGGATGCGTCTGGCGGCTTCGTCACCTTCGTGCCGCTCGCCTACCAGGTGGCGGCCACGAAGCTGCGCGAGCGGCAGACGCCGCCCACCGACAGCCTGCGGACCATCGCCGCCTCGCGCCTGCTGCTCGACAACTTCCCGCACATCGAGGCGTACTGGGTCACGCTGGGCGAGGACACCGCGTCGGTAGCCCTGCACTTCGGCGCGGACGACGTGAACGGCACGCTCGAGGACGAGCGCATCCAGCATCTGTCGGGCGCCCAGACGCCGGCGGGCGTCGCGCGCGAGCAGCTGTTCCGCATCATCCGCGACGCGGGCAAGATTCCCGTCGAGCGCGACGCGCTCTACAACGTCGTCCAGGTGTGGAATTAACTCGAGCATGCTCGGGCAGATCGCCGACAAGGCACGCAACGGCAAGCGGCTCGAGCGCGAGGAAGGTCGCTTCTTGCTGTCCGAGGCGCCGCTGCTCGAGGTCGGCGCGCTGGCCGCGGAGGCGCGCTACGCGCGGCTACCCGAAAAGGTTGTGACGTTCGTCGTCGACACCAATCCGAACTACACCAACGTCTGCATCACCGATTGCCAGTTCTGCGCGTTCTACCGCAAGCCCGGCGATCCGGAGGCGTGGACCCTGACCGTCGACGAAGTGCTCGCGAAGATCGAGGCCGCCGCCGCCAAAGGCGCCACCACCGTGCTCCTCCAGGGCGGTCACAATCCGGCCCTGCCGCTCGACTACTATCTCGCCCTGGTGACGGAGACCCGGCGGCGCTTCCCGCACGTCACGCCGCACTTCTTCACCGCCTCCGAGATCCGGACCATCGCCCAGGTGGCCGCGCTCACCGTCGGCGACGTTCTCGACCGACTGTGGGCGGCCGGCCAGCGCACGCTGCCCGGCGGCGGCGCCGAGGTCCTGTCCGAGCGCGTGCGCAAGCGGATCGAGCCCAAGAAAGGCGGGCCGGCGGCCTGGCTCGACGTGCACCGCGAGGCTCATCGCCGCGGCTTCAAGTCCACGGCCACCATGATGTATGGCCACGTCGAGGCGGTCGATGACCTGCTCGATCACTTCGACGCCATCCGCGAGCTGCAAGACGAGCACGCCGGGTTCACCGCGTTCGTGCCGTGGTCGTTCAAGCCGGGCAACACGCTGCTCGAGAAGTGGATCAAGCACTACAAGGGCCCGACGAGCTACCTGCGCATGCTGGCCGTCTCGCGCCTCTACCTCGACAACTTCCCGCACATCCAGGCCTCCTGGTTCTCCGAAGGCAAGCGCACGGGGCAAGTCGCCCTGCACTTCGGCGCCGACGACTGGGGCGGCACGCTGTTCGAGGAGAACGTCCACAAGGCCGCCGACTACGTCAACACGATCTCGATCGAGGAGATGGTCACGCTGATCCGCGAGGCCGGCTTCACCCCGGCCCAGCGCACGACCGAATACGAGATCGTCCGGCGCTACCTTTGAGATGGGGGCCCCGACATGGCCCCCATACCCCCTAACGTTCGGAGCGCCCCGGCGCCGCCGTGGCGCTCCTCTAGATGGGGTCTAGATGGGTAGAGCCGGTCTAGATGGGGTCGACTGCGGGGACGGTCGGGATCAGGCCTTTCTCGTGAGCCATCGAGAACAGACGGTCGACGGCGGCGCGGCCTTCCTTGCCGAGGGCGAGCGTGAAGTCGTTGACGTACATCAGCACGAAGCGCCGGCACGTCTCCCTGTCGATGCCGCGCCCGTAACGCATGGCGTACTCGAGCGCCTCCTCGACGTGCGCGTGCGCCCACGCGATCGACTCGCGCAGGCCCCGCGAGAGCGCCCGGTGCATGTCGTCACCGAGATCACGGCGCATCACGTTGCAGCCCAGCGGCAGCGGCAGGCCGGTGTCGCGCTGCCACGCCTCGCCGAGGTCGAGCACCTTGGTGAGGCCCATCTTCTGATAGGTGATCTGCCCCTCGTGGATGAGCAGGCCGAGATCGGCCTGACCGTCGAGCACGGCGGTCGGGATCTTGTCGAAGGCGACCTCGATCAGCGGCGGATCGCCGACGTACAGGCGCAGCAGCAGCGCCGACGTCGTGTGCTTGCCGGCGATGGCGGTCACGCGCTCGGCGAGTTCGGCGCGCGGGATCATCTCGCGCCCAACCAGGATCGGCCCGTACCCCTTCCCCATCGAGGCGCCCGGATCCATCATCCGGTACTGCTCGGCCACGAGCAGGTACGTCGCGAACGAGACGGCCGTCACCTCCAGCTCGGTGGTTCGCGCGCGGCGATTGAGCGTCTCGATGTCCTCGAGCACGTGCTCGATGCGCACACCGGGGATGCGCACCTTGCCCGCCGTCAGCGCGTAGAACATGAACGCGTCGTCGGGATCAGGGCTGTGGCCGATTCGTATCAGACGGTCCGTCATGCGGAGCTCCCGTGAGCAAGGTGGCGACGCGGGCGCGGATTCTCGACAGCGCGCTCGATGTATTCGCGCGCAAAGGCTATCACAGGGACGGCGCGCTCAGTCGCGTGGCGCGAACGCGGTGCGGAAGTCGCCGGCGCGGATCGCGCGAATGATCGCGTCACGGTCGCGCGCGGCCTCCACCTCGATCCAAGCGCGGCCGAAGTGCGGTGGCCGATGGGCGTCGTCGGTGGCCACCTTCACCAGCGGGATCTCGGCCGTATCGTAGAGCGGGCGGTAGAGGCCGGTGTCGGTGATCTCGACGGCATCGAGCGCCCAGCCGAAGCGGCGAATCTCGTGGACGCGGTCCACCGTCTCTTCCACCGTGAGCCTGTAGCGCGCGGGATGATTGAGGACGTAAAGCGTCTCGCGGTCACCGTCGACCTTGCCCACGTGCTGGCCGAGCCGTCCGTAGTCGAGCTCGACCCCCCCGAACAGCAACAGATTCGGTCGGAGCGCGGCGAGCGCGCGCGCGTAACCGGGCTCGATGAGGTTCTCGTGGCCGAAGTGATCGGTGATCGCGAGGAAGTCATAGCCGCGGCGCTCGTATTCCTCCACCAGCGCGGCCGGCGTACGAACTCCGTCAGAGAACGTCGTATGCGCGTGCAGGTTCCCGCGCAGGAGCGGCATCAGGCCATCGCGCCGTCGATAGGTTTCAGCGCGGCGGACGCGGTGCCGCGGCCGGACGCGCCGGCGGACCGTCCCACGTGACCGAAAAGCCGAGCGCGAACCAGCCGTTCGTCTGCCGCCACAGCGACGCCTCGGAGCCGACGGGCGGATTGGGTGCCATCCACCCGGAGAGGCCGTAGCGACCGCTGTTGGTGGACGTCTGATACGTGCCGCTGAACGGCTCGACGAACGCGGGATCGTGCTCGACACGCGTGCCGTACGGATAGAAATCGGCATCGCGGGGCCGCGTCTGCTCGTAGTGGAGCGGCGGGGCCACCACCCGCGCCTCCGGCGGCGCGGGCACCTGGGGCCGCGCCGTCTCGATCTTGACCTGCGCCTCGGCGGCGGCCGCCCCGAGGGCCACCGTCCCCGCCACCGCGAGCGCCAGCAGAAGTCTCATGCGTCCATTCTACCGAAGCTTTCGATCTTCACCACAAACCGCTCAGGGCCGACACAGCGCGAGCACCGAGGCCACCCTCGCTGTCTCGAGCTCGAGCACCGCCGTTTCCAGCTCGGACACGCGGTGGGCGGACAACGCGGGCGCGGCGTTGGCGTGGAACTTCGCGATGATCGCCGCGCGATCGGGCGGGCGGGCGTCGTCCACGCGCGCCTCGACGGTGCGTCCATCGACGAGCGCGGCTCGCACGCGCCCCGGAAAGACGGCCGGGAAGCATGACTCGCGGTCGACGACGTAGCGGACCTTGGCCGCCAGGGCCAGCACCCGCGCGTCGGTCAGACGCGCCGGACTGTAGGTGTCGATGCCGACGCGGCCATCGACGAACGCCGCGGCGACGGAGAACGGCAGGCTGAACTGCGCCTCGTACGTCGTCCGCGGCCGCGCCTTGCTCGCAGCCGGCTCGCACACGATCGGCACCTGCCCGGCCGGAACACCGCACTCGATCGAGGCGATGCTGGCTGCATCGATCGATTCCCGGGCGCGGAGCTCGAGCGCGCCGTCGAGATAGGCGTGATTGTAGTGGCAGCACGGATATGGCTTGAACGCGACGGCGAGCGTCTCCCACTCGCGGCCCAGCGTGTCGAAGGGGGCCGGGTCGGGCGGCTTGCCCACGAACGTGGAATAGAAGCCGAACCGTCCCTCGAAGATCGTCGCGGGCCCGGAGACACCCGCTTCCGCCAGCGTCGCCGCCACCGCGCCGGCGTGCCCGGCCCACCCCGGATGCAGCCGTTTCACGGCGGAGCCATCCTCGAGGAATTCCATCACGCCGGATGCGCAACTTCCCGCGATACCAAGGGCCGCCGTCAATCTCGTGGCATCGAGAGACGCGCATCGACCGGCCGCCGCCGCGGCCGCGAACGGGCCGCACACCGCGGTAGCATGCCAGCCGCGATCGTGAAACGCGCCGGAGGCGGCCATGCCGATGCGCGTGATGGTCTCGTAGCCGGCGACGGCGGCCGTGATCAACGCGCGGCCGTCGAGACCGCGCGCTTGCGAAAGCGCGAGCGCCGTGGGCAGCACCACCGCGGAGGCATGAGTGATCGACGCGGCGTGGGTGTCGTCGAAATCGAGCCCGTGGGCGAGGGCGCCGTTCGCCAGGATGGCCAGCGGAGGCGACGCCGTCCGGTCAGTGCCGAGCACGGTGCACGGGCCGTCCTCGCCGGCGACGAGCGACAGCAGCGGCGGCGCGAAGTCGGCGCGCGAAGCAGCGAGCGCGAGGCCCAGCGTGTCGAGCACACGCAGCCGCACGTTGTCGACCACCGTCGGCGGAATCGCCTCGAAGCGCAGGCTGGCGGCGAAGTGCGCGAGCCGCTCGGCGAGCGTTGCCATTGTACCGACGGCCCTATGTGCCGCTTGATCCGTGGGTGGCCTGACCGAGATGGGTCCCGGCTGCGTTATCCACCTCAGGAGATGGGCCTGGGTATGTTATCCGGGGAGTGCGATGTTGCCGTTGCGCTCGCGGCTCCTGAGCGCGATGACCTGTCGACCTTCGGGATCCGTGACCTCGATCTCCTCGATGAGGCCGGCGTCCAGCATCTGCTGCACGAGCGCCTCGCGCTCCTGGCCCGCCGGCGGCAGCTGATGCGACTTCCATCGCATCACGAAGTAACCGCGGCTCACGTGCGGGAGGCGAGCCTCCGCGCGCTGCAGCTCCGACACGCCGCGCTCGAGGCTGTCTTCCGGCGTCGTGCGCGGCGGCACGCGCGTCAGGGGCGGCCGCACGAGGCCGCGCAGCGGCACCGCGCCGCGCTCGCGCTCGCGCTCGGCGAGACGCGGGCGCTCCACCCGGAAGGCCGGGATGCCTTCGCTCAGGTGGATGTGACCGAAGCACCGCACCCGCAGGTCGGATGAGAGCTCTTCGGCCGACCACGTGGCCACCCACACCTGCTTGCCGAGCGCATTGACAGCCTCCACGGCGGGGACGAAGTCGTCGTCACCGGAGACGAGCACGGCCGCATCGTAGGCGCCGTTGGCGGCATAGTGGATGAGATCGGCGACGAGCCGCGTGTCGACGCGCTTCTCGGTCGTGTACTCGTACTCGCCGCCGCAGACATTGCAGCGGCCGGTCCGGCGCACGCGCGGCTCGCGCTTGACGAAGTAGCCGGGCCGAAGCTCGAGCCCTTTCAGAAAGCCCTCGACGAGCGGCGGCGCGCCCGCCGACACACCGACGTAGTAGTACGCGCCGCCGAACATCGCGCTGCCGCCGCCAACCTGCTGGGTGATCCACGTCGCGAGGCGATCGTAATCGACCCGAAGCGTCTCGTCGTAGCGGAGGAGCGAGCGGTAGAAGTTCTGACCGTCAAAGAAAATGCAGATCTTCATGCGCGGCTCCCTGGCGGAATCGGTTCAGAACAGAAGTTCCGGTCGTCGGCGAAATCGTATCACGACGGGCCACCTCACGATATGGCCGTCTCGTCGATGCGCGTGTCGCCTTTACTATCGACCCAGCTCACCTGCAGCCGGTCACCGGGCTTGCCGCCAACGAACGCGAACTGCAAGAACGGATTCTTGGACACCGCCGGTCCCCACTGCGCCGCCAGCACCGGCCGGCCGTTGTGACGGACGCTCACCTCGCGAATGAAATGCGCGGGGATGATCTTGCCGTCGGCGTCCTTGCGCTGCCCGGACTCCATCTCGTGCGTCATGAGCACGCGGACGAGCACCTTGTCACCCTGCATGCTCGCCCGGATGCGCGTCGGATCCGCCATGGCGGGCGTCTAGCCGCAGCCGCCGAACGTGACGCGGATCTCGCGGGTGGAAACGAAGTACTTTCCGTCCGCCTTGACGACCGCATGGACGTTGGAGGTCTGCGCCATCTTGAAGCGCGTGACGATGGCCGCCTCGGTACCGGAGGGCACGTCGAAGTGGGCGGCCAGCGGGCCGGGGTTCTTCTCGATGACGACCGCGATCGCTTCGGTCTTTGGCAGCGTGCTCGTGATGGAGACCTGGACGGCGGCGCCGTTCTCGGCGATGTCCGGCGTGGCCCCCCAGGACACGGCCGTGGTCCGCGTGTACCCGTCGCCCCCGAGCGCCTTCACGATGTCGTCAAGGCTCTTACCGCTGAACGCGGTCTGGTTCCAGCCCTGCGCGACCGCCGCGCGTGGTCGCAGCGCGCCGGCCATGGAAGCCAGGGTCGCGGCGCCGCTGAGCTTCAATATCGTGCGGCGATGGAACCTCATCGAGGCGTTGATGGTGGCCGATGCTGGATTCGAACCAGCGACCTCGCGCATGTGAGGCGCGCGCTCTAACCAACTGAGCTAATCGGCCGTGGGCAGGAGTATGCCACCGCGGCGGGACTGGTTCAACGTTCGGAGCACGCGGCGGCGGACGGCGTTACGGAACGAGCGAGACCGGCGTCACGCGGCGGGGCAGGCTCACGTCGGCCGAGGCACACGCGGTGTCGGCGGACTCTACGCGCTCGGCCACTGCGGCTTCGAGGCGCGCCGAGATCGTGTCGCCGTACCAGTCGGCGGCGCCGCGGCGCAAGAAGCGTCCCATCGCGTCGCACGCCGCGTTGGACGACTGCGGCAGCTGCTTCAGCAGGGCGACCGCGAAGCGATCGGCCTCGAGCTCCTGGGCCTGGATCGCACGCCACGCCTCGTGTGACACGGCCGATTGGCGCTGGGACTGGGGGGTGTGCTGGAGCATCAAGTGGCCGAGCTCGTGCGCGATCATGGCCGTCAGCTCGTCGGTGGGCGCGCGCAGCGCGCCCTCGGTCACGAAGAGACTGAAGTAGAGGCACGGTGCCGCGGTACCCGGGGTGCTCCACACGTTGACCCTGGCGGTGCGAACGACGGCGAAGCCGAGCTTGCAACGCGAGGCCCCCATCGCGCGGAGCGAGGGCAGCTCGACGGCGGCGAGCAGCGGGTCCAGGATCTCTCCGACCCGGCGGTTCTCCGGGCCGCGGGACTCGCGGACCGGGTACCCATGGATGGTCGCGCAGCCGCCGAACAGCAGCGCCGCGGCGATGATCGACAGGTACGCCCGCATATCGGGCGCAAGGAATGCAAGCCGGGCTCCACCTGTAAGGCCGCGATATCGATGACGAGCGCCCTACACCACCGGGCCGGGACGGCACCGGCCGGGTGACGGCATGTCAAAAAGAACGGGCACTGAGGGTGTCCTCAGCGCCCGTTAGCGCGTCCGCGGGCGAATCGTGTGGCCGGCATCGCATCGCGTCTGCTCTGGCCGTCGATCCGGTCCCGACCTGGCTTCCCGTCTCCGCGCTTGAGGCGGCAGGTGCGGAACGAGGGGAAATCTAGCACAACGGCCGGCGAGCGCAAGAGGGTCGTGCTAGGCCGCTCGAAGCGCCCGTTCGTACTGCCGCTCGATGGCCCGGTAACACTCGCAGGCGGCCCCTTCGAGGCCCGCCCGGTTGCGGATGACGATGTGCCCGCGGACGTTGCGGATGAGTCCCGTGCGCTGGAGCGCGGAGGCGGCTCCGCTCACGCTCGCGCGGCGGACACCGAGCATCTCGGACAGGAACTCGTGCGTCATCGCGAACTCGCTGACCCCGGTCTGGTCGTGCATCAGCAGGAAGCAGCGGGCCAGGCGCTGCTGTACGGCATGCACACGATTGCAGGCGGCGATCTGCGCGACCTGGGTGAACAGCGCGTGCGTGTTTCGCAGCAGCAGCGTCGGCAAGCGCCCCTCGTCGCGCAGGACGTCACGCAGCGTGTCGGCGCGCACGCCGGCGCAAACCGAGCTCACCGTGGCGATCACGTGATAGGGCATGCGGGTCGTTCCGAGCAGGAGCGCATGGCCGACGAAGCCCTCGTTGCCGATGCTGGCGACCGCGAGCGTCTCGCCGCCCTCGAGCAGCGTGACCAGCGCCAGCACCCCCGTCAGCGGAAAGTACACGGTAGTCAGCGGATCGTTCGCCTCGTACGCGGCCTGGCGCGCCAGGAACGTCACGACCTGAAGGTGGCGCTCGATGCGCGCGTACTCTTCGCCCGGCAGCGCTCTCAACAGCGCGTTACGTCTCGGATCGCGATCCCCGATCGGCACCGTACGGTCGAGTGTACGCCTGCGACGTCACTGCGTCAGGCACCGTACTGTCCCGGCCACCGACGCGGTCGACACTGGTCGCATGACCAACGAACACGGAGGCGGGCGATGAGCAGCCGGGCGGTCAAGAAAGTCCGCGTCGTGCTCGGCGCCCGTGTGCGCGCGCTTCGAGAGGAACTCGGCTACACGCAACGGGCGCTCGGACGGCGGGCGCGCCTGAGCGGCAAGTTCATCGGCGAGGTCGAGCGCGGCGAGAAGTCCATCACGATCGACAGCCTCTATCGCGTGGCGCAGGCCCTGCGGACGCCGCTCGCCGACCTCACCTCGATGAACGGAGACCGCAAGACGGTTCGGCGCACGCGCCGCCGCTGAAGCCGGGTAGGATAGGACGCAATGCCGCGCGTCCTGATCCTCACCGCCAGCTACGGCTCGGGGCACAACGAGGCGGCGCGCGCCCTCGCCACCGCGCTCACCGCGCGGGGTGCCGAGCCGATCGTCGTCGACCACTTCCGCGCCTGCGCGCATCCGCTCTTCGAGCGGCTCTCGCGCGCCGCATACGCCGCCGTGCTCCGGCGCTCGCCGGCGCTGTGGGGCGTCGCCTATGGCCTCGGGGATCGCATGGCCAGCGACTCGTGGATGACGTTCGGCGTCTCCCGTCTCGGCGCCACCGCGCTCGGCGTGCTCCTCGACCAGGTCGCGCCGGATGCCGTGCTCACCGTGCACGCAACGCCGGCGCTGGCCATGGCCGAGCTGGCCGCGCGCGGCCGCCGCGTGCCGCCGCACGTCACCGTGGTGACCGACTTCGTGGCGCACAGCCAGTGGATGGCGGCCGGCATCGAGCGCTTCTGCGTGGCCGCCGACGAGGTCGGGCGGGAATTCGTCGCGCGCGGCATTCCGCGCGAGCGAATCGAGGTGACCGGCGTCCCCGTGCGACCGGAGTTCGGCGTCGCGATCGACGGCGTCGACGCGCGCCGCACGCTGGGCTTCACGGACCGCGCGCCCGTCGTGCTCGCGATGTCCGGCTCGTGGGGCGGCCTCGGTCGCCTGCCTCACGTGGCGCGGGCGCTGGCGGCCGCCGGTCGGCCGGTGCAGGGCGCGCTCGTCGCCGGGCACGACGCACCGCTTCAATCGAAGCTCACCGTGCTCACCGCCGGCACGCGACTGCGTGTCGTCGGCTACGTGCGCGGCGTCCCGCGGCTGATGGCCGCCGCCGATCTGCTGATCACGAAGGCGGGTGGGATGACTCTCGCGGAGGCGATGGTCGCCGAGACGCCCTTGCTGCTGTACGGCTCGCTCCCGGGACAGGAGCGGCGCAACGAGCGGTTTGCCTCGCGGGCGGGCATCGCGCTCGTGGCGCGTGACCAGCGGCATCTATCCGCGCTGATCGATCGCGCGCTCGGCGATCCGGGCCTGCTCGAGAGCCTGCGCGACCGCATGCGCGCCTACCGCCGTCCCGATGCCGCGCGGGTGATCGCCGACCTCACGCTACACCGGGTGAGCCGGCCCCGGTGATCGGCCCCGGCCTCGGACTCGTGGCCGGCGGCGGCGCGCTCGCGTGGGTCGGCTACACGTGGCTGCCGCACCTGCTGACGTCGCGCTGTGTGTGGCGCGCCCCTCGCCGCGCCGGCCGCCGCATCGCCCTCACCTTCGACGACGGTCCCGATCCGGCGTTCACGCCGCGCGTGCTCGAGATGCTTGGCGCGCGCGGCGTGCGCGCGACGTTCTTCCTCGTCGGCGAGCGCGCCGCCCGAGCGCCCGCCACCGTGCGGGCCATCGCCGCCGCCGGCCACGAGGTCGCCTCGCACGGCTGGTCGCATCGGAGCCTGTGGCTGTGCGGCCCCGCGCGCACCGACGCGGAGGTCGGTCGCGCGCGAGCGGCGCTCTCCGAGCTGACGGGCCGCGCGCCGGCCTTGTTCCGGCCCCCGTGGGGCATGGTCAACGCGGCGCTGTTCGGCGCGCTGCGCCGCCATCAGCAGCGCTGCGTCTTCTGGTCGCTCCAGCCGGAGGGCCTGCGGCCGGCACCGGCGGCGGCGCAGGTCGCGCACGTCCTCCGTCGCGCGCATCCGGGAGCGATCGTCGATCTGCACGACGCGGAGGGCACGGCCGAGGCACCGGCGCGCCTGTGCGCGGCGCTGCCGGCGATGCTCGACGGTCTGGCCGAGGCCGGTTACGGCTTCGGCACCGTCAGCGAGCTGCTCGCCTCCTGACGGCGGCGCGCGAGAAATCGCACGAACTCGACACCCTCGCCGACCCGGCGCCGCATGACGGCGCCGTCGCGTAGCATCTCGGCACCGAGCGCCAGCAGCTTGCGCGGCCGGAAGTAAAAGCGGCGGTAGAACGTCTCGACGGCCGCGAAGATCTCCTCGCGCGGCAGATGCGGGTAGCCGAGCACGCTCGCCTGCGTGCCCTGCCCGTCGACGAGCGCGCCCGTCTCGAGCCAGCCGTGCGCGCGCGCTTCACGATAGAGCTCCGTGCCCGGGTACGGCGCCGCCAGCGAGACCTGCAGCGTGTGCGGATCCACCTCCTGCGCGAACCGGATGGTGGCCTCGATCGTCTCGCGCGTCTCGCCCGGCAGGCCGAGGATGAACGTGCCGTGAATGGTGATCCCGAGCGCGCGCGCGTTGCGCGTGAACGCGCGCGCGCGGTCGAGGCGGATGCCCTTGCGCACGTTGTTCAGGATGGTCTGGCTGCCCGACTCGTAGCCGACGAGCAGCAAACGCAGCCCATTGTCGCGGAACACCTTCAGGCTCGCGTAGGGCACGTCGGCCTTGGCGTTGCAGGACCACGTGACGCCGAGGCGGCCGAGCCCGCGGGCGATCGCCTCCGCGCGCGGCAGATCATCCGTAAAGGTATCGTCGTCGAAGAAATACTCCCTGGCCTCCGGAAACAGCCGCGTGGCGTGCGCGATCTCGGCCACGACGTTGTCGACGGACCGCGCGCGATAGCGCTGCCCGCCCACCGTCTGCGGCCACAGGCAGAAGGTGCACTTCGAGCGGCACCCGCGTCCGGTGTAGAGCGAGACGTACGGATGCTGGAGATAGCCGATGAAATAGCGGCGGATGTCGAGGTCGCGCTTGTAGACGTCGACGACCCACGGCAGGCGGTCCATGTCCTCGAGCGGCGGGCGCTCGGGGGTCCGTCGCAGCTCGCCGTCGGCGTCGCGATAGCTGAGCCCGGCGACGTCCGCCAGCGGTCGTCCCTCCGCCACCTCGCGAATCGTGAAGTCGAACTCCGTCCCGCAGACGAAGTCGAGCGCGGACGACGCGGCCAGCGACGCCTCGCGCGCGACGGCCACGTGGGCGCCGATGAGACCGAGTCGCAGGCGCGGATTTTCGCCTTTCAGCGCCTCCGCGACTTTCACGTCGTGCGCGAACGAGGGCGCGCTCGTGTGCAGCACGGCCAGCTCGTATTCGCGCGCGAGTGGCAGGACGTCGGCGAGCGACAGCTCGGCCGGCGGTGCGTCGACGAGTCGGGAGCCCGGCACCAGCGCCGCCGGCTGCGCGAGCCACGTCGGATACCAGAACGAGCGAACCTCGCGGCGCGCTTGATAGCGCGACCCGGCGCCGCCGTCGAAGCCCTGAAACGACGGAGGATGCAGGAACAGGGTGCGCAGATACGAGCTCATGGGCGCCATCTTAAACGATCGATCAGCGATTGACGTAGAGCCGCCGCCCGCCGCCGGCCGCGATCAGCCGCGGCGACGGGAGGCTCGCCACCAGGCTCGCGTCCGGTCGCCGTCCGGTGATGAGCCACACGCGCCGCTCGCTGCGCCAGACGGCGCCGAGCCGGTCGGCGTCCCAGAAGCTGTCGGCGGCGTCGGGCCGGCTGGCGCCGAAGGCCAGCACGCTGCGGCGGCCGTCCACGATCACCGGCCGCACGCCCGAATACCACTCGAGCGCGCCGGAATTCTCGAGGGGGCCCTCGTGGACGAGGACGTCGTCGCCCTCCATGCGCGCGGCCACCTCGCGCGCGATGGTCTTCACCGCGCGCGCCGCCGCCGACGCGGCGAGGCCGGTGGCGACGGCCGGAAGGACGAGCAAGAGCGTGAGCACCACCGCGTACGCCGGCAGCGCCGCGCGGCTATGCGCGAGCGCCAGCGCCGTCAGCAGCAGCGCCCCTGCCAAGAAGACGCCCGCGCACACGCCGAGCAGCGGCACGAACATGGCCCCGTCGATCACCATGCCGCCGGCAGTGGCCGCCTTCCGCGTGGCGACGTCGGTGGCATCGAGCACGCGATTGAGCGCGGCCGGTCCCGTCGCCCAGCCGAGCGCGCACACGCCCCCGAGAATCGTGAACAGCGCGGCATGCGCCACGGCGAGCGGCCGTCCGCCGAGATCCCTCCACCCGCGCGCGGCCAGGAGCGCGATGGCCGGATACGCCGGCAGTCCGTAATGCGGCAACCGGAATCCCGACACGGCCGTGAGAGCGAAAACGCCGAGCGCCCACAGCGCGAGCGCCGTCCACGCCGCCTCCGCCGGGTCTCGCCATGCGCGCGCGCGGATCAGTCGCCACACGACGGCCGCCGCCGGAGCCAGCCAGGGCAGTGCCCCGACGGCGGCGACCGTGAGGAACTCGAGCGCCGACAGCGGCACATCCTCGTCGGGAAAGCGACGCGCGCGCGCGACGTTCAGCACGTGATTGTCGACGACGGTGTACGACGCGAATCCAGGCGTGGCCACGCTGGCCGCCGCGTACCAGCCGAGCCCGAGCACCAGCAAGGCTGCCACCCCTGCCGGCGGCAGCCACCGTCGCACCGGACGCGCGTAGCCGCACGCGGCGAGGGCGAGGCCGATGGCGACCGGAGGCAGCAGGGCGCCCAGCGGGTCCTTGGCGAGACCCGCCACGCCGAACGCGGCCAGGCCGAGCAGCACCGGCAGGCGGCGGCCGTCGATGACGCCGGTGAGCGTGAGCGCGAAGCCGGTGGCGAGCGCGGCCACGAAGAGCGTCTCGGGGCGGACGTAGCGGCCGTACACGAAGAACCCGCATGAGGTCGCCAGGGCGGCGCCGGCCAGGAATCCACAGCGCGCGCCGAGCAGCCGGGCGCCGAGCCATGCGGTGGCGGCCACCGCCGCCACCGCCGCCAGCGCCGGCACGAGGCGCGCCGTCGTCTCCGAGGCGCCGCCGACGGCAAAGCTCGTGGCGAGCAGCGCGTAGAGCAGCGGGGGCTTGTCCACGTAGATGACGCCGTTGAGGGTGAGCCTGAGGAGATCTTTGGACGCGGCCAGCTCGCGCGCGATCTCCGCGTGCATTCCCTCACCGGGATCGTCGAACGGCACGCTGCCGAGGCCGATCAAAAAGAACGGCGCCACCACGAGCACGCTCAACGCGGCGGAACCAGGCACCATCGCGAACAGGCCACCCGCGGCTCGAGCCGCAAACAGCGGCGTCGCTACAACGGACCGGAGCGCGGCGCGGGCGAGGCTCAGGTGCGGCCGACCAGCAGCACACCGAGCACGATGAAGCCGATGCCCGTCCAGCGCAGCGCCGTCACCGGCTCGGCCAGCATGTACTGGGCGAGAAATCCGACCACGAGGTAGCTCAGCGTCGTGAGCGGCAGCACCTTGCTCACGTCCTCGCGCGAGAGGAGTGCCATGTACATGAAGAAGAACGCCGCCTGCAGGGCCACGCCGACCGCGACCCACGGGTTACCGAGCGCGCGTCCGAGCGGCGCGCCGGTCGCCGTGGCCACGCCCACGAGCTTCATGCCCTTGGCGAGCGCCACGTGACCGAGGCCGCCGAGGAGGCTCGCCAGCAGCACGAGCGCGAGCGTGCTCGCCATCAGAGCGCTTTCGCGATGGAGGCGAGCACCGAGCGCTGGACCTCGGTGCCACCGCCGGCGTTGGCCGGCTCGTCCTTGTCGATCCACAGAATCCGCTCGCGCCGGAAGGTGTCGCGCTCGATGGTGACCGTCGTGCGGCTCTCCGTGGCCGCCTTCACGTGAAGCGTCAGCCGATGCCGCAGTCCCTTGGCGTAAACGCCGTAGTCCTCGCCTTCGAGCCGGCGCGACTCCGTCGTCATCATTCCGATCGAGCGATCCTGGCGGTCGATGTCCCAGCCGAGCTGCTTCAGCACGGCCTCGGCGGTGGTCCACACACGGTCGATCGGCGCATTGAACGTCTGGGCGACCGGCTCGGCCGCCGGCGCCGGCGTGTTGAGCGCCAGCATCAGCAGCAGCGCGGACAGCGCGCGCTTCATCACGTCTCCTTCACGCGGAGCGGCGGAGCGTCAGCGCTCCGTCGGCTAGGGTGAACACGGCCGTCGCCGCCCGCGCCGCCTCCGGCCGGTGGCTCACCACGACCACGGCGCCGCCGGCGCGCGCGCGGTCGCGGAGGCCGGCCAGGATGACGGCGCCGTTGTCCTCGTCGAGATTGCCGGTCGGCTCGTCGGCCAGCAACAGCGGTGGATCGTTGAGGATGGCGCGGCAGAAGGCGACGCGCTGCTGCTCGCCGCCCGAGAGCTGCGCCGGGTAGTGATCGCGCCGGTGCGCGACGCCGAGCCGCTCGAGCAGCGCCTCGGCGCGTCGCCGCGCGTCGGCGCCGGCGCGCCCGACGTAGCGCGCGGCCAGCAGCACGTTGTCGAGCGCCGTCAGTGAGGGCAACAGAAGGAACGCCTGGAACACGAAGCCGAGCCAGCGGCCGCGCTCGCGGCTCTTGGCCGAGCGCGACAGCCGACTCACCGGCTGGTCGCCGAACCATACCTCGCCGCCGTCCGGGTCCTCGAGCAGGCCGAGCACGTTCAGCAGCGTGCTCTTGCCCGAGCCCGATGGTCCCTCGATACAGACCATCTCGCCGGGACGCACCTCGAGGTCGATGCCACGCAGCACCTCGATCGGCGGCCCCGACGGCGCCGCGAAGCGCTTGACGAGCGCGCGTGCGCGGAGCGCCGGCTCAGGCGGCATTGCCTCTCCGGATCGCTTCCGCCGGCGACAGCCGGACGATGCGAAGCCCGGCGTAGGTGGCGGCCGCGGTGCCGAGGGCCAGCGAGAACACGACGGCGCCGCCGAGCAGGCGCGGCGAGAAGAGGAAGAGCTCCTGGCCGGCGCGCTGCACCCAGCGATCGACCGAGAACCCCAGGACGATGGCGAGGGCGACGCCGAGGACACCGCCGGTGATGGTGACCGCCAGCGCCTCGGCGAGGACTTCCCGGCCGAGCTGCCAGTCGGAGGCGCCGAGCGCGCGCTTGACGCCGAAGTCGCGGATGCGCTCGAAGACCGCGGCGGCCACGGTGTTGGCGAGCGACAGCCCGCCGATGACGAACGCCAGGGCACCGATGCCGACGAGCAGCGCCGAGAAGAACGCCGTCGATGAGCGCAGAAGCGCGGACAGCTCGCTCGGGATCTGCACGTTCACGCCGGGCACCTGCTCCCGGATCCGGAGGGCGACCGTGTCGGGATCGGCGCCCGGACGCCAGCCCACGGCGGCGCCAGTGTTCAGATCCTCGGCGCGAAGCGCGGCGGCGCCCGACGCGAGGAGGGTGCGCAGCAGCCGATCCTTGGCCACCCACTGATCGCGCGCGTCGGCGATCGGCACGATGATGAAGCGATCGGGCGCGGTCATCATCCGGTCGAGGACGCCGACGACCTCGTAGCGCTCGCCCTCGAGGACGAGCGGCGAGCCCACGGTGAGACCATGCGAGGCGGCGAAGGCAGCGCCGACCACGACGCGACGGCGATCGCCTGCGCGGATGAAGCGACCGTCGCGGACGGGCAGCGTCGGGTAGTGGCGGTTGGGCATCGGCACGGCGACGTCCATCCCGACCACCAGCTCCTGGGTGAGCGTAAGGAACTGGGAGGTGCTCGGGTTCAACGGCAGCATGACCTGCGCCTGCACGCCGTCGACGCCGTCGACCTTGCGGATGGCCTCGATGGTCGCGGCCGGCAGCAGGCCGCCCGCGGTGAAGCCCGCGCCCATGCCCATGCCGCGGCCGGCCACCGAGATCTGTCCGAGCACGAAGCGGTCGCCGCCCTCGATGAAGGCCACGATCCGCTCCGCCATCGCGCCGAGGGCCACGATGCCGGCCACGCCGATGGCGATGCCCGCCACCGTGAAGGCATAGCCGCGCAGGGCGCGGAGAGCTCCGCTTACCACTCGAGGCGCGATTCGACGGGCAGCCCCTGGCGGCGCCGCGCCCACGCGGTGACACGGGCGATGCCGAACAGCAGACGCAGCGATACGCGGACCCGCCACGGCATGCGGATCCAGTTGCCGCCGGACAGCACGTTGAGGACGGCGGCATACATGCCGAGGGCGTCGCGCGGATGCATCAACAGGTGGAAGAACGAGGGCTCGTAGTACTTGTGAATGAACTTGAACAATGGACTGAGGCCGCGCTGCACGCGGCGCTCGTAGTCGACGAAGCGGCGCCGCCGGAAATCGCCGGCGGCAAAGGCGCCCGCGATGGCGTCCGCCGCCAGCTGTCCGGTGCGGAGCGCGATGTACACGCCGCCGGAAAAGATGGGGTCGACGAACGCGATGGCGTCGCCAACGGCGATGAACCGATCGCCGATGACCGGCGAGTTCTCGTACGCGAAGTTCGCCGACGACTCGACGGGCATCACCTGCACCGCCCCCGCCAGATTCTCCGAGACACCGCGCGAGCGGGCGAGCATCGAGCGGTACAGCTCTTCCATCGGTCCGTCGAAGTCGCGCACCGTGCGCGCGTGGCAGACGGCGCCGACGCTCGTGAGATCGTTGGCGAGCGGGATCCACCAGCACCAGCCTTCCTTGAAGGCGTAGATGCGGATGTTGCCCTCGGCCAGTCCGGCCTCGCGACGCGCGCCGCGGAAGTGCGTGAAGAGCGCCACCTTGCCGAGGTTCGGAATCCGCCGGCGCTCGCCGTAGCGCGACGCCATGAACCCGTCGCGCCCACTCGCATCCACGAGCATCGCCGCGCGGACGGTCACCACCTCGCCGTCCGCGCGCGCGGTGACGGTCACGCCGTCGCTGTCGATCGCGACGGCCTCCACGGCGGCCGGCTGATGCACGATGACGCCGCGCTTTCGTGCGTGCTCGAGCAGGATCGTGTCGAACTCCGCCCGCGGCACCTGATACGAATAGTTCGGCCACTCCTGACCGGGCAGGAAGTAGAACGTCTGCGCGCCGCCGTTCTCCTCGTCGATGAAGACGGCGCCGTACTTCAGCTGGAACCCATGGGCATCGATCTGCTGGCGGACGCCGAGCTCCTGCAGCAGCAGCATGGTGGCCGGCATCAGCGACTCACCGACGTGAAATCGCGGAAACGCCTCGCGCTCGAACAGGGTCACGCTGAGACCGCGCTCCGCCAGGAACGCTGCCGCGCTCGACCCGCCCGGTCCGCCGCCGATGACCGCGACGTCCGCGCGCTGCATCAGGACCGCGTCACCAGCGTGTCGACGGTCACGCCGATCGACTCGCCGGCGCCATCGTCGAATCGCTCCTGGGCGTACAGGGCGGAGACGAGCGCGGCGACGGTGCTCGAGAGCCGTCGGCCGGCCAGCGCCTGCGACAGCAGCAGCGGCAGCACGACCGGCAGCGCCAGCGTCGCCGTCGCCGCCACCGCCGTGCGGCGCAGGCGCGGGTGGCGCCACCAGCTGACCGCGCGCGCGGTGAGCCGCTGCAGCGCGGCCGCGCCGACGGCGGGTCCCCACGCGAGCCCACCGCCGTACGGCGCCGCCGCCTCCGCCATCGCGAGGTGGCGATCGCGACGGCGATCGGCGGCGAGGAGAGCGACGACCTCCGCCGCGCCGGTGGCCGCCTCCGTCGCGAAACGCCGCAGCGCCCGCCGGGCGACGAACGCGCCGATCGACGCTCCGTCCGCGACCGGACGGAAGCGGCTCCGCGATGCGACGCGGGGCAGCGAGCGCACCGGAACTTCGCGCACGAGCCAGCCGCGTGCCGCGGCCGCGAGCAGGATCTCCGTCTCGAAGACGAAGCCGCCGCGGTAGGTCGGCACGACGTCGAAGACCGCGAGCGGATACACGCGGAAGCCCGACTGCGTGTCCTGCACGCGCAATCCGCTGACCCAGCACGCGAAGAAGCCGGCGACGCGGATGGCGTCGAGCCGCTCGGGCGCGAGCGCCGATGCGTCGGCGAGCCGGGAGCCGACGACGATCGTGCGCGGGGCGATGGCCGCCAGCAGCGCCGGCACGTCGTCGGGATGGTGCTGACCATCCGCGTCGAGCGTGACGACATGCGTGGCGCCGCGGGCGCGTGCCGCCGCGATGCCCGTGCGCAGCGCCTGCGCCTTGCCGAGGCGCCGCGCATGGCGCAGGACCTCGGCGCCGGCGTCGCGCGCCACCGCGCCCGTGCCGTCGGTCGAGCCATCGTCGACGACCAGCACACGTCCGTGACAGCGCGCGCCGGCCACCACGTCGCCCACGGTGCGGCGCTCGTCGTACGCGGGGATGAGCAGCAGCGGTCTCATGCGCCGCCCACCACCAGCGCGACGTGCGTGCCACCGCGGGCAAGGCCGTGCACGAGGCCGGGACGCGGCCACACGCGCGTCATCGCCGTCGCCGGTTCGGTCGCCGCCGGCAGCAGGCCGGAACGCGCCGTCCACGCGGCCGCTGCCACGCGCAGCACGCCGAGGCCGGCGTGTCGTCCGAGTAGCCGGGCGAGCGCCGACGCCGGTGGCACGTCCGGACCGAGCGCCGCCGACAGGACGGCCGCCTCCCAGGCGTCGCGCCGGCGGTCGCCGCTCGCGGATGTGTAAACGGCGCCGAGGTGCCCGGGGCCGACGCGCGCGCGGTCGAGGACGGCGCGGATCGCCTGCGATCGCCGACGGTGGCCGACGCCCCACGGCCGCGCCGGCAGCGTACGCCACGCCGCCGCTGCCACGTGGCCGAGAATCCGTGCACCCCGCGCGCGCGCGGACTCCGGGAGCTCGAGCACCACGAACGTCGCACCCTCGCCGAGCCGGTCGCCGGCGAATCCGAGCGCCGCCAGCTCGCGCTCCACGACCCCGTCGACCTCGTCGACGCCGCCCGCGAGCACGGCCGCTGTCTGACGCGACGTCACCGCCGCCGCCGCGCGCGCGACGGCCAGCTCACCGGCGACCGTCGGCACATTCAGCGTGAGCGCCAGCTCGCGCGCGCCCACGGCGATGGCGGTCGTCGCCGCCATCGTGTTCATCACGGTATTCGGGAACAGCAGCGGCGACAGCCCGGACGGCCCGCGCTCGAGGAAGCCGTCGGCAAAGAGATGGGTCGACGCCAGATCGCCAAACTCCGTGCCCACGACGAGTCCGAGACCACGTGCGGCATCGACGCCGGACTCGCGCATGGCCAGCCGCGCAGCGGCGATGCTGAGCTGGCAGACGCGCGACAGCCGGCGCCCCTCGCCCGGGTCGATCAACGCGGCGATCGCCGAGGACGGGACGCGCGCCACCGCGCCCTCGGCCACGCCGGGGACCGATCGCGGCGCGGCGAGAAATGCGCCCAGCGCCGCCGAGTCACCGACAATGCCGGCATTCACCACGCCGACGCCGGTGATCGCCACGCGCGCGCTCGCCGTCACGTCAGCGTCGCCGGAAGAGCAAGGTGACGTTCTGGCCGCCGAAGCCGAACGAGTTCGAGATCGCGCAGTCGAGCGCCGCCTCGCGGGGTGCGCGCGGCACGCAGTCGAAGCGCACGTCCGGATCGGGTGTCTCGAGGTTCGCCGTCGGCGGCACCACGCCGTGACCAAGTGCGAGCACGGTGGCGATCGCTTCCAGGCTTCCGGCGGCGGCCATGGTGTGGCCGATCATCGATTTCGTGGAGGACACGAGCAAGCCGCCCTCGGAGAACACGCGCTCGAGCGCGCGCGCCTCCACGCGGTCGTTCTGCGGTGTCCCCGTCCCGTGCGCGTTCGCGTATTGCACGGCGGCCGGCGCTTCCCGCGCCGAACGCAGCGCCGCGCGGATGGCGCGCACCATGCCGTCGCCCTCGGGCTCCGGCGCCGTGATGTGGTATGCGTCGGTGGTCATGCCGTAGCCGGCCAGCTCCGCATACGCGCGCGCACCGCGCGCGCGCGCGACGGCGGCGTTCTCCAGCACGACGAACCCGGCCCCCTCGCCGATCGACATGCCGCGGCGATCGCGATCGAACGGGCGGCACGGCGCCCGATCGAGGAGCTTGAGGGCATTGAAGCCCATGAAGCAGATCCGCGTGAGGGCATCCACACCACCCGCGAGGGCGACGTCGACCACGCCGTCGGCGATGAGGGCCGCCGCCTCCGCCATCGCCACCGCACCCGAGCTGCACGCGGTGATGACGGTGTGCCGCGGGCCGTACACGCGAAGGCGGGAGGCGAGCACGTCGGCGTGGGCACACGGCAGCACGCTGCGCACCGCGGGCACCAGGCGGGCCGGGCGCTTGCGCGAGGTCGCCCAGTACCATTCCTCGGCCTCGAGCATCCCACCCCCAACGGCGCCGACCACGAGGGCCATGTCCTCGCGCTCTCCGCGACCGAGGCCGGCGTCGCTCAGCGCCTCCTCGGCCGCGGCCAGCGCGAACCGGTCGGCGCGCGTCCGCCGCGCAGAGCCGCCGACGACTTCCGGCACCTCTCCGCCGATCCGGCAACGGAAGCCGTCGGTCTCGATGATGCTCAGAGGACGCAGGGCGCAGGTGCCGCTCGCGAGGCCCGACCAGTAGGCCTTGACCCCGATGCCGTATGGGCTGACCGCGCCCAGGCCGGTGACGACGACCCGTCTCATGCCGCCGGCAGCTTCCCCGCGATGAACCGGGACAGCGTGGCGAAGGAAGCGAAGTGCTCGGTGAGATCTTCCGGCTCGTCCATCGTGATGCCGAAGCGTTCCTCGATGGCGATCGACAGCTCGATGAAGTCCAGCGAGTCGAGCCCGATGGCGCCCTCCACGCCCTTGGGAAGCGCCGTGGCCTCCGTCGTCTCGGCCGCACGCCGCGGATCGAACTTCAGGCGAGCGACCAAGATCGTCTTCAGCTCGTCGAGAACTTCTTTCGGCTCCATACTCCCCCCGGTGTGAATGTCATGACCGCGTCCGCGCGGCCGCTGTCGCCAGCTCGAGCGTCACGCCCATCCGTCGTCCGCGCCACTGTCCGGTTACCCGCGGCAGCGCCTCACCGGCCTCGCGTGCCAGCGCGAGCGCGATGAGTGGTCCGCACGCAAGCGTCTCGCCGGCGCGCTGTCGCGCGACCATCTCGAGTGGTGCCGGGATGACCCCGACGGCATAGCACACCTCGCCATCGCCCTCCAGTAGCGCGCACGCCGCGGCTTCCACCAGCGGCCCGCGCACGGTCCAGCGGCCACGCGACCAGAGGGTCTCGCACTCGGCGAACGTCTCGACGGCTAGCACGATCGCACGCCGGCAGCGGCCACTCCCGAGGAGCGTGGCCGCTTGCCAGAGCGCCTCGATGCAGGCCGTGGCTCCGCCTACAAGAATGACATAGCCGCCCCTCAGTCCGTACTCGATCGCGACCTCGGCCGGCACGGCGCTGGGCGCCGTATAGGGGAAATAGACGGAGGGGCCACCCACGATGAAGGCCCTGTTCGAGGCGCCGTAGGCGGCCGCGCTGGCATAGATGAGGGCGGTGTCTGGGCCGCCGATCGCCCCGCGGTCGAGCCCGGCATCGGCCAGCATGGCGTCGACGGCGGCGACACCGAGCAGACATTCTCGCGTCGCGCGGCGGAAGCGCTCGCCGTCGTAGGCCGGCCGCGGCAGCGCCACCACGCGGCGACCGGCGCCGGTGGCGCGGGCGTCATCGGGCAGCGCCGCCGTACCGGCGCCCCAGCCCGTCAGCAGGCCGATGCCGGTGACCCGCGTCACGCGCCGCCCTCCAGCACGAGCGCCGCGTTGCAGCCGCCAAAGCCGAGTGATGTCGACAGGCTCATGCGCGTGCGCACCTGTCGCGCCGCGCGCGGGACGTAGTCGAGGTCGCAGGCCGGATCCGGCTCCTCGTAGCCGAGCGTGCTCGGCACCACGCCGTCGCGCGCGGCGAGCAGGCACATGATCGCCTCCAGCGTGGCGGCGGCGCCCATCGTGTGGCCGATGGCGCCCTTGATCGAGTTCACGGGCACGGCGTGCGCATGCGCGCCGAGGACGCGCTTGATCACGGACGTCTCGATGCGATCGTTCAGCACCGTCCCCGTTCCGTGCGCGCTCACCAGGTCGACGTCGGCCGCGCCGACGCCGGCGGCGGCCATGGCCGCACGTACGGCGTGCTCGAGCCCACGGCCGTCCGGATCGGGCGCTGCGATGTGCGAGCCATCGCTGCTGCTCGCATGGCCGAGCAGCCGGCCGAGCGGCGCACGCGCCTCCGATGCGCGCGCGAGGAGAACGAGTCCGGCGGCCTCGCCGAGCAAGAGGCCGTTGCGGCGGCGATCGAACGGACGGACGCGGTCACGCGTCAACGAGCGGAGGGCATCGAACCCGCGCATCACGAAGCGGCACAGCACGTCGTACCCGCCGGCCACCACGAGATCGGCGGCGTCGCTGTTGAGCAGATCGGCCCCGATGCCGAGCGCGGTCGCCCCCGACGCGCAGGCGGTCGATACGGTCAGCACGGGACCGGCGGCGCCGAGACGTCGCGCGAGGGCGAAGGCGGGACTGTCATAGAGGCCCGCCGCCGCCGTGCGCGGCCCCGGCGTATCGGTCAGCGCGCGATCGAGCTCCTCGACGCCGCCGAGCGCCGTGCCGAGCACCACCGCGACCCGCCCGGCATCGGCGCCGAGCCCGGCGTGCGCGAGCAGATCGTCGGCGGCCCTCAACAGCATGGACGACGCGCGACACGCGCGGTGCGGCGCCTGCCCGGCCGACGCGAGCTTCTTGATCTCACCGCCGCGCCCGACGCGCAGATCACCGACCTCGAACCGCTCGATGCGGCTCGTGCCGTCGACACCGGTGATGAGACCGGACCAGAACGTCTCGAGGTCGAGTCCGATCGGCGTGGCGACACCCGCGGCCACCACGGCCACCGGCCGCATCAGCACGGCCGCCACACGTCGTAGAAATTGAACCACTGCGTCGGATGGCGTCGCACCATCGCTTCGAGCACGGCGACCCAGCGCTCGAGCGCCTCGGACTCCTCGCCCACCGCCACCGTCCAGGGCTCGCCGATGACCACCGTGTAGCGACGGTCCGGACGCAGCAGGCAGAATGCGGGCAAGACGGGGGCGCGCGCTGCCCGCGCCAGGACGAACGGGCCGAGCGGGAACGCCGCCGGCACCCCGAAGAAACTATGGAGCCGGTCACCGCGGCCGCCGAGCGCGCGATCGCCCTGGAGGGCCACGACCTCGTTGCGCCGGAGCGCGGCGACCAGCGGCAGCACGTCGAGCGGCGCCGTCCGCGTGACAAACCGCACGGGGCCGCCGTCGGCGCGCAGGAAACGCTCGACGCCGGGATCTTGCTCGGGGGCCACCACGACGTGCGTGGGCCGCGTCACCGTGCCGGCGAGCAGCCGACCGCCCAGCTCCCAGTTGCCGAGATGGGCGGTGACGACGACCAGCCCGCGCCCGAGGCGCTCGGCCGCCGCCACGTGCTCGGTTCCCTCGGTGCTGGCGAGCAGCTCGGGCGCGCGCTCGCCCCGGTTGGCGGTGATGAGGTCGGTGAAGCAGATCGCGAAGTTCTGGAAGACCTCCGCCACCAGGGCGTCGATCTCGGACGGCGCCGCGCGTGGCAGGACGCGCACGAGCGTCGCGCGTACGACGCTTCGCTCGGCGGCGAAGCGCGCGGCGGCCGCCGTCGCCACCGCTTGCGCCGCGCGGAGCCGCACCGCGCGCGGCAACGCGCGCGCCAGCGCCGCCCCGACGCGATAGACGACGACGCGATTGAGGCCGTGCGCGTACCAGCGCGGCGCCGCGGCCGCGCCTGGAAGGAGGGCCTCGCTCACAGGAACCACGAGTAGTACATCCGGAAGACGCGGATCGTCCCCGGCTCCGTGTCGTACACGTTCGTCGCCCAGAATCGCCGGTGTGCACCCTCGAAGGTGACGATGCCGGGCGCGCTCGGATCGTTCGGATCCCACACGATCAGATCGAGCCCCGCCGGTCGACGGCGATAGGCGTAGGCGACAACGGTGTGATTGAGCTCCGGCTTCGGCCAGTTCGTGACGAGGAGCTGGACCAGCCGCCCCGCCGCCAGCTGATCGCGGATCTGATGCAGCACTTCGCCCTGGTGCTCGGGCGGCAGTCCCTCGAAGGTGACCCGCCAGTTCGTCCAGTGCACCCACGTCCAGAAAGGACCGCCGAGTCCCGCCTTCACCGCTGGCTCCTCGGCCGCGGACAGCTGGCGCAGGTTTGCGTAGCCGGGGATGACGATGCGGTCCTCGGTCGGCAGCGGCGGGCGCCATGGCGCGCGGGCCACGACCGCGCGTACGAGCCGCTCGTACTGCGCAGGCGAGAGCTTCGGCGCGGTCGGATCGAAGCGCGCGAACTGGTGAAACTGGCGAAGACTGCGCGCGAGCACGAAGCAATGGTTCGCGTAGAGCCCGGACACACCCTTGTTCCGGGCGCGTATCTGGTTCGGAAAGGCGAACGTGTCGGTCTCGAAGGAAAAGGCCGGAACGCTGGCGAGGTCGGGAGCGACGATCGCCGCCGGGCGCGGAGGCGCCGGGGCGCAGGCGGTTGCCAGGACCGCCAGGACGAGAACCACGAGCCGCACCACCTGAACACCCTAAATTGTCTCGATTCCCGACGTCAAGGATCGTCGTCGGCCGCGTGCTATCCTCCGGGCGGCCGCCGCATGACGCACGCGCTCGCGACGCTCTACCGCGCCGTCTACGAAGGGCTTCTCAGCCGCCTTCCCGAGCCGACGGCCGTCGCCCTGGGCCAGACCGCGCTCCGGCTGCTGCCGCTCGATCGCCTGCCCGTCTTCCACGTCCGGGATCCGCGCCTCGCCGTCAGTCTCGGCGGCGTGCGGCTGCCGAATCCGATCATCCTGGCCGCGATGTACTACGACACGCGCATCCTCGCGCGCGCGATGGGCCTCGGGTTCGGGGCCGTCACCGCGAAGTCGATCACGCTGAGCCCGCGCCCCGGTCACCCGCAACCGAATCTCGTGCGCGTGCGCACGGCCGCCGGTCCGGGACTCGTGAACTGCAACGGTTTTGCGAACCCCGGTCTCGAGGCGTTCCGCGCGGCGATCGCGCATCTGCCGCATCGCGTGCCGCTGATCGTCAGCGTGGCCGGGGAGTCGGTCGCAGACTACGTGATGCTCACGCGCGAGCTCGGAGCGTTCGGCGATCTCGTCGAGGTCAACATCTCCTCGCCGAACACGAAGCTCGTGTACGCGTGGTCGGAGCGGCCGCAGGAGCTCGGCGCCCTCATGAAGGCTGTGCGCGGCGCGACCACCAAGCCGCTCATCGTGAAGGTCTCGCCCGATTTTGCCGACGAAAACGAGCGTCACATCATCCCCGCCGCCGTCGCGGCCGGGATCGGCATCGTGAACTACGGCAACACGCGGCGCATCGAGGAACGGCGGCTCTCGCAGGGCGCGGGGGGGCTCTCCGGGCCCGAGATTTTCGACGCGACGCTCAACAACGTGCGCCGCACGCGACGCGCGTTCGGCGAGGGCTTGCAGCTGATCGCAACGGGCGGTGTCGATGCGCCCGACAAGGCGCTCCGGCTCCTCGACGCCGGCGCGACGGCGGTGTCGTACTTCACGGGATTCATCACGCAAGGCCCGATCCTCGCGCGGCGGATCCTTGAAGCGCTGCGCGCGCGCCGATGAATTGCGCACATGTTATCCACATGTCCACACCTATCCACAGGTGTCGAAATCGCACGGACTGGCGCGGCCTCGCGAATAGGTGGTAAAAAAACACCGCGTCATTCGTCCACGGATACGCACCCACCGAAGATTTCTCGCACATTCACGGGCCGTGACGCGCATGGCATCGATGAAACGCGCGCTCGATGCGGAGAAACGAGACCTTGACACTGAAATCGCCTCGCTCGTAAGGTACGCGGCGTGCTCGACGCCCGGCTCTTCAGCGTTGCACCGTGTCCACCGTTGACCGGCATTCGTTGAGAGGACCCGCCACCATGGACGGTCGAAAACCCCTTGCAAAGGTGGAAGGGCGCCGGCGGTTGCGGATGAGCGGCGTCACGGTCGCGTACCGCGGCACTCCCAACCTCGACGATTGGGTCGCCTACATCGCGAACGGCAGCAAGTCGAAGAAGACGATCCTTGCCGATCACGCGTCCGAGCGGAAGGTGAAGGGCCTGATGACGCGGCTATCGACGATGTCGAAGAAGGATATCGAGAAGCTGGCGAAGGGCTAGGCGCTCAGAGCGCGAGCGGCCGGGAGTTGGCGACGGTGTCCGGTTTCTCCCGCCAGATCGCCGGATCGGCATCGACGTAGAGCTCCACGTCGTTGCCGTCCGGATCGCTGATGTAGATCGACTGACTCACCACGTGATCACGGACGCGCATGTCGCGGATGCCGTGCGCCGCGAGATGCGCCCGGGCGGCGCGAAGCTCGTCGAGCGTCGTGCCGATGCGCAGGGCGACGTGATAGAGACCGGTCGCCTCCGGCGCCGGAGACGGTGCGTCGGCGCCGACTTCCATGACGGCGACGTCGTGATGATTGTCGCCGGTCGAGAAGAAGGCCATGGGTCGGCCGAAGGTGCCCCGTGCAACCTCCTTGAGCCCCAGCACGTCGCGGTAAAAGCGCGCCGCCCGCTCGATGTCGCGGACCTTGAGGACCACGTGGCCGACGTTCCGGACCTTGATGGCCATGGCGCTCAGATGATACCGCGTTCGGCCAGGCTGATGAACCGGCCCCGGCCGATCACGACGTGGTCGTGGATGTTGAGGTCCAGCAGCCGCGCGCACTCGACGAGCTGACGCGTCAGCCGGATGTCCTCGCGGCTGGGCGTCGGGTCGCCGCTCGGGTGGTTGTGCAGCAAGATCACCGACGCGGCCGACTCCAGGATGGCCGGCTTGAAGACCTCGCGCGGGTGCACGAGGCTCGCCGAGAGCGTTCCCTCGGAGATGACGATGTCGCGCACGAGGCCATTCCGCGCGTCGAGCAAGGCGATGCGAAACACCTCGCGCTTGAGATCTTCCATCAACGGCCCGAACGCGGCATAGACCTCGGCCGGGCTGCCGAGCGGTGTGCGAGCGCCCGGCGTGCGCGCGCGGAGCCGTCGCGTCAGTTCGAAGGTGGCCGCCAAGCGCGCGGCCTTGACGCGTCCGACGCCGGGGAGGCGCGCGAGCTCGACCACCTCACAGCCGGCGATGTCGGCCAGTGAGCCGTACGCGGCGAGGACCTCGCGGGCCACCGCCACCGCGTCCTTGCCACGGCGACCGGAGCCGAGCTGGATAGCGAGCAGCTCGGCATCGGCGAGCGCGGTCGGACCATTGAAGTAGAGGCGCTCGCGCGGCCGCTCGCTCTCCGGCCACACTCGCATCGCCATATCTTCGAGTACGCTCTCGGCCGACGCCCGTCAATGTCCTGAATTCGATACAGAACATAACGGGCGAAGCGCGCCGCTGGTCTCGAGCCTTCAGGATGGTGGCGTGATGAGACCGCGCGCGCTGCGATCGGTCTTGCCTTCGCCGATCGTGATGCGGCGAGGCTCGTTGCCCACGCCCTCGATGTGGACGCGGATCGTACGCGGCGGCAGCAGCGCCTCGCAGCGATCGGCCCACTCGATGACCGTCACGCCATCGCCATCGAGAAGGTCCTCGAGACCGAGGTCGAGCAGCTCGGTGAGCGTGTGTGTGCGATAGACATCCACGTGGTGCACGGGCAACCGGCCGCGGTACTCGTTGACGAGCACGAACGTCGGGCTCGTGGCGGGTATGCCGACGCCGAGCCCGCGTGCGAGCCCTTGCACGAAGCACGTCTTGCCCGCGCCCAGAGCACCGGTCAAGCCAACCACGTCACCTGGCCCGAGTCGCGCCGCCAGCCGCTCACCCGCCGCCGCGGTCGCGTCCGGCGACGCAGCGACGACACTAGTCGTCATGCGCGAGTCGCCGGAAGGCCTCGGGAAGCGCGTCGATCACGTCGCTCGCCACGAGCGCCTCTTCACCCATGCGCTCAGCGGCGATGTCGCCGGCGAGACCGTGCAGATAGACGGCGGCGCCGAGGACGCGCGCTGCGGGCAGGCCGCGCGCCAGAAGCGCGCCCACGATCCCGGTGAGGACATCACCGGCGCCTCCACTGGCCATGCCGGGATTGCCGGTGGGATTGATCAGGACGCTGCCCTCGGGAGACGCCACGATGCTGCGCGAGCCCTTCAGGCACAGGTGGACGCCGTGCTCCCGCGCGAAGGCGCGCGCGCACCCGAGTCGATCGCGCTGAACGTCGGCGACCGCCGCGCCGAGCATGCGCGCCATCTCGCCGGGATGCGGCGTGAGATAGCGCGGTCCGGCGGCCGCGCGCAGCTCGTCGAGATGATCGACGAGCGCGGTCAGGCCGTCGGCGTCGACCACCATCGGCCGCGCCGTCTCGCGCACGAGCACGCGCGCCAGCCGCCGTGTCTCGTCGTCCAGACCGAGGCCGGGGCCGAGCGCGACCGCATCGCGCCCGGCCGAGAGCTCGATGAGCGCGTCGTGCGCTTTGAGGGCGACCGTTCGCGCGGCCGTCTCCGGCAGCGGCACGCTCATCGCCTCCAGGAGCAGCGAGGCGACGACGGGCTGCGCGCTGGCGGAGGTCGCCACCGTCACCAGGCCCGCGCCCGTCCGCATCGCCGCGCGCGCACACAGCGCCGCGGCGCCGGTCTTGCCCACGGACCCCGCCACCACGAGCAGATGTCCATACGTCCCCTTGTGGGCGTCACGGCGCCGCCGTGGAAAGAGCGGCGCGACGTCGGCCGCCTCGAGCACGAATGTGCTCACCTCACGCGTCAGCTCGGCGGGTGGGATCCCGATGTCGACCACCTCGACGCGCCCGGCCAGCTCGACGCCGGCGCCAACCGCCAGCCCGAGCTTGAGCGCAGCGAACGTCGGCGTGAGCCACGCCCGTACCACTGGACCGGCGAGCGGCCCACCGTCGGCAGAGAGTCCCGAAGGAACGTCGAGCGCCACCACGGGGCGGCCGCTCGCGTTCATCGCCTCGATCAGTCCGGTGAGGGCCGGGCCGACCGCGCCACGCACGCCGGTGCCGAGCAGCGCGTCCACGATGAGGTCGCTCTCGGCGAGGGCCGATCGCAGGGCGCTCCCGTCGCCGACCACGCGGGCGACGATGCCGGCGCGACGCATCTCGCGATGCTTCCGCGCCGCGTCGCCGGCGAGCGCGTCGGAGGGAAATGCACAGTACACGGCCGGCCGCGCACCGGCGGCCTTCAGCCGGCGGGCGACCACGAAGCCGTCGCCGCCATTGCCTCCCTTGCCGCAGACGAGCGCGACGCGCAGTCCGCGTGGCTTGAGACCACGCTCGGGGAGCGCCCGCAGCAGCGCGTCGGTGGCGCCACGGCCGGCGTTCTCCATCAGCATCGCGCCGGGAATGCCGAGCTCGCTGATGGCACGCGCGTCGA